>JAPLBX010000076.1:0-15194 GCA_026392535.1 Actinomycetota bacterium
ATTGCAAGATCCAAAGCGTCCTGGTGGTTCGTTCATCTTTGCCGGACCTTCTGGTGTTGGTAAAACCGAGCTTTCAAAGACTTTGGCTCAATTCCTATTCGGCGATGAAGATGCACTAATTACGCTAGATATGAGCGAATACGCTGAAAAGCACACAATTTCACGCTTATTCGGTGCACCTCCAGGATATGTTGGATATGAAGAAGGCGGTCAGTTAACTGAACGTGTTCGCCGTAAACCTTTCAGTGTGATTCTTTTCGACGAAATCGAAAAAGCTCACCCAGACATTTTCAATTCACTGTTGCAGATCTTGGATGAAGGTCGATTGACCGATGCACAAGGACGAATGGTTGACTTCAAGAACACCGTAATCATCATGACCACCAACCTCGGTACGCGAGATGCTGCAAAGGGTCAAAACCTCGGCTTCACTGGTGATGATGACAACTGGTATGACGCAATGAAGAAGAAGGTGAACAACGCGCTAAAGGAACACTTCAAACCTGAATTCCTAAACCGCATTGATGACACCATTGTCTTCCACATGTTGAGCCAAGAAGAAATCGTTGAAATCGTTGATCTGATGATTGCGAAACTTGACGAACGCCTACGTGACAAAGACATGGGCATCGAACTCACTATGGCAGCAAAAGCTGCATTGGCCATTAAGGGTTACGACCAGTCAAATGGCGCCCGACCACTTCGTCGCACTATTCAACGTGAAATCGAAGATGTGTTGAGCGAGAAGTTGTTGTTTGGCGACCTAAAGCCAAGTGAAATCGTGCTTGTTGACGTAATTGGTGAAGGTCTAACAGCTGAATTTACTTTCACTGGCTCACCAAAGACTGACTTCCCAGATCTTCCAGTGGTAGATCTTGGAAAAACTAAGTAGTTAATTAGGAATTAAGAAATGGGCGACTATCACTCAAAGGTGATGGTCGCCCTTTCTGATTTGGCATTGCCATTGCTGGCATAAATTCCGTATTCACCGGCTCTGAGGTGTTTAGCGTCTTTGCCACAAGCTTTTGGATCCACATTTCCACCCCAAGTAATAGTGGTTCGGTAAGTATTACCAGGTTGCATCTCAACTAAATTGCTTTTGTTATTAACTGGGCAAGTATTAGTTGACCAATGAAAGTTGCATCAATCACGATTACTTCTTCACTTGTGAAGTTAGTTTTTCCTTCAAAGCCAAGTGCCACGGAAATATCAGCATCATTGCACTTTTGCAGATTCTTATTGGGATTGGTTTCGCTTTGGGTTGGTGCAACCGTTTGTTCAGGATTACCAGAAAAAGCATCTGAGATAAATGAAAGTACCGGAGATGTGATTTTGAAAGCTCCGAGAGCCACTACTAACACAATTATCAAAGCCAGGATTCGCCGAATCAATAATTGCTGAGCAGTGGGTTTGGATGCCATAACCCGCGTAATTTAGCGTTTGAAATGTGATTTCAAGATGACTAACTCGTTTTAATTGACTTGATTAGTCTTTTACTTCTTTGCTGAACTTGCTAGCCACTGCAATTGCTTCACGAACTGTGCTGACCTCATGCACATTTATACCTTTTGGATATGGACCTGAGTTTGCTGGCACGATTGCATCTTTAACGCCCAATCGAGCAGCTTCGCTTAGCCGTCGGCTGAGACCAGCGATGCGGCGCACTTCTCCTGCTAGTCCAACTTCACCGATTGCAATGAGTGAGTGTGGAAGGGCAAAGTCGCGAGCGGCACTTGTGACGGCTAATGCCACCGCTAGATCGGCGGCTGGTTCGGTAATACGCATGCCACCCACAGTTGCAACGTGAACGTCTCTGCTACTGAGTGATAGTCCGGCGCGACGTTCGAGTACTGCCAAAATCATTGCGTTGCGGGCATTGTCGAGGCCTGCAGTTGCCCGACGCGGGGTTGGAACATTTGTCGCGGCGACTAAGGATTGGATTTCTGCCAACAGAGGCCGAGTTCCTTCAACTGTCATAGTGAGGCAAGTGCCACTAACTAATTCATGCTGTGCAGACACAAACAATCCACTTGGATCAGCAATTCCAGTTATGCCGCCATCATTTAATTCAAAACATCCAACTTCATCGGCCGCGCCATAACGATTTTTAGCGGCTCGGACTAAGCGAAGACGAGTGTGACGATCACCTTCAACTTGCAAGACCACATCAACTAAATGTTCGAGAACTCTCGGACCAGCAATAGTTCCATCTTTGGTGACATGTCCGACAAGAATTGTGACGATGTTTTTTTCTTTTGCAACCCGAATCAAACTCGCAGCAACTTCGCGCACTTGTGTAACGCCACCGGCTTGACCATCTACTTCAGTTGAAGAAAAAGTTTGCACTGAATCTAGGACAACAAGTTTTGGATTTACTTTTTCAATATGGCTAAGTGCCGCACCTAAATCGGTTTCACTTGCTAAATAAAGATTAGGGGCAAGTGCGCCAATGCGTTCGGCCCGCAATCGAACTTGGGCTGCTGATTCTTCGCCAGTTATATAAAGAGCAATTCCAGAATTTCCAGCTTGGCTTGCAACTTCGAGTAGGAGAGTTGATTTACCAACCCCAGGTTCGCCAGCTAGCAAAACCACAGACCCCGGGACCAGCCCTCCGCCGAGCACCCGATCTAGCTCATCGATGCCAGTGGGCTCAGCCTTAGCGAATTCGATATTGACCTCACCGATTGGTGTGGCAGGGGCAGAAACTTGCCCAGATGCGACTGTGCGGGCGTGTGTGACCCCGATTTCATCAATCGTGCCCCAAGCCTGACACTCACCACAGCGGCCAACCCATTTAGTGGTTTGCCAGCCGCACTCCCCACATTTGAAGCCGCTTGATTTAGTCTTTGATTTGCCAGTTGCCATAGAGGACACGCTACCGCCCACTTGGGACAAGGAGAAGAGATGGTCAAGCCTTCCGACATTTACGATTTCATCACAAGTGTGGTGCTCGATGTTGAGGTTAGCAATCAAACGACCGTAGAGACCTTGGCTATTAGTGAAGACCTGAGCGATCTCCAAACATTTGCAGTGGCTAGAGCTGAGAGTTTTCGGCAAATGCGTGCCCGCAATGTTTTTGCATTCGACATTCCAGTTATCCCAATTGATGCAGACCCGGTTCAAGCCTTAACTTTGATGGAACGCGCAGTATTGAGTTTGAGTCTGCGGCACAAATATTCAGATGTTGAAATTAGCAAAATTGTGGACGAAGGGCAAAAAGTTGTCGGGCGAGAATTGAAAGAGGGCCGCAAGAACATGGCTCGTGCAGCCATCTCACTTGCTTTAATGAACAATCCATCAAAGTGTCCAGTGGTCAATTCGGCACATCAAACTCTTGGATCTCGGCTTTCTCGCGCCCAACAAATGCATCTCGTAACGCATTCTGCCGAATGTTCAATATGTGTAAATATATTGCGGGTAGTCGATAAGCAAATAGTTCAGGATTACATCAATGCGCCAGTTTTGAACTATCCAGAAAACTTTACACAAATAAAAGCTGAAGAAAAAGCCAAACTTATTGAGCGAGCGGCATTGAAAGATGGCTGGCCTAAGTCCTATGGCAGATACTTTGAAAACCCAAGAGTTTCAATTCGAACTGCAACGATATTTGGACTGGCATCTTCTGCCTTAATCGCAATCGGCCTATATTTGTGGAGTAAGTAATTACTTACTAGATGTGCAAATGACTTGTTAAGCAAATAAATGACTTGTTAAGAAAATACAAGTGAAATAAGTATGTGTTTTGAAACAAAAATTAGTTTTGGTCAGCAGGATGAACTGCTAAGCCATTCATGATTGCCCGAACTTCTTTCGGATCACCATTTTTTGCAGCAATTCGACGAGCTGCAGTGATGGCCGCCATTCGGGCTTCGCAATGTTCAACCAAGATTTTGTATGCCTTTTTGCTCATCATTGCAATGAGAGTGTCTTTTTCGGTAATAAAAACAGGTTTTGGTGCATTGTGGGCTTCAGTATTTGAAGTGCAATACCAATGAAGGTCATGTCCACCAGGACCCCAACCAGCGCGGGTGTATTCCTCAATTGTGATGACCCAGCGTTTGTTGCCGTCATCAAGTTTGCGCCATTCGAAGTCACGGCGCATTGGAAGTTGCCAGCAAACATCCGGTTTGGTTTTAGTAATTGAAGTATCTGTGTTTAGAGCTAGGTGATGAAGTGCGCAACCGCCACCGCCTGCAAAGTCTGGTGAGTTTAAAAAGATGCAACCACCATTTATAACTCGAGTTTTCTTGGAGTTGTCATCATCACGTTCGGTCCACTTTTTGCGACCCTTTTCGTAATTTTCCCAAAGTTCTGGAGTTAGTTTCTCAACATACTTTTTGGTTCGTGTGAAATCTTCTTTGTCAGTGAAATGTGCACCGAGTGAACAGCAACCGTTTTCTGGTTTGTCTTCAACAATGCCTTGGCAACCTTTACCGTATATGCAATTCCAACTAGAAGTTAACCAAGTTAGGTCACATCGATAAATATTTTCCGCATCTTCTGGGTCGTCAAATTCAACCCAAGAGCGTGCAAAGGTCAGCTTTAATTCAGTCACTGTGCAAGCGTAAGCGCAACTAGGCAGTGCTTCGGCCCACCTCAAGGTCTAGGCTTTAACCAAAGAGGATCGGAGAATTATGGGAACCACTGCACTGTTCGGTGTTGGCATGATGGGTGGTGCCATATTGGAAGGTCTGCTCGCAAGTGATTCTTTCAACGACGAAATAGTCGTTGTCGAAAAGCGGGCCGAACGAACAACCGAATTAGCTGACGTTTACGGTGTAAAAAACCTCTCAGATGAGGCTGCAGCAGCCTCAAACACCATCTTGTTGATGGTTAAACCTCAGGATATGGCGGATTTACTTGACCAGATTTCTGGCTTTGTAAAACCTGGGACTTTGGTAATTTCAGTGGCTGCTGGAATAACAACTGAATTTATTGAGAACAAATTGCAAACTGGCGTTTCAGTAGTTCGGGTCATGCCTAACACCCCGGCTTTGGTTGGCGAAGGTATGAGTGTGCTTTCTGCTGGCGCAAATTGTTCAAAGGATGCATTAGCTAGTGCAACAACAATTATGGCTTGTATCGGCAAGACGTTGATTGTTGATGAAAGTTTGCAAAACTCTGTCACAGCAGTAAGTGGAAGCGGCCCTGCTTACATCTTTTATATTGCTGAGGCAATGATTGCAGCTGGGCAAAAACTTGGGTTGTCTCAAGAAGCTGCCCACGAACTTACAGTTCAAACAATTGTTGGTGCTGCAGCTATGTTGCGGGATGCAAATAAGTCGCCAGAAACATTGCGTCAAAACGTCACCTCACCAAATGGAACAACCGCCCGCGCTATTGCTACTTTTGATGAACACAAATTTCGCGAAGCAATCGAAGCGGGCATGCAGGCCTGCCACGATCGTTCGAAGGAACTTTCAGAGGGTTAAGGCCTAATCCGATTTCTTTCAAGAATTTTGCACCGATTGGGTTCCAGATGTTGGAACAGACGTTGAAATCAAGAGCGTGAGAAAGATAATTTTTCCGCATTATGGACTTATGGTCGAACTCTGAGTCATCATTGCCCACGGGGGCAGCCCATGGTTTTGTGCAAAATTGTTTGGGCACTATTGTCCGCCACTGACCTTCAAACCGTTAGGAGAAATCGTGCCAGCTAAGCCACGTGCATTTGAAAACGATCCTAAGTTTTACACGGTTGCTGAAGTTGCTGCGATTATGCGAGTTTCAAAAATGACGGTTTATCGTCTAGTCCAATCCGGCGAATTGCCAGCTGTTCGATTTGGTCGTTCTTACCGAGTTCCAGAATCTGCAGTAAACGATTACTTGCGCGATTCATTCATCACCAGCGCTTGATTCGTGCCCAGGTACGGGCTTTGAACTATAAACCTTTAGGCTTGCGCCAATTCATCTGAAAGAGGAAAAAGTGGGTTCAGTAATCAAAAAGCGCCGCAAGCGCATGGCGAAGAAAAAACACCGCAAGAATTTGCGTAAAACTCGCGCGCAACGTCGTAAGTAGACCTGCGTAGTACAAAGTTTGTTTTGCTTGGGAGGTTAGATGTCACAGACTCCTTCCCAAGCAGCACGCAGAGCTGGTAACACAGGACCAGCCCCTGAATCTGCATCAATCACTGAAATCATAAAAGACCGGTTATTGAATTCTGGTCAATCAGATAATAATGGTTTTGATCGAGAATTAAATGATCGTGTTTTTATGGCGGCGCTTCGCCCGTTGGCTGAAGTTTGGTTTAGAACTCAAGTTCGGGGAATTGAAAATATTCCAAATCAAGGCGCTGCTTTAGTTGCTGGAAATCATTCCGGCGCAATTGGCTTAGATGCATTGATGACGCAGTTAGCCATTTTTGATACCCATCCATATAAGCGACACATTCATATGTTGGCAGCTGACCTGGTATTTGAAGTACCAATCGTCAAAGACATTGCCCGCGCGGCCGGACACACGAATGCCTCGCCTGAAGAAGCTTTACGACTTTTGGGCAGCGGGAAATTGGTGGGCGTATGGCCAGAAGGTTTTAGTGGCGTTGGCAAAACTTGGATGCGCAGATATGAACTTCAGCATTTTGGTAAGGGCGGATTTATTACAACTGCCCGCGAAGCTAATGTCCCATTAATTCCGCTAGCGATTGTTGGCGCGGAAGAGGCTTATCCGATGGTGGCAAATGTTGAACCGCTTGCCAAATTATTTAAGTTGCCATATTTCCCAATCACGCCAACTTTTCCGCTTCTTGGCCCGCTAGGAGTGTTGCCGCTTCCTAGCAAATGGATCATCCAATTTGGTAAACCAATTCCATCAAGTGAACTACCTTCTCAATATGATGAAAAGGCCGTTCTAGATTTCGCCCATCACTTTCGCGGACTTATCCAAAATATGGTCGACGAATTGATCGTCGAACGAGGTAATCCATGGGTTTAAGCCGAGTAACACTGATTGGAAAGCCTGGCTGCCATCTGTGTGACGAAATGCGCAATGTCATTCGCCAAGTGGTGGGTGAGGATTTCACCGAACTTTCTATTCTTGATGACCGGGAACTCGAAGCCAAGTATCTGCTCGATATTCCAGTGATCTTGGTGGACGGCCAAAAGGTAGCGATTCATCAGATTTCCAAGTCTCAACTTATCTCCGCTTTGTCAGGAGAGAAGTCAGCAGCCTTCTTTGATTTGGATAACACGCTTATTCGGGGCTCATCATTTTTCTTGTTTGGTCGCGGCTTAAAGGATTACGGGTATTTCACCACCAAAGACTTCACCAAATTTTTTTGGAAGCAACTTAAATTTGTAGTCGTTGGCAAAGAGCATTTAGGCGACCAAGATCGGCTGAAAGAATTAGTTCTAAAGATTGCAGCTGGCCATAGTTTGTCAAAACTTGAAGCCTTAGCTGATGAACTCATTGAGAAAGAACTCAAACCAAAAATTTATGAACAGACTTTGGCAATTGCGAAAGAACATATTGCTCAAGGTCGTGAAGTTTGGTTGGTTACCGCTTCTCCACAAAGACTTGCGCAATTACTTGCACAGTCTTTGGGTTTAACTGACGCAATTGGTTCGCAAGCTGTTGTGGTTGACGACATCTTCACTGGTGAGATATTGGGTAAACCAATTCACGGAAAAGTAAAAGCTGAAGAAGTAGCAAAACTTGCCCGCGAAAAGAATTTTGATTTATCAAAATGCTACGCCTATTCAGATTCATCTAATGACCTGCCAATGCTAGAAATTGTCGGGCATGCATCAGTAATAAATGGGGACCGAAAACTTCGGGCAATAGCCAAGAAGCGCGGCTGGTCGATTTATGATTTTCGCAAAATGCGCCATGTTCGCAAGTACGGGATAAATGCCATCATTGCGGCAATTGCTGGGCTATTCGCCCGAACCTTGCGTCGCAAATAATCAAATACGAGTTCACGATTCGGACATCTGCTCACAGATTCCGCTCAATTTTGGTCAATTGCCAATTTCGCTCTAGATTTCGCCACGCCTGGTCAGCCACACGGTTGACCCCCGACACGGACTTAGGGACGTGGGCCCAGGGGCAAGATCAAGGGCTCAATGCTTTCTAAGTTGGTGCACAACCAACAGAGGTGATTTCGCGCATGAGCGCCACACGCACACAGACCGGATCTGTAACGCTAATCGCAGCAGGTCCTGGAGATGCTCAACTTCTATCAGTTCGCGCAGTTCGCGCATTGACCAATGCCACCTTCGTAATGGCAGATCATGACGTGGTTGAAATTGCTAAAAAGTTTGTTGGACACGAAGTTGAGATTGTTGCAGCTGTTGATGGCGAAGGTTTGCCGCTCGAAAACGCAGCACGTGCAAAGGCAGTAGTCGAAGCCGCAAAGGCTGGACACGAAGTTGCCAGAATCCTTTCGGGAGATCCAGTTCTCGATGGCGCATTTGCTCGCGAAGTGGCGGCTCTAAATAAATCAAAAATCGTTTTTGAATATGTTCCGTGTGTTTCAACAATCACTGGCGTTGCTGGTTTTGCTGGCATTGGCCTAACCGCAAACAAAAGTCATGAGGTTCGCATCATTGATGCAAACAATTCAGACATCAATTGGTCAGACCATGTTGCAAGTCATGTAACTTTGACAATCTTGAATGGCGCTGACAAAGCTGTTGAAATTTCGGCGATGGTTCAACCGTTGATCAACGCTCGATCATTTCAACATTGGAAGAAATTCCAGCTGCCGTTAAGAACTCACGCCAAACTGGTGCAGGGTTAATGGTGATTGGTGAATCTGTTGGAAAGCGCAGCACTCTTTCCTGGTTCGAAGCTAAGCCACTTTTCGGCTGGAGAATCTTGATTCCAAAAACCAAAGACGCATTGCGTGAAGCGATTTTGGAATTGGAATCACTTGGCGCAACTGTTACTGAAGTGCCAACCGTTTCAGTGGAATCACCACGTACTCCTCAGCAAATGGAACGCGCTGTTCACGGTTTAGTTTCTGGCCGTTACGAATGGATTATTTTCACTAGCCACAATGCGGTTAAAGCTGTTTGGGGCAAGTGCCAAGAATTCGGACTAGATGCACGCGCATTCGCTGGACTCAAAATTGCAACTACAGGTGAAGGCACCGCGGATCAATTAGCAAAATTCGGTATCCGCCCAGACTTGGCTTTAGCAGAACACCTTTCAACTGCAGATTTGCTAGATGAATTTCCTGAGTTTGATGAACTTCTCGATCCAATCAATCGGGTTTTCTTGCCACGTGCTGATATTGCAACTGAATCACTTGCAGCAGGTTTAATTGAACTTGGCTGGGAAGTTGACGATGTGACTGCATACCGAACAGTTCGCGCAGCACCACCAGCAGTTGAAATTCGCGATGCAATTAAATCCGGTGGATTCGACGCCGTCTTGTTTACATCTTCTTCAACTGTTCGCAACTTGGTTGGTATTGCTGGAAAACCACACACCGCGACTGTGATTGCATGCATCGGGCCGCAGACTGCAAAGACCTGTGAAGAACATGGTTTGCGAGTTGACGTCCTAGCTGCTGAGCCAGTGGTTGACGCGCTGATCAAAGATTTGGCAAACCACGGTGCCAGCCTGCGTGAGATTGCAGTCGAGCAGGGTGAAACTTCCTGGCGTCCGAGTCGGCGAAGAAGCGCGGTTCGCCGTAAGGTCACCTAGTACCGATTGGAGTTGCTGTGGGTGTGCGCACTGTTGTGCATGTAATGCGTCACGGCGAGGTCTTCAATCCATCAAAAGTTCTTTACGGACGAATTCCAGGATTTAGACTCTCGAAACTTGGCGAAGAAATGGCCGAAGTAGTGGCCGCATCTTTAAACAAGAATGACATCACTTATGTGGTTGCGTCACCTTTAGAGCGTGCGCAACAGACTGCAACCCCAATCGCGAGATCACATAATTTGGAACTAGCTACCGATAGCAATTTGATAGAAAGCGAAAATGTTTTCGAAGGCCAAAGAGTTTCGGTTGGTGATGGGGTTTTAAGAAACCCTCGCACCTGGAGACATCTTTGGAATCCGTTCCGCCCATCGTGGGGTGAGCCGTATGTTCAAGTTGCTGCTCGGATGAAACTTGCGATTGAAGATGCTCGTAAAAATGCAGTTGGTCATGAAGCGGTTTGTGTCTCACACCAATTACCGATTTGGGTGGCTCGACTCGATGGTGAGAAAAGAAGCTTCCTACACGATCCACGCAAACGTCAGTGCAGTCTTGCGTCTTTAACTTCTTTTGTTTTTGACGATGACAAACTTGTTTCTATTGAATACAGCGAACCGGCAGCAGAATTAGTTGCGAAAGCATCCAAAGGTGCTGGTGCATGATTCGCAAAGTTGTGGCGCTGATAATGCTAATGATTTCATTAGCTAGTTGCGCTTCAAATAACTTAAAGAACGAGGAATCAATCGGCTACGTAGCAGCTGATGGCAGCGCAGTTTTGCGAGATGCATCAGAACGTGGTCCTGTAATTGAACTTGCAGGAAATTTGCTAGATGGAACTGCTTGGAAATTGTCTAACTACCGCGGACAGGTTCTAATTCTTAATGCCTGGGGCCCATGGTGTGCTCCATGCCGAACCGAAGTGCCGAGACTGCAAGAATTACTAAACAAGAAATCTGCCGAGGGATTGAAAGTCTTCGGATTTGCAACTCGCACAAACGAATCCGCCGTAAACGCATTCACCGCAAAATACAAAATATCAATTCCACAAATAGCAGATTTTGATTCTGCTGTTATCTCACAAATTCCAGGTGTGCCTTCGGCCACAGTCCCAGGCACGATCTTTATTGACAAAAAGGGCAGAGTTGCAGGATTTGCACTCGGTGCAGCTGATATTTCGTTGATTCGCAGCCTGACCGAATCACTTTTGGAAGAATAGCCAAGTGTTTATTGCTGATGTAGGTCAAACCGTAATGAGTGGTTCGATGTTGCTCGCAATTCCAATCGCAATCGCAGCGGGATTTTTATCTTTTGCCAGTCCTTGCGTGCTACCGCTTGTGCCAGGTTACTTATCCTTCATATCAGGCCTTAGCCACAAAGAAATTCAAAACTCTGAAGGGTTGACCCAACAAAAATCAAGATTGGTTATGGGTTCACTTGGGTTCATTGCCGGTTTTAGTTTTCTATTTATTTCTGCCGGTGCAGCATTTGGTCAAGTTGGCTCTTGGCTGAAAGCCAATCAAGATGGTTTAAACATCGTGCTTGGGCTTGTGGTAATTGTGATGGGTGCAAGTTTTCTAGGTTGGATACCAGCCGCTCAACAAGATTTCAGATTAAGAATGCGAATTCAAGATGGAATTTGGTCAGCGCCGCTTCTAGGTTTGGTGTTTGGACTTGGCTGGGCCCCTTGCATTGGCCCAACGTTGGCTGCAGTCTTAACTTTAAGTTTCGAAGAAGGTCCGATCCGCGGAGCAATTCTTGCTATGTTTTATTGCATTGGACTTGGCGCACCATTTTTATTGGTTGCGTTGGCCTACCGCAAATCTCTTGTGGCGACAAAATTCCTGCGCACTCACAGTCGGTCGATTACAAAAATTGGTGGCGCATTCTTGGTGCTGATTGGTTTTGCAATAATGACTGGCTTATGGCAGCAGATGACAATCTTCTTGCAGCAATGGGCAGCTAATTTCGGAGTCTTCTTGTGAACGAGGAGTCAACCCAGAACGTCCGGGAAGAAAATCCAATCATTCCGCTTTCTGCCTTTGGCTGGCTTCGCTGGTTTTGGCGACAACTGACCACCATGCGCGTGGCATTGCAATTGCTTTTCCTACTAGCGGTTGCTTCCATTCCAGGATCGGTATTTCCGCAAAGAACAGCATCGCCACTAAAAGTTAATCAGTTCATCTCGGAAAATCCTGGTACTTCAGCTTGGTTAGATCGAATTGGGATGTTTGATGTTTATGGCTCATTTTGGTTTTCTGCAATCTATTTATTATTGATGGTTTCACTCGTCGGTTGCATTATTCCGCGGATGCGGGTTCACGCGAGCGCTATCTTCGCGCCACCGCCTGAGGCCCCAAAAAATTTGAAGAAGTTTGAATACTCAGAGAGCTTTCAAGTCAATGGCAGTTCGGAAGTTGTGTTTGAGAATCTTCAGTCGATTCAGAGCTATCTAAAAAAGCGCCACTGGCGAGTGCTATCGAAAAACGGATTTATTGCAGCTGAAAAAGGATTTTTGCGGGAGACCGGTAATTTGATTTTCCATCTGGCAATAGTTTTCATTTTGATTGCAGTCGCTATCGGTTCAACTTACGGATATCGCGGACAAGTAATTTTGCGTGAAGGTACTGGTTTTTCTAATGTTGTAGCGCAGTACGACACTTTTACACCTGGCAGACTTTTCAAGAGTGACGATTTAGTTCCATTCAATGTTCAGTTGGACACGATGGAAGTAACTTTCGAACAAACTGGAGAGCGTTCGGCAAAAGCAACCGACTTTGCGGCGACCCTTAAATTCCGGGAATCTGCCGATGAGGATTTTCAAACCAAAACTATTGGTGTGAATAATCCACTAGATATTGGCAGTGCGTCAATGTTTTTACTGGGCTGGGGTTATGCGCCGCACATAATTGTTCGAGATGGTTTGGGAAATATTGTTTTTGATGACACAGTCGTGTTCCTGCCGCAAGATGCAAACTTCACCTCAACTGGCGTGATCAAGGTGCCGGATATGGAACCACAGTTAGGCATTCAAGGCATTTTTGCACCGACGGCAATTGTCACATCAGATCAAGGTCCACATTCGATGTATCCAGATTTGGTTAACCCAATGATCTTTGCATCGTTTTGGAGCGGTGATCTTGGTTTGGACAGCGGCAAACCACAGAACATCTATGCCTTAGATAAAACCAAACTCGAGCGTATTGGTCTGCACGATTTGAAACCAGGTGAAACTTGGGAACTTAAAAACAACAAAGGTTCTGTGGAGTTTGTCGAAGTAACACAATTTGCAACCTTCAACATTGCATCAGATCCGAGTCAAAACTGGGCTCTGCTTGGCGCGATTTTGGCGATTCTTGGAATCATTGCCAGCCTCTATATTCAAAGACGCCGAGTCTGGATTCGAGTGGTGGACGAAGGTGGCAGGAGTGAAGTGATCGTGGCAGCAATTTCGCGCCATGAAGATGTGGATTTGTCCTTGGTGGTTGCTGACATTGCTTCCCAATGCTCAAATCTTTTGACTGTGCCAAAATAGCCACCTAATTAAGGAATTGAATGTCTGTTAACCAAACGTATGCCGAGCTGAGCAACATGTTTGTTTATGGTGCAATGGCTGTGTATACATTTGCGATGTTCGCATTCGCTGCATCTTTTGCGCAGGGAAGAGATAAAGAATCCAATCCCTTAAACGGACGCAAATCTGGCAACATCGCAATGTCACTGAGTTGGCTCGGCACTGTTGTTCTAGCAGGCGGCGTTCTTCTTCGCGGATTGTCGGCAGGCCGGGTTCCTTGGGGAAACATGTACGAGTTCAGTATCACCGGAACATTTGGTGTGATGGCTGTGCTGTTGGTTTATTCACTTAAAAAAGATGTGCGATGGTTCGGACTATTCATTATTTTGCCGGCACTTTTATCACTCGGACTTGCAGTCACAGTTCTCTATACTGAATCAGCACAATTAATTCCAGCTTTGAAGTCTTATTGGTTGTTGATTCACGTATCAGCTGCGGTTGTTAGCGCTGGCATGTTTGCAATTGGTGGTGTCTTAACTATTTTGCAGCTATTAGTAGATCGCGAAGAGAGACGACTAGCTGAAGGTTTAAAGCCATCACGGATGCAAGCAATAACTGCGCGAGTTCCAAATTCGCAAGAGCTAGATTTACTTTCTTACAAAGTTCACGCATTTGTTTTCCCACTTTGGACTTTCACCGTTGTTGCAGGAGCGATTTGGGCGAGAAGCGCTTGGGGAAGATACTGGGGATGGGATCCAAAGGAAACCTGGGCATTTGTTACTTGGGTTGGCTATGCGGCATATCTTCATGCTCGGATAACTGTTGGCTGGAAAGGTAATCGAGCTGCCTATATTGCATTGATTGCATTTCTGACCTTTATCTTCAACTATTTCTTTGTCAATTTCTTCTTTGCTGGCTTACATGTATATTCTGGTAAATGAGGTATTCGAACTGATGAGGTATTTACGAAAATGACACGTTTTCTTCTTTATGCAATCCCGGTGGCACTGCACATCTTTGTTTTGTTTGAAATTGCACAAACCAAGATTGTTGCTCTGATGCCGAAATGGGCTTGGTTTTTAATTCAAGTTGTGCCAGTTATCGGACCAATACTTTGGTTGGTAGCAGGAAAGAATCCGCGAAAATTTAAGCGTGACTCTGGGCCTGACGATGATCTAGATTTCTTAATCGGTCTTTAAGCAAGTAGCTTTTGTGCCACAATCGCAAGTGAAGTAACTGTCGCCCAAATCATTTGGACTTTTCCGGTTCCAACTAAAACTGCAATTAGATCTTTGCCTTGGGCTTTATTCAATACTGCACGACCGGGCACATGCGCTGCTAGTGCTGCAACTGCGCCAAGACCACTCCAAAGCGGAAGCGAATCATTGCTTAACGCTAAAAATGCGATCAATAGATTTGTTGCAAAACCTACCCAGATAAGTGCGACGTATAAATATCTAGTTTTTGAGTCACCTAAGCGAACAGCAAGAGTTTTCTTGCCAACTTTTTCATCACTTGGAATATCGCGCAGGTTGTTTACAACCAAAAGAGCACAAGCCAAAGCACCAGCTCCAACTGCGTATGCAATTGTGGCAATTGAGATGTGCTGGGCTTGAGCGTAAGTAGTAGCAATTACCGCCACTAATCCAAACCAAACAAAAACAAATACTTCGCCAAATCCTGCATAGCCGTAAGGATTTTTGCCACCGGTGTAATACCAAGCTGAAATAACTGCGAGTGCACCGATTGGAACAAACCACCAGATCTGGGTAATCAAAGTCATAGTTAGGCCAGCAAGCGCTGCGACTAGAAATGAAATTAAGGCGGCGTTCTTTACTGATTTTGCAGACGCTAGTCCTTGGCCAACTAACCGAACCGGACCAATTCGAGAATTGTCAGTACCGCGAATGCCGTCTGAGTAATCGTTGGCGTAATTAACTCCAACTTGAAGGGCAAGCGCAACAACCAACGCAAGTATTGCAATCAATGGGCTAAAGGAATCTTCCCAAAATGCTAGTGAGCTGCCAACTAGTA
>JAPLBX010000076.1:15247-19334 GCA_026392535.1 Actinomycetota bacterium
TACCGGAGCCATTGCAGCCGGAAGCGTTCTTGGCCTTGCTCCTAAAATCCAGTTTGAGGTCATGCGTCCAAGTATTTCAGTTATTCGCAATTGAAATGCGATCGGGCTTGCCGTTTTGAAGCATTGGGATTTGAGACATCAATTTAAATCTCACTGGTAATGCTTGATTCAAGATTTTGTGACTTATATCAGCGATATTTGGTATTTCAATGTTGCTAACAACTAGCGGAACATTCCCATATTGCGAATCGGCAATCGCTACCACAACAATATTTTGATTTGGTAGTTGACTTTGTAATTGGGTTTCTAAAGCTTGAATGTCGATTGCAACTCCTGCAACTTTAATAATGCTGTCACTGCGTCCGAGGATTTGGAGTTTGCCATCGGTGAACTCGCCACGATCTTTGGATTTCCAATTTCCATCTATTGATTCGCCATCGCGATATCCCCACGCAAGGTTTTCACTTTTAATGTGGACCAAGTCATCAACAATATTAATTTCATAACCGTCAAGTGGGGCACCGTTGAAAACGCATCCACCAACAGTTTCAGTAGCACCATAAGTCGAGACTATTTTCACACCTGCATTGATGCATTCAGCTTTCAAACTTTGCGTGATTCCGCCTCCACCCACAAGTACAAAATCAAGTTCTGCTAATTCGGTAAGCGCACTCTCATCTAGTGCTAGTCGGAACAATTGGGTTGGCACTAATGAAACTGCACTTGCCAAATTGGTTTTGAGACTGGCAGTTTTTACTGCTTTGATAAAAGGCACAAAATTTTCAGGTTCAAATTTCATCGCTCCGCCGACCCCATCCCAGATAACTGGTTCGATGCCGGTGAAGGCGGATCGGATGATTGTGTTCAACCCACCCATGCTGGTTACAGGCAGTGCAGTCAGCCAAACGGCCATTTGCTGCATATAGAGAGCTGCACTTTCAGCGCTTTGAGCCAAGGCAGAGAAGGGAATCTCTACGGCTCTCGAATTTCCAGTTGTGCCACTTGTGAGCACAATCAGGCTCGGTTCACCGCTCAAGGAGGGCTCTTCTAGGCGCAAAGCTGCTAAATCTGTGCCTGTTGGCACGATGGCACATGAGGTTTGCTCCTCAAACAGAGCGTGGACAGCTTCAATTGCTTGGAAGACCCCAGCAACGCCAGGTGAGACTTCCACCAGCGAAAAATGCACGCCTGCCATCTCTCTCCTCAGTGTTTAATCGCTAGCCTATGACAAGCAGAAAGGAAAGTTCGTGGACACCCGTAAGAATTATGAACTCCCGCCAGTGGTCTCAGAGGATTCTCTGGCTTTCAAAGATCCTAGTTTTTCGAGTATCAAACTTGCTTGCGAATGGAAGTCGGTTGGCAAATTCACCGACATCAAATATGAAGTTTCGACAGGTGACGATGAAGGCATTGCAAAAATCACAATCAATCGCCCCGAAAAACGAAACGCATTTCGTCCTCAAACTGTTGCTGAACTCTTAACTGCTTTTGAACTTGCTCGCGACGATGCATCGGTTGGGGTTGTGATTTTGACCGGCCAAGGCGATTGGGCTTTTTGTTCAGGTGGTGATCAAGTGATTCGCGGCGACGATGGTTACATCGGTGATGACGCTGTCGCCAAACAAGGTATTGGCCGTTTGAATGTTTTGGATCTGCAAATTGCAATCCGCCGAATTCCCAAACCTGTCGTTGCCATGATTGCTGGATACAGCATTGGTGGCGGTCATGTTCTGCATGTTGTGTGTGATTTGTCTATTGCTGCTGACAATGCGCGCTTTGGACAAACTGGTCCGAAAGTTGGCTCGTTTGATGGCGGCTATGGTTCAGGTTTATTGGCTCGACACATTGGCCAAAAGCGATCACGCGAAATTTGGTATCTATGCCGGCAATATGGCGCAGAACAAGCTTATGACTGGGGTCTAGTTAACGAAGTAGTTCCGGTTTCAGAATTAGAAATTGCAACCGTTCAGTATGCACGGGAGATGTTACAACTCTCACCACTTGCATTGCGCATGCTGAAAGCATCTCACAATGCTGCTGATGATGGGCTGGCTGGAATCCAGCAATTAGCCGGCGATGCAACTCTTTTGTTTTACATGTCCCAAGAAGGACAAGAAGGTCGTGACGCGTTTAAAGAAAAGCGCAAGCCGAACTTCAAACAATTCCCAAAGCGTCCATAGAAATGAAACTGCCACCTTTAGCAGAACTTCAATATGTATCTCATCCTTTTGAGGTTCATCTAAAGAGTGATTTTGGTGGAGTTAAAACCCGGCCAGGTTTAGTTTTTAGAGGTCCAGCTGGCTATGGAGAATTTGCGCCCTTTAAACATCACAGTCCAGAACATGCAGCTTTGTGGTTGCAAGCCGCTATCGAAATGGCATATGACCCCGTTTTACCATTGAAGCGACTAGAAATTCCAATTAATGGAATTGTGCCAATGATGCCGCTCGAGGATATTCCACAATATGTAAAAACAGTTTCTGCCCAAGGTGTGACAAGTTTCAAAGTGAAATGCGGCAGTGAAGATTTCGCTGACGATTTTGCGCGGGTAATGGCAGTTCGGGAATCTGCTCAACTTTCTTCAATCCGGATTGATGTGAATGGCAAATGGGATGTCATGCAGGCCAAAGAACGGATCTTTGAACTTAATGCTTTTGCAACCCTTGAATATGTGGAACAACCAGTAGCAACGATTCAAGAGATGACTCAACTTCGCAATTTGGTCGATGTGCCACTTGCTATTGATGAAAACATCAGATTATCTACTGGGATTTCAAGTAGAGATTTGCAAATGGCTGCAGACATTGCCATATTAAAAGCAATACCGAGTGGCGGTGTCCGCAAAGCCCTTGAGATTGCCGAAGAAATTGATATGCCGATTGTGGTTTCAGGTTCTATGGACACGTCAGTTGGTTTGACAGCTGGATTATTACTAGCGGCGAATGTTGAAGACTTGTATGGCGCTTGTGGACTTGGCACCGGAAATCTTCTAGAGACAGACATCGCTAATACGGTGTTGCCGGAGCGCGGAGTAATCCAAGTCCAAAATGCGAAAATCAACCCGATGTTGCTCGAGCGGTCTGCTTGGAAGATGGAACAAGCAGAAAAAGACTTCTGGGATAATTACCTTGTGACTTGCTATGAAATCTTGGAGCAGATGTGACCACATCTACTAAACACATGTTGTGATTGCACCTGGGTCACGCAATGCACCGCTGTCGATTGCTTTAGTTCAAGCCCACGATGCTGATTTCATAAATGTTTATGTTCGCTTTGATGAACGCACAGCAGCGTTTACTGCGCTTGGAATGGCTCGCAGACTAAATCAACCAGTAGCAGTGCTCTGCACCAGCGGTACCGCTGCAACACATTTTCAAGCTGCCGCTTTTGAAGCACATGAATCTGGAGTGCCACTGATTTTGATAACTGCAGATCGACCTGCCGAAGTACGAGGACGTGGTGCAAATCAAGCAATCGATCAGGTCGGCTTATATTCAAATGCAGTTCGTGGTGAATGGGATTTGCCATTAGCCGCTGACCAAGAAGATGCCTTTTGTGAAATCTCAATTGCTGCCGCAATCTCTGCATCGCTTGGCGAAGAATTTATCTCCGCAGGGCCAGTTCACATAAACGTGCCTTTTGCCGAGCCATTGGTTGGCGATGGGCTTGAAACTGATTGGTTAAAAACTTTAAAACGTGGCGAACTGCCACACGCACCTGAAACAGAGAAGCTAACAATCGGTGAAATTGTCACTGAAATAGGTATCACTAATCCAAATCCGCGTGGACTAATTGTGATGAGTGATCCAAATAGTGCCGCCACAGCTGTTGCAATTGCAAATATGTTGCAGTGGCCAGTGTTTGCCGAGCCAGGCAGTTTTGCTAGAGACGAAAAAGTGGCAATTGCTCATTATGCAAAAATTCTGCACGATGAAAAATTCTTAGCGGATCATCAACCGGACATTGTCTTGACTGCAGGTCGGTTTGGCTTGAGTCGTGCGGTTACTAAATTCGTGAGAAATTCAAAAGTACATATTGCAGTTGGCCGCTACCCACTAGATGCTGATCCTTTTGAAAGTGCCGCCCA
>JAPLBX010000073.1 GCA_026392535.1 Actinomycetota bacterium
ATGATGCGCCATTTGATATCGACGATGTGGCATCAGCAATCAGTGCCAAATTAATTCGCCGTCACCCGCATGTTTTTCCAAATGAAAACGGGGAAATCATTGATGCACCGGATGCGGCTTTTGTTGAGCAAAATTGGCAAGCGCTTAAGAACGCAGAAAAAGCCCGAGAAAGCATCACTGAAGGTGTTCCAGTTTCAATGCCGCCATTGACCCAAATCTCTAAACTCTTAACCCGGCTCCTAAACGATGATCAGCAAGCGCCAATCCGCCCTGAGATGGCATCAAAAGCTGAACACCTATCTCTGAGCCCAGCAGAATCAACTGAACTCATTTTGGCTCTAATCGCGCAGATGCAGCAGTCTGGAATCGACGTTGAAGCGCAGATGCGCAGAGCGGTGGGGGACTTCCGCGCTCGTATCAAGGCTCAAGAGGCCGAGCGCTAAACTTAGCCTGTCCCCAAATAATGAATTGGAGCCTGACGTGGCCACGATTGAAGATGTATACGCCCGCGAAATTCTTGACTCTCGCGGAAATCCAACGGTTGAAGTTGAAGTAATTCTCGACGATTCCACAATTGCTCGCGCTGCTGTGCCATCTGGCGCATCGACTGGAGCCTTTGAGGCTAATGAGCGTCGCGATGGCGGAGACCGCTACCTTGGTAAAGGTGTGCAGGATGCAGTTGCGGCAGTAATCGAAGAGATTGCACACGAAGTGCATGGCTTTCCAGCAGATGACCAACGTTTAATCGACCAGACCATGATTGATCTTGACGGCACCCCAAATAAATCACGCCTAGGTGCAAACGCAATCCTCGGAGTTTCTTTGGCAGTCGCGAAAGCAGCAGCCGATAGTTCAGGTTTGGCACTCTTTCGTTACATCGGTGGGCCTAACGCACACACACTTCCAGTTCCAATGATGAATATTCTTAACGGTGGTGCACACGCTGACACTGGTGTTGACATCCAAGAATTCATGATTGCTCCAATTGGTGCACCAACTTTCCGCGAAGCATTGCGTCAAGGTACTGAGGTTTACCACTCACTTAAATCAGTTTTGAAAAAACAAGGATTAGCAACTGGTCTTGGTGATGAAGGTGGCTTTGCGCCAAATCTTGCAAATAACCGCGCAGCTCTAGAACTTATTGCAGTTGCAGTTGAACAGACTGGTTTGAAACTTGGCACTGACATTGCATTGGCGCTAGATGTTGCAGCAACAGAATTTTATAAAGATGGTTCATACGGGTTTGAAGGCAAGAAGTTGAGTGCTGCCGAAATGGTGGACTACTACGCATCTTTGGTTGCTGACTTCCCAATGGTTTCTATTGAAGATCCAATGTCAGAAGAAGACTGGGATGGCTGGAAACTAATCACCGAAAAACTTGGCGATAAAATTCAAATTGTTGGCGACGACTTGTTCGTTACAAATCCAGAACGTCTAGCTCGAGGTATTGCATCGAACACTGCAAACGCATTGTTAGTTAAAGTAAACCAGATCGGTACTTTGACCGAAACTCTTGATGCAGTGCAGATGGCACACCGTGCTGGATACCGCAGCATGATGAGCCACCGTTCAGGTGAAACTGAAGACACCACAATTGCAGACCTCGCCGTTGCTACTGATTGTGGCCAAATCAAGACTGGTGCACCTGCACGTTCTGAACGCGTTGCTAAGTACAACCAGTTGCTTCGCATCGAAGAAGAACTCGATGATGCAGCCGTTTATGCTGGCGCGGGTTCATTCCCACGTTTCAAGCACTAAATCCTGCAAAATAACCACATGACATCGCGACGACCAGAATCTTCAACAACCGCAGAGACTGGTCGTCGCACTTTTTTAAGCGGCCGAGCAGTTTTGATAATCGGGTTATTTCTTGTCTTAATAATCACTACGGCTATTCCGTTTAAGAGTTATCTTGATCAAAGATCTCGCATTAATGATTTGCAAAGTGTGCAAGATGCCAACGTAGCTCGCATTAAGGAATTGCAAAATCAAGTAGAACGTTGGAAAGACCCTGCCTATGTAAAAGCCCAGGCTCGAAATCGTTTGCATTATGTAATGCCAAATGAGGTGGGATATATCGTGCTTGAAGCTGATGAAGCCCAGGCAGTTGTTCAAAACCAAACTAATGACGTTGGTGTTCGTCCGGTTTGGTATCGAACTCTTTGGTCATCTCTGCACGATGCTGCTGATACTGCTCCACCGCTCTTGGAAGATGTGGGCGGCAAATAAATGGCGGTTGAACAACGCGACATCGATGCGATGTGCGCGCAACTCGGGCGTGAAGTCCGTGGAGTAGTGGAAGTTGCCCATCGATGCAAATGTGGCAACCCTGATGTGGTCAAAACCCTTCCACGCCTTGAAAATGGCACACCCTTTCCAACGACTTATTACGTGACCTGCCCACGCCTCACTAGCCGCATCGGAACCCTAGAAGCTGACGGTGTTATGAAACAGCTTGAAGAGAAGTTGAAATCGGACCCACAATTACAAGCCAATTACGAAAAGGCACACACCTCATACTTGCAAGATCGAGCAGAACTCGGTGAAGTTCCGGAAATTAAAGACATTTCAGCTGGTGGCATGCCAGATCGAGTGAAATGTCTGCATGTATTGGTAGGACACTCTCTGGCAAAAGGCCCAGGGGTAAATCCAATCGGTGATTTAGCTTTAGCAATGCTCGACGAGTGGGGCGAGCAAATATGTGTAAACGGGGAATCTGAATGACAAACATTGCGGCAATTGATTGCGGCACTAACTCAATCCGGTTGTTAATTTCACGAGTAGAACCAGACGGTGTTTTAACTGAGATTACTCGCCGAATGATTATCGTCCGACTTGGTGAAGGCGTTGACGCGAATGGAAAATTTAGCGAAGCCGCATTAACTCGGGTATTTGCAGCTTGTGATGAATATGCCGAACTTATCAAAATGCATGAAGTAACTAGAGTTCGATTTATTGCCACTTCAGCTTCGCGCGACGTTTCGAATCGCGAAGAGTTTGCTCAAGGCGTTAAAGCCCGCATTGGATGCGAGCTTGAAGTGATTAGCGGTGACGAGGAAGCGCAATTGTCTTTTGCTGGCGCCACATTTGCATTGGCCAAAGAATTCCCCGGCCCTTATTTAGTGATCGACATCGGTGGCGGGTCCACAGAATTTGTTTTAGGCGACGACAAACCAGAATTTGCTCGCTCAGTAAACATCGGGTGTGTGCGGATGACCGAAAGACATTTAAGTGAAGATCCGCCGAGTGCAGAAAGTATTTTGGCTGCCACTGCAGACATTGAAGATGCAATTTCTTTGGCAGCCGAAGTTGTGCCACTAGAAAAGGCAGTCACGGTCATTGGACTTGCTGGCTCAGTTACTACGGTGGCAGCTATGGCCCTGGGCTTAGATAAATACGACCGAGATGCGATTCATGGCAGTGTGATTTCAGTGGAATCTATTCATCGAACTGCTGCAAAATTCTTATCTAAGACACGCGAACAACGGGCTGCACTTCCATACATGCATCCAGGTCGGGTAGATGTAATCGGTGCTGGAGCTTTAGTGCTAGATCTAATTGCTCAGCGACTACACGTTGAATATATAGTTGTTAGCGAACAAGACATCTTGGATGGTATTGCCATCAGTCTTGCCGCAACTTTGTGAGACTATTCTTTCGGTAAGAAATATCCAGTGTGGGCATGGCAGTCATAGCCATTTGGATTCTTAATTAAATATTTCTGGTGATAGTCCTCAGCCAGCCAGTACTTATGATTTGCAGCAGATGCAATCTGAGTTGTGATTGGCCCAATCCCATTTAAGGTAAGAATTTGACCAAACTGTTTTGCAGTTTTTTCACATTCTGCAGCTTGCTCGTCGTCAGTCCAAAGCAATGCACTTCTGTATTGCGTGCCAACATCGCCACCTTGACGGTTTCCTTGAGTCGGATCATGGTTTTCCCAAAACACGCCCAGGATTTCCCGAGTTGAGATTATGTTTTCATCGTAAACGACTTTCACAATTTCTACGTGATCAGTTCCGCCAGCACACACAACTTTGTAAGTAGGTTCGGACGTGTGCCCGCCTTGGTAACCAACTGAGGTTTCGACTACACCTGGTAGTGACCAGAATTTCTTCTCTGCTCCCCAGAAACATCCCATTCCAAGGTAAATAGTTTTTGCCATCACACTTCCTTTGTTGGCGGAACTTTAATCAAAGTCTCTTTCATGCGCAGAACCAAAATCACCGCGCTGGCTGCGAGGATGCCACCGATCACAAATGGCACTTCAAATGCATATTGCTCGCCATAGTTTCGAGATGCAAAATCCAACAACCAACCGCCAAATACTGGCCCGAAGATGCCACCTAAGTCAGAAGACATTTGATAGGCAGAAATAATTGGTCCACGTGGTTGCCCTGCGGTTGCATCCCCTAGAACTGCTGGAGTTGCTGAGGAAAGAAAAGCCCCAGCCACGCCTAAGACAAACATTGCAATGAAATAGGCAGAAATATTTTCAATTCCGCCCATTGTGATCATGCCAAGCCCAGACAAAAGCGTGCCGGCAATCAGCACTGGTTTACGGCCAATTGAATCTGCCCAATGCCCAGCTCGGGATATGAAAATAAATTGGCCAATTGCGCTGAATAAGAATCCAGTGCTGGCAAGACTTATTTGGCTGCCTAAGGCTTCAACCACGAAAAGTGGTGCAATCGCATTCAATATTCCCATTCGAACAAACCCATTTGTGAAGTTCACACCAACGGCTGCTGCGTATGCGCGATTCTTGCGCGCGATCCACACATCTTTCCAAGTTCCAACTTCATCAGAAGTTGCAACACTTTCTGTTAGATGTGCATTTCGCAAACTAAACCATGAAACCAAACTCGCAAAAACTAGGGTGACTGCGTAAACAAAAAACGGCGCTCGCAATGAGATTGCAGCAAAGATGCCACCAACTGCAGGTCCGGCAAGTCCACCAAGAAGAAAGCCACCCGACCAAGCGCTTGAAGCTCTTCCGCGAAGCCCAGGATCTACAACTCGAATAATTACTGCCATGGATGCGATTGAAAATGCCACACTGCCAAGTCCGCCAAGACCACGCAATACGAGCAGTTGCCAAAAGTTCTGCGATAGGCCAGCAGCAAAAGAGCTGATTGCGACAATTGCCAATCCAAATGAAAGGGTTCGTCGTTCGCCGATTAGGTCTACGAACTTGCCAGCGATTGGAGCACCTAGAAGGCGCATACCCGCAAAAACTGAAACCACTGAACTTGCCGCTAAAGCACTGACGCCAAACTCACGTGCAAAAGCGGGAATGACTGGTGCGACAATTCCAAAACCTAAAGCCACACAAAATGCGACCATACTTACGGCAGTTACTTCAATTGGTAATTCGCGTAGAAGTGGAACGCGGTTTCGAAGTAGGTGAAGGGGATTATTCATTACTGGTTTTGGACGTCTACCAAAACTACATTTGCGATGCGACCATTTGGCAATTCATAACTAATTTCATCGCCAATTCGTTTTCCGATAATGGATTGGCCAAGCGGTGAGTCAGGGCTTAAAACATTGTGCTCTGAATGACTTGCTTCTTCGGCTGAACCAATCAAGTAGGTCTCGGTGTCTTCAGGGGCAAACTTAATTGTCACAAGCCGACCCACGTGAACTTCACCATCTGGAACTTTCGGTGTACCAACCATTGCGTGCTCTAGTAATTGCTCGAGGTGTGCAATGCGTCCTTCATTTTTACCTTGTTCATCACGCGCAGCGTGGTAGCCACCATTTTCTTTCAGGTCGCCTTCTTCACGTGCGGCACTGATGCGAGTGGTGATTTCATCTCGCACTGGACCTTTACGTTCTTCAAGTTCATTTTGCAGGCGATCAAATGCGGCTTGGGTGAGCCAAGTTGTTTGTTCAGTCATGGTAACTCCTCGCGAAATTAATGGGGTAAAGGTAACAACTCTTAGGAGTTCCACTGCCACGGAGCAAATAAAGGCGAATTCTGTGCGGGTGGGAGCAATCCTGGGCGGAAATGCGGGCCTGTCAAAGCAGAGATATTTTGCTCACAAGTCGGATTAATAACTGCATAAGCACTGGTTGTAGTTCGCAGGGTTTGAGTGAATTGTGAAACCTTTGCAGGGTCAGATGCTTCGAAGATCGCGAATCCGACATCAAACTGCTGCGAATCTTGCGCCCTAATAATGCAAACTAGTGGCTGATTACTCGCTTGAGAGACATTCCAGGTAATTTCAACAGTTGTTGGGGAGGAAACTTCCCATGAAATCAGACGAGTCTCAATGTTGCTTTGCTGCCCTTGAATGATTTGCATAAATAAGTAGCCAATTATCAAAAAGGCTCCACCCCAAACAGCAGTGAGTAGCAGTGGATTTCGAGGCTTTAGGCCATAACGTTCATAAAGCTCAATTGGCACCGTGGCACGTGATACTGCCATTCCCACCTCCAACTCTGGGTGAAATTTACCCCTAACCGAGCAAAGGCTTTCAACAAGGAGCAAAATTGGCTGGTAACGCAGAATTGGAGTCAAGATGTTTCTAGGTATTGCGGCAGATGTGTCAGATGTTCCAATCGACAATTTCACTGCTGGCTGGCTCGGCGGCGTGTTCTTTTTCGGCATGGCAACTGCAGTATTTTTCTTATGGCGCAATTTAAATAAGCGATTGAAAAATCTCGATAAGAATTTCGAAGATAAAGAATAAGTTTATGTCTCGCGCTTCTATGCGAATATTCATCGCCACATTGTTGGCTTTATTTGCTCTGGTAGTTACCGGTGCACTTGGAGTGTGGCAATACAGCCGGGCTTATCGCGCAGATGTTGAAGCTCAAACATTAAAAGCAAAAACCATTAGTTTGGATGAAGCCTCCAAACTTGGCGAGTATGTACCTGAAAAATATTACGGCCAAAAAGTGCAGGTAGCTGGCAATCTGCTTTGCGACAAAACTTTTAGAAATGTAATTCCAGCGCAAGAAATTGACTGGCATATTGCAGCCATCGAGTTAGCAGATAACTCCCTGATTGCAGTAGCGAGTAACACGGACTTCTGCGAATCTCAATCTGCTAAAACTTCTTGGATTGGCAGAATGCAGCCAGCGCAAGACTTTGCTCAGTTACCAGCTATATATAAGCCAACTCCAACCACTACTGCAATTAATACTGACGATCTAGTATTGCGTTGGCAGTCAGATGTTCGAGATGGTTATGTTCTGATCACGCGTGATGTGCGGCAAGAATTGATAGTCCTGCCACCAGTCGGAATAGACATTAGAAACCTTTTCTATGCCTGGCAGTGGTGGCTTTTTGCCGGCTTCACTATCTTTCTTTTCATCCGGTTCGTGCTGGATGAGCTAAACGCAAATGCCACAGAATAGAATTCCCCAAATTAGGAGATCCAATGAATGACGCTTTCAAATTACGTGAACTACAAGTAGCGGTTTCTCGATACCGCTTTATGGCACTCTTTACTGGAACCGTACTTGCAACCATGGCCTTTATTGGTTTGCCTTATAAATACATTCTCGGACATCATGATGCGTGGATCTCGTACGGTTGGATGGCACACGGCTGGATCTTTATGGTTTACACACTTGTCACCATTGACCTTGGCCTCAAAGCTAAGTGGAGTTATAAAGAACTTTTCTTGAATATTTTGGCTGGCACAATTCCGGTTTACACATTTATTGTGGAAAAGAAAATCTCTAACCGATACAAGTAACGACTGACGCAATTCTTCACTCAGTTTTTGAAGAGAATAGTCACAATAATTTATGGTTGATGGTGGATGCGCTTGCGCAATCCAGCCGCAATTAATCTGCGCACAATTTCTCGTGAATCTGTTTCGATGGCACCAAGTGCGATAGCTCGATCGCGATGCTCAGCTGGCACGTCGTAGTGATCGCCACCAAATCCTCGTTCTGGTATTCCTAATTCACGGGCAAACTCATGTAATTCTTCTAACGACTCATCACTTACCAAGTGGCACCACATTCGGTCCCACCTAGGCCAGTATGGGTAGTCAATCAAAATTGCCATGGTCAAACCCTAAGCGGTTTACGTTCTTTATCTAGGGCAGTGTGAGTTCAAATGAGATTAATTGAAGTTGGGTAATTATCAGTAAGTGTTTCGAGTCAAATTCTTCGAAAAGCAAATGATTGGAATACTTGAAATGGTTTGTGCCTCTTTGGATTAAACTCGGAACCTATTTCCAAATGTCTTTATAGGTGTCCCTGCAAGGAGTTTCTGCAAGGTGTTCCTTTAAAAGTTAGCCTAGGGAGAAGTTGATGATCGCCCCGCAGCATGTATTGCCATACATAATCTCGGCAATGGCAATTATCTTGATTCCAGGGCCTAGCGTGCTTTTCACAATTGCCCGGGCAATTTCATGGGGTAGAACAATCGCAGTCCTAACTGTTCTAGGAAATACGCTGGGTGTCTTTGTTCTAAGTATTGGAGTGGCACTAGGGCTTGGGCCAATATTGCAAAATTCTGATTTGCTCTATTCATTGATTCAGATTGTTGGTGGCGCTTACATAATTTGGCTTGGACTCAACGCTATCCGACATCGAGTCGCAGCAGCTGAATCAATTGTTGCAGTCCAAGGTGATGCGCCAACCAAATTAAAAACTGTTCAACAAGGTTTTGTAGTTGGAATATTGAATCCGAAAGTTATCGTGTTCTTTGCTGCAGTGCTACCGCATTTTGTTGACCCGACTTATTCATCCATCACCTCACAACTATTTGCACTTGGCGCTGTCTTTTGTGTTTTTGGATTTACATTTGATAGCTTGTATGGATTACTTGCTGGCACGGCTCGTGACTGGTTTGCATCTTCGCCAAATCGCCTAGTAAAAATGCGCTCGGCTGGCGGAGTAGTAATGATGATGCTTGGATTGGCCACCGTCCTTACCGCTCCTAGACCTTGGTGATTATGCAACGTTTCGATACTTGGGAAGATTTCAAACCCCATGCCCACTGGCATCAAGAAGTAATGGTGATGCCCCATATTTTTCTAAAAGGGTGGAAATCAGAAAATGCCATTTTTTGCCTCGCTGATACAGGTGAAAATCTGTGGCTATCGATTGCCGGCCAAGTTCCGGTTTTGGAATATGCAAAAGTCTTAACTGAAGCAGCAACGCTTGGCTTTGTTGTCACTCAGGTTTCTATGCCAGTAGAGATTGCAACCCAACTCAATTTTCAAGATTCGAGGGACGTCACTTGGATGCGACGGACTAATCCCTTCCCACCAAAACGTGTGGCATCAAATGTCAGCGTGATTACCGATGACAGTTGCAACTCTGAAATTCAAAGATTGCTTCAACTAAATGCTCCGGATCTTTCAACTTGGCCAGGCAACAATGAAATTTTGTTTTGGGTGGTGGCAAGAAATCCACAACATGAAATAGTTGGCGCTGCAGCTGGCGTGCGATGGCAGACCGGCGCTTATGTGGTTTCATCAGTAGTCGTTGCCGATTCTGCCCGGAGACAGGGAATTGGGAGTTTGGTCACACTCTCTACCGCACAAGAGCTTTTTGCACGTGGGGCGCAGAGCGTAAATCTTGGCGTGCGCACTACAAATCGTGGAGCATTGGCCATGTACAAAGCAATTGGCTTTGATGAACAATTTGATTTAACCAGAGCAAATCTACGACCTAAAGATTAAGGGAAAATGTTTCGCAAGATTGCCCAGGCAACTGTGCACCATCCAAAAATTGTCCTCGTAACAACTTCACTTATTTTCATAGTTGCAGGTGTTTTTGGTACCTCAGTTATTCCAACTCTTTCGGGTGGTGGTTACAGTGATCAAGACAGCGATAGCGCAAAGGTCTGGCAGGTTATTGCTGACGACTTTAAAGTTGAAGAGCCGTATCTGACGTTAGTTCTTGGAAATCCTGGAGTCGAAGGTTTTGTAGATAAGCCAGAAACTCTCGACACATACAATCTTTTATTAGAAAAAGTTCAATCAGTTGATGGAGTAGGTGCCGTAAATGCTTACTGGACTGCGCCACAATCTCAACTAAATTCTCAGCTTAAAAGTAAGGATGCAAGTCTTGGACTTGTCATGATCTATTTAAGTGGCGAATCTCTTGATAGTCGCAATGAGCTATCTCGAGAAATTGATGCACTTTTGCCATCCAAACTAAACGGCGCAGACATCTACGTCGGCGGAACCGGCGCAATCCTTAACGGAATCAATGGACAAATTACAGAGGACATTAAGTTTGCTGAAATGGTGAGCATTCCTTTAACAATGATCCTCTTGATGTTTATTTTCGGAACTGTGGTTGCAGCTGGCATGCCGCTTATTGTTGGAGTAACTTCAATCCTTGGAGCAATCTTTGGTATTTGGGCAGTTGCACAATTCACCGAAGTAAGTGTTTTCTCACTTAATCTAATTACTGGCCTTGGCCTTGGTCTCGGAATCGACTACTCGTTATTGGTAGTTAATCGCTTTCGAGAAGAACTCAAGCTTGGTCGAGATGTTGAGACTGCTGTGAAGAACACAGTTCACACTGCTGGGCGAACTGTCCTTTATTCAGGATTCACAGTTGCGATTACTTTGGGTTCGTTGGTCCTATTTCCACAAGAATTCTTAAAATCATTTGCTTATGCAGGCGTGCTGGTTTGTTTATCGGCAATCGTGGGCGCTTTGGTAATACTTCCAGCTGCTCTTCGAGTACTTGGCGGCAAAATTGATAAATATCGAGTTCGCCGTGGTTCTTTAGCGCCAAGCGATGAAGGTGTCTGGTCAAGAGTTGCTCGCTTTGTAATGCGTCACCCATGGATCACTGTCACAGCGACTTTGGCAATGCTGGTTTCAATGATGCTTCCTTTGCAAACTGCAGTTTTTAGCCAAGTAGATGACCGCGTTTTGGCCAAAGATCATCCAGCAGCAATAGCTTCAAAAGTATTACGTGACAATTTCACTTCTAAAGAATCAACACCTTTTGAAATCCTGTTTGAACAAAGTGTTCCCGATTCTGAAGTTACTGATTTTGCAACTACGCTTTCAAAGCGTTCAGACATAACAAGAGTTGAAACCCTAGCCGGTGTTTTTGCCAACGGTATTTTCACTCCACTTGGTCCTGAATTTGGTTGGCCAACTTCCAAAATGGAAACCGACAACTATGTTCGAATTCGTGCGATAAGTACTCTTTCACCACGGACCACTAAAACAATGGATCAAGTAGCCCAAATCCGTGATCTTGACCCGCAGGCCATTGTTGGTGGAGCAGCAGCCGACTTTGCGGACTCCCAAAACGGTATTGCAAACCAATTGCCAAAAGTGTTGCTTTGGATTGCAATAGCCACATTCTTGATTTTGTTCCTTTTCATCGGCAGCGTTCTGCTACCGATTAAAGCGGTAGTGCTAAACGTTTTAAGCCTTGGAGCCACAATGGGCTTGCTCACTTGGATGTTCCAAAATGGAAATCTGCAATTCCTAACTGGCGAATACACCGTCACAAACACAATGGACACATCAAGCATGGTCTTGATTGCAATTGTGACATTTGGTTTGTCAATGGATTATGAGCTCTTCTTACTTTCTCGGATCAAGGAAGAACATGATCATGGAAGTAACACTGAAGATGCGGTGGCACTTGGATTGCAACGTTCTGGACGCATTATTACCGCGGCCGCAGTCTTGCTAGCGGTCGTCTTCGGTGCTTTCGTAACTGCATCAGTTACCAACATGAAACTACTTGGCTTTGGTATCGCGTTTGCAATCTTGTTAGATGCAACCGTAGTCCGTGGTCTCCTGGTACCAGCATTAATGCGGATTGCTGGTCAATGGAACTGGTGGGCACCAAAACCACTTCGGGTTTTGCACGATCGTTTTGGCTTGAAGGATTAATCAGCTTTAATAAATGTTGGCTTGAATCCGTCTTCGGATCTGCAACCAAGGTTTTGTTCAAGCAAAAGGCCAAGGGCCAGCAAAGTGCTTTCACTATTTGCAGGGCCAGCGATAGTTAAGCCAACTGGTAATCCATTTACTAGTCCCATTGGCAAGCACAGCAGCGGATAGCCAGCTACTGCAGCCGGTGATGTGACTTTCCCGCCAGAAATGTCGTCTGGATCGCTAGAGCCGCTAATCCAAGCCGGACCATAGGTTGGGGCAATAAACAGGTCGTGTTGTTCTAATGCGTTTTCGAAACAAATTCTCCGAGCCCAATCCAGCCCGCGTTCTCGTGCTGTTCGGTATTCGACACTCTTTTTCCCTGGAGCTTTGATTGCATGGTCGAAGTGTTCTTGGCCAAAGAACTCCATTTCGACTTTTGCATTGTCTAAGTTGAAATTAACAATATCTTCAAGAGTGCGCACAGCATGATTGCCAGGTCGCCCAGCTAAATATTGAGCCATCTCGTCTTTGATTTCATTTAACAGGACCGTGTATTCATCTTCACCGGCTTGTTCGGAAAGTTCTGGAATGTTTGAACCGGAAACTTTTGCAACTATTTTGTTTGCAACTGCAATAGCGCGTTCAAAAACAGCATCGGTTTGGCTGTCGCCCGTTAACCAGTTTTCAGCTACTCCAACTCGCAACTTTGAAACCATTGCTTGGGCACTTTCGAGATTAGCGAAAGTATTTTGTCCACTAATTGCATCAAAACCTTTTGCTGCCCATTTAATGTTTGCAGCTATTGGACCGGGGGTGTCTTGGGTTGAGCTGATTGGAATTACGCCATGGGTTGAAACTGAACCAACAGTTGGTTTTAAACCAACCACACCGTTTAGTGAAGCTGGGCAAACAATTGATCCATCGGTTTCAGAGCCGATTGCAAGTGTGACTATGCCAGCACCGACTGCAGCTCCAGAACCTGAACTTGAGCCGCCAACGTTGTGGGAAAGGTGCCAAGGATTTCTCGTTAGTCCGCCCACCGCAGACCAGCCACTTATGGATTTAGTGGAACGAAGATTCGCCCATTCAGACAAGTTTGTTGAGCCCACAATGTCAGCGCCCGCATTTCGAAGATTTGTCACCAGCTCTGCATCTCGCTTGGCGGGGGATTCGATCAACGCAAGGCTGCCGGCACTGCCAGGCAAACCAATGGCTTCGATGTTGTCTTTGATCAGGACCGCCACGCGTGCAAGCGGACCTTGGGAATTTGATCGAGAATCGCAGGTGGCGATGACCGAATTAACACCAATCTCAATATCGATTTTTTGATGTTTATCGAGAAATTCCTCGCGCTCAATGGCTTTACTCATCGCGGTAGTCTGCCACTGTGTTCAACGAAATTAAGTCTGTAATTCGCGCGCCACTCGAAGCCGTATACGAGAAGCGGCTTGCCCGCAGGTTGCACAAGTTTCCCACCCCTCGCCACATCGGGGTAATCCTCGATGGCAATCGCCGGTGGGCAGCTAATCAAGGCGGGCCAACATCACGTGGGCACCGGGTTGGGGCCAGCAAGATTTCACAATTTCTCGAATGGTGTGAAGAACAAGATGTTGAGGTCGTGACGCTGTGGCTTTTATCGACTGACAATTTGCGACGATCAGAATCCGAGTTGATTCCGCTGCTTGGCATAATTGAACAAACAGCAGTAGATCTTGCAAATGATGGCCGATGGAAACTGCAGGCAGTTGGTGCTTTGGATGGCTTGCCAGAAAAAATCCAGTTGGCCTTGAAAAATGCCGAAGCACTGACCTCTTCAAATAAAACCATGCAGGTGAACTTGGCTGTTGGTTATGGCGGCAGGCAAGAAGTGGTGGATGCAGTTAGCTCTTATATTCGCGAAGAGGGTGCAAAGGGCAATACCCCTGAAGCTATTGCCGCAATGATTGATGCCGAGGCAATAGAAAACCATCTCTACACAAAGGGTCAGCCAGATCCAGACTTGGTGATTAGAACTTCGGGTGAACAGCGGCTTTCAGGTTTCCTACTTTGGCAATCGGCACATTCCGAGTTCTGGTTTTGTGAAGCATATTGGCCAGATTTTCGCCGGATTGATTTCCTGCGGGCAATTCGGGATTACGGAATTCGCCAACGCCGCTATGGCGGCTAGTTTTAATCTTAAGTCCCATCTTTTAACCAGCTCTTTTTAACTCTTACTTTTTAACTATTACTTTTTAACAGCAGTTCATATTTCAATTCGGCGTGGCTCACCTATGCGGTGCGCTAGCGGCAATAGTGTCTAGACACACCCGAGCGCGTGTTAGGAGAATGAGTGCCACCAACCACCAAAAAAACTTCCCCTGCGACTAAAAAGCAATCCGCGAAAACAAGTCCAAAAACGAAGCAAAAACCGGTGGCTGGTCGAAAGACCTACGTGCTCGACACTTCAGTTTTGTTGTCAGATCCAAACTCAATGTTGCGATTTGCTGAACATTCTGTGGTTTTGCCGGTTGTTGTATTGGCAGAACTTGAATCAAAACGCAGTCATCCTGAACTTGGTTTCTTTGCCCGTTCAGCATTGCGTTTATTAGATGATTTTCGAATTAAACATGGCCGACTAGATGAACCAATTCCAGTAGGGGATGCGGGCGGCACAATACATGTGGAGTTAAACCACACTGATGAAACAGCTTTGCCAGCAGGTTTGCGACTAAATGACAATGACACCCGGATTTTGGCAGTGGCAAAGAACCTTGCAAACGAAGGTAATCATGTTGTTGTTGTGACAAAAGATTTGCCAATGCGCGTAAAGGCATCTAGTGCAGGTTTGGACGCGCAGGAATATCGCGCAGAGTTAGCGGTAAATAGTGGCTGGACTGGGACTGCTGAACTACATGTTGGCGATGACGTCATCACAAAGCTTTATGAAGGCGCTCCTTTTTATCTAGACGATGCAAAAGATTTTCCAATCCACACTGGTTTGGTTTTGCAAAGTTCGCGCGGTAGCGCTTTGGCTCGAGTTTTACCTTCCAAGGAGATTCGATTGGTTCGCGGAGATCGCGAAGCTTTTGGAATCCATGGCCGAAGCGCTGAACAGCGAATCGCCTTGGACTTGTTGTTGGATGAAGACATCGGGATTGTTTCACTTGGCGGAAAGGCTGGCACCGGTAAAAGTGCTTTGGCTCTTTGTGCAGGTTTAGAAGCAGTGCTGGAAAGGCAAAGCCATCGCAAAGTAATTGTCTTTCGCCCACTTTATGCAGTTGGTGGTCAGGAACTTGGCTACCTACCTGGCACCGAGGCCGAGAAGATGAATCCGTGGGGGCAGGCGGTTTACGACACTTTAGGTGCAGTGGTCTCAAGTGATGTGGTGGATGAGATTTTGGAACGGGGAATGTTGGAGGTTTTACCTCTAACCCACATCCGAGGTCGCAGTTTGCATGATGCTTTTGTCATTGTGGACGAAGCTCAATCTCTAGAACGCAATGTTTTGCTAACCGTCTTG
>JAPLBX010000034.1:0-713 GCA_026392535.1 Actinomycetota bacterium
AACGGTCTAATAGACCTGAGGCGACTTGGCGGATTTCTTCGGCATTTTCTGCCAATTTATTTTGCTGCCAGGTAAATGCAATTGTTGTGCTCAAGCTATACATAATTGTTGGCGATGCCAGTGAGACTTTTAATTGATTGCATTGCTCAAGCAGAGAAGGATCTGCTTCAACTGCAGCCGACAAAATCGATTCATAAGGTAGCCACATGATTACGAACTTTGGACCTCTAGTTGCAGAAGAATAATTCTTGCTGTTGAGATCTTTTGCATGCTTCAATACATCAGCAGCATGCTTTTTCTGTAGTTCAATTTTCTTGTTTGGATCAGTTTCAGTAATTGATTGCCAGTAAGCCTCAAAAGGAAATTTGGAATCAATAACTAAGTGACCATGTCCTGGAAGTTCGATGGTGATATCTGGAATGAGCACGCCATCATCAGTTTGGAATCGGTGTTGGGCAATGAAATTCACACCTTTGATAAGTCCAGAATCCTCCAACAACTTTTCAAGTTGCACCTGTCACCATGCGCCTCTATCTTGCGAGCGGGTTAGGGCAGTGGATAGACGCTGCGTTTCAGTGGAAAGGGACAAGTAAGAAGTCTGGATATTTTCAATGTTGGTCTGGATTTTTGCTTCAGCTTCAGTCCGCGATTTATTGGAATCGTTTGCAAGCCTCTGAAGTTCTTGCACTTGCTGTTGCAATGGCTTCAAAGTA
>JAPLBX010000034.1:724-1119 GCA_026392535.1 Actinomycetota bacterium
ACTTTTTTCTGCAAGTCAGTATTGTGAGAATTGAGTAATTCGATCTTGGAGTTCAAGTCATTGATGCGATTTTCGTATTGCGAAGTATCGGTCCCGGTGGATTTTTTCCCGAAGACAAATCCAACAATTAGCCCAGCTATTACTGCGATGATGATTGCGAAATTTTCCATAGGGCCATTGTGGAATGGGAACCTGACTCTGCGCACTAGGCTTCGCCGTTATGGCATTAACAATTGGCATTGTGGGACTTCCAAACGTGGGTAAATCCACCTTATTTAATGCTCTTACGAAGAATAACGTGCTTGCAGCGAATTACCCGTTCGCGACTATTGAGCCAAACACAGGAGTAGTTGGAGTTCCAGACAGCCGGCTAGGCAAACTAGCCGAGATCTTCG
>JAPLBX010000034.1:1137-6723 GCA_026392535.1 Actinomycetota bacterium
GGTTCAGAACGCATATTGCCTGCCACCGTAACTTTCGTGGATATCGCCGGCATCGTCCGCGGGGCAAGCGAAGGCCAGGGAATGGGCAATAAGTTCTTGGCAAATATCCGCGAATCAGACGGCATCTGCCAAGTTATTCGCGCTTTCAAAGATCCAGATGTTGTTCACGTTGATGGAAAAGTGTCCCCGAAAGACGACATCGAAACTATCAATATTGAATTAATGATGGCTGACTTGCAGACAATCGAAAAGGTTATCCCACGTTTGCAAAAAGAGGCGAAAATCGACAAATCCAAAGCTCCGGTTTTGGATGCAATTGAAATTGCTAAGAATCATCTTGAACGCGGTGTAACAATCTTTGCTTCGGGCATGGACAGTGAACCACTTCGCGAGCTCTACTTGCTAACCGCAAAGCCATTCATTTATGTTTTCAACGTGGATGAAGCCGAACTTGTGGATGAGCCATTTAAAAACGAAATGCGCAAGTTGGTCGCGCCTGCCGATGCGGTTTTCTTGAATGCGAAACTTGAAGCTGATTTAGCCGAACTTGATGATGCAGAAGCATTAGAGCTTTTGCAATCAGTGGGTCAATCAGAAAGTGGGCTAGCAATTCTTGCCAGAGTAGGTTTCAGCACTCTTGGATTACAAACTTACTTAACTGCTGGTCCAAAGGAATCTCGAGCTTGGACCATTCCCCAAGGTGCAACTGCTCCAGAAGCTGCTGGCGTGATCCATACTGATTTTCAAAAAGGATTTATCAAAGCTGAGGTTGTTTCTTTTGCCGATTTAGTCGAAACCGGCTCAGTTGCAGAGGCCCGTTCTAAAGGAAAAGCGCGGATGGAAGGCAAGGACTACGTAATGGCAGATGGCGACGTAGTTGAATTCCGCTTCAACGTCTAATGAAGTATTCATTCTCGGAAGAGATGTTTAATTGGCGCGGCCCTGCGCCACATTATTTTGTATTTTTACCAGTCGAGATTAGTGACGAAATCAAATTGCTGGCCGCATCCTTTTCATATGGCTGGGGAGCAATAGCGGTAGAAGTAAAGATTGGTGGATCTACTTGGGAAACCGCAATATTCCCAAAAGATGGCCGATATTTAGTACCCATCAAAAAAGCAGTCCGCTTTGGCGAGAAACTTGAAGTCGGCGAACCAGTCCAAATTGAATTAGAACTTACCGCCTCGGTTTGAACCTACGGGGATTAAGTATCTCTTTGATACGAATTTTCACTTCCGCAAATAACAGATCATTTGGCAGTCGTTTGACTATGTCTTCCCTGGAGTAGGACAAAAACATTCGAGCGGCAGTTTTGACCGGAATCATTTCAGGGATTTCGTTTTCGCCAGCAGGGACGCTTGCATCAGCCAAGGAATCCAAATTTCCTAACACATAAATTTTGAGTTCTTTTATCGCCGAAATATGACGCTTAGTAGTTTCATTCGCTGCGTCGATGGCCCATTGTGGTGTTAAAAGTTTTTTCGCATCTGGATTCTTGCTTTCTGAATCAGTCAAGAATTTTGCAGCGCCCTCGCGAATGAATATTTTGTAGTCTGTCCAATCGCGGTCGCGGCGATAGAGACGATTAATTTCCTTTAATAATGCGCCTTCATCCATGGTTAAAGAGCGATTTGTGCCAACATTCTTAAATTGACGCAATGTGCCTTTTTCGAGCTTTAGCAATTGATTAAATGTCTCAAAAATAAAATCACGATTATTTTCGTCTGCCACAACCAAGCCGACATGTTCATTTGTAAAGACGTCAATCCAGCGCTGTAAAACTGCTGGATAATCATGGCGCAGCCAGAACTGATTCGAAGCACTGGATTCGCGTTTCGGATCGAAGACTTGTTCTAGCCAAGTTTCGTAAGAAACTTTTATTTGCCCAAATTTAATCTTCTGCTGATATGCCGACGGCAATATTTTCACAAGCGGTCTAATCGTGAAGATGACATCTTTCTCAAGTGCCTTGGTTTCATCTTTTACTTTTTGAATTTGTGGAACCAATAGTTCACACAACATCTCTGAACTGAAAATAGATGTGCCTTTATAACCATTTAGTTGATTGCGTAAATCGTTCCAAGTTTCTATTGGCTCAAAATCGTTTTCGGATTCTTCAGCTCGCCAACCTTCGGGTTTGCCGATTAATGCAAGTGCTGCAAAGTGGTGGTCTGCTTCAACCGCTACCCGCGGGTCAACTACTCGAGGGTAAAAGACACCTTGTTTTAACAATGCATATTGCTTTAAGTTCATGCTTGCCTGCAAAGCAGTAGTCCCGGTCTTGAGGAAACCTGCATGAATCACTAAACGTTTAGCCACCCGCTTAGTTTACGAACCAAGCGGGTGGCTAACGGGTTTTACGTTATCTAGTCGAGCTTGCTTTTTAGACAAGCATGCTTTTAGTCAATCATGGCCGAACGTGACATTGGACCAATCATTCCCATAGACATGTAAAGGCTGTCGATATCGATCTGTGAATCCACTACAGCGACGGTTGAGCCATATTGGGTTTCCTCAGCGAAATCTTTTGTAGTTCCGAAGAAATTCACAACTGGAAGCCATAGAACTGAATTGTCATTCATCCAGAACATTTGGTAGCCAAGTTCAACCCTGGACACATTCACTGTGGTTGGTTGATAGGTAAGCGGTTCAACTGGTTCATCAATTGCTGCAGTTGGATCATCAGATGGTTGCGAAGTATCGACGCGTGGTTCAGATGGTTCGCTCACATCACCATCATCGGCAGTGGATCCAGAATTTCCTGGCTCTACGTCTGTTGAATCTTCATTCGGCATCGTTTTCCAGGTATCAATAGTGCGATTAGTTAGGGTGTTAGCACGCTCGATTGCACTTGCAACATCAATCAAATCGTATGAACCGATTTCAACCATTTTGGTAAGTGAACCGCTAGCCGAGTAAAGATCACCGTTAGCTGTATATGAAATGTAGTAGCTGAGTGGTGAATCAATACCATTTACTTGCACAGTCGCATAGACATCAGTTGAGTAGTCGTATTTGTAACTATCAAATTTCATGTTGCCGGTTTCAAAACCAAGTTCAGCAAGTAATTGTTTTGCTGCTGCCTTGGCTTCGGATTCGGTGTAAAGATTGTTTGCGATTGGGTTACAAGATACTGGCTCTGAATCCTTAGTCGAATCAACAGAGTAGCAGTCGCGCCATGGATCAACTTTTGAGTTGTAGTACGAGAAGGATGCTGAACCTTCATTGGTCCAGGCGTAGAAATTTTCCGATGCATCCTGTGGATCTGAAGTGGTGGAAGTGACATCTTCGCTGTCAGACTTAACCAAATTCTTTATGCCCAAGGCATCAGCAATTTCTTGCACTCGCTTGTCGATATTTGAAATATTTACAATCTTGTACGCCGGAGCACTAGTCGCAATGTCAATATTTACATCCGCATTAAGTACGTAGTTATAAAAGCCCCAGTAGCCCATGTAAGAATCTTTGGCGGAAAGTGAACCTTCACGGCTTGCGCCACCTAATTCAGACTTGTCTGATGTCATATTAGATTGTGACTCACCAAAGACTAAGCGAGTAGGACTTGCACTTGTCGCGCCAGAAATTACTGGTCCGCCGAATCCAATAACCAAAAGAGCTGCAGCAGCTGCCGAAACGGCTTTGCGACGATTAGTCCAACGCGAAATCGAAATCACGTTTGTTGGCTGTCCATTAATCGCCTGTTCGAATAAGGCCCGGTGCTCAGCGGTATCGCGACCTTCGAGGTTGGCTGCAGGATCGTGACTGCGGAGTTTGTGTTCGAAATCTTCAATGTTCATGGTTTTCTCCTAAATAGGCGTTCTATATAAGGGAGTGTGGCTAGCTATTGGTTTCTTTCTAGGTAATCCGAGATTTTTTTCCGAGCTTTATTGAGTCGAATGCTCACAGCATTTGGTGTTAGCCCGAGCACAAGCGCAATTTGGGCCGGTTTCATACTTTCCCAAACGCTCAAGGCCATAACTTCACGCTCACTGGCATTAAGCACTTCGAAGACTTCCTTGATCTCTTCATTTAGCAAAACCAGTGAATCAGCTGCTAACGCGGTGATTTCGTCCGGGTGGAATGTGTTTGAGATCTTTCGCCTAGTGACGCTTTTGCGAATGTGATTTGCCAACACATGGCGAGAGATCTGAAAAAGCCATGCAAGTTCTAATTCCGCGTCGGTTGGGGCAGACTCTTTTCGCGCCCAAGCGATAGTCCAAACATCCGCTTCAATGTCATCAACCGATGAAACGCCAACGTCTAAGCCATTTGAGCGTCGCCAGATGAATGCGCGAACAGATTTTGCATAGGAGTTGAACAAGTGTTCAAACTCTTCCTTCTGCATTGAGCATTCCTTAGAAATATTGCACCGTCATTGGGTAGTGTGTCAGGTGTTGGAAATCTTTCCTAGAGCAAAAAGTCTAGGTTTATACAAGAACGGGAAAAGCTTGAGCGACAAAGCGCATGTGAGTGCCGCGGTCATTTTTCGCGGAAGTGGAAGTGATGCACAAATTCTTAGTTGCCGGCGAACAGAACCTGATCATCTAAAGGGCGGTTGGGAATTTGCTGGTGGAGGAGTTGATTCGCATGATGATGAAACTCCACTTGAAGCTGTCCATCGCGAAATCAAAGAAGAGCTAACTGTTGAAATAGATGTATTGCATTATTTAGTGGGACCTAATCCTGATGGCACTTGGATATTGACTGATACCAAAGTTTTGCATGCACATATTTCGGTTATTAAACCAAATCAAGAAATAAAACTTGAACCTCAGCATGATACCTATGAATGGCTTGACTTGGATAACGCAGAAACTGCTGTTAAATGGCTAGAACCCGATATTCCGATTTTGCGTGCAGCAATTGAGTGGATTAAAGCCAATTCATAAGGCAATTAGTCTGAAAATAACTTCACAGGTAAACTCTGCGAGTGAAATCAACTAAAACTGCAACTCGCCCAGATCTTCGTAACGTCGCAATCATCGCTCACGTTGACCACGGAAAAACCACCCTCGTAGATTCAATGCTTTGGCAGACCGGAACTTTCCGTGCCAACCAAGATGTCAACGAGCGAGTCATGGACTCCATGGATCTTGAACGCGAAAAGGGCATCACCATTTTGGCCAAGAACACTGCGGTGCGTTACTCCGGCGCTGCAGCTACCGATGGCCCAATCGTTTTGAACATCATTGACACCCCAGGCCACGCTGACTTCGGTGGCGAAGTTGAACGTGGTCTTGAAATGGTCGATGGCGTTTTGCTACTAGTTGATGCATCTGAAGGTCCACTTCCACAAACCCGTTTCGTTTTGCGTAAGGCGCTGGCGAAAGGTCTGCCGGTCGTCTTGGTTATAAACAAAGTTGATCGCCCTGACTCTCGCATCAAAGAAGTTGTAGACGAAACATACGAATTGTTTATGGACTTGTTGGATGACAGCAATAATCAAACTGGTTTGGATTTCCCAGTGGTTTATGCATGTGCTCGTGCCGGTCGCGCTTCAGTTAATCAGCCCGAAGATGGCGCTATGCCAGACAGCGAAGATCTTGAACCACTCTTTAGGACTTTGATAGAAGCTATTCCAGCACC
>JAPLBX010000102.1 GCA_026392535.1 Actinomycetota bacterium
ATCCGAAAAGCCCTTGATGAAGCTTTTGACCCACTTTTTGCTAGACGAATTGAACAAGACTTGCGTGTGGTAGCAACGACAAAATTTGATCGCTCAAGTTATTTAACTGACGATGAGAAACAAATTTTTGATTTTGATGAAAATTTGGTATTGACGACCAACAATTCCCAAGCCACAATAAAGTCAGAAATTACTCTGCTCGAAGTATCGCGCTTAGATCGAATCGAACTTGTTCCGTTGGAATGGAATTCAGTAAAGTTCAGCAAGTTCGGTGCCACACTTGATTTATTAACTGGAGACCGAGTTCGAAGTCACAAGCTCGGACTTCTAGATAACCTGTTTGAGATTAAGCAAATTTCACAGTAATTGTTTTATTTACTGAACCATAACTATTTGTCATAGTAATACTGATTGTAATGTTCTGTTTTTGACGCGCAGTAATAGTTAGTGCGCCACCAGAGGCAAGCGAAACGCCAGCTTTGGGACTTGCTAGTGAAAAGGTGCCATTTCGAGTTGCAGTTAGTGATAGTGTGCATTTCTTGTTGGCTTTGCAAGAATAAATACCAGTCCCGTTTAGTTTTGGAAGCATGGACGTGTTGGCTGCTTTTTCTGTCGGAACTGTGTTACCCCAAGTCGCTGAACCGTCAGTTAAACGTCCGTAGGTCGCACCAGCTTCAAATGGTGGTGGATTTACGCTGTCAATTTCTTGCCAGAGAGCTCCACTGCCCCGTCCGAGAAAAATAGTTTCTTGCCGGGTGCAGTCGATGCCAAATTTCAAATTAATACCTGCTGTGCCCTGCTTGATTACTCGGTGGGCCTTTGGTTGTATTACATTTCCAGAAGTAAATACATAAAGATGTTTGCCAGAGGGGCTTGCAACGGCAGGATTACGATCAGTGAGAATCCAGCCACTTAAATTCACAATTAGGTTTGTTGGATTGTAGATCTCAATCCAGTCTGTTCCATCACACTGAAGTTCGTTTATGACAACATTATTAGGCGCTGCAAAAACAGGTGGTGCCACTGCAAAGCTAGTGAACCAAAGGGCCAGAATAAGAAACTTCTTCACAATCCCCAGCCTACTAAATTGCTTTCTACCCTGCAGGTTTTAAGCACGGTTGTAATTTAGCCGCGCAGAGCCGCTGCAAGTTCGCGGAAGTTCTCCACCAATAGGTCAATCTCACGTTGACCATGTGCCAATGAAATTAGCCATTGCTCATCCAAGCCTGGAGGGGTGATGATTCCACGATTAAGTGACCAAAGGAAAGATAACTCCGCAACACCAAAATCAGTAGCCTTGTAATCACGGTAATTGCGCACTGGATCTATTGACCAGGTGATGCAACCCTTGATGCCAAAACCAATAGTGTGAGCTGGAAGTTCGTACTCATCAATGATGTCACTGATTCGGCTTAGTGCCTGAACATTTAGATCTTCAGCTTTTGCCAAAGCTTCAGGTGTGCAAACTTCATCGATTGCACGCACTCCAGCTAGAGAAAGTGGGTTTCCGTTGAATGTTCCAAAATGTTGCATTTTGCCTAGTGTTACCGCATCCATGATTTCACGCTTGCCACCAAATGCAGCGATTGGAGTACCGCCACCAATTGATTTCGCAAGGGTGATTAGGTCCGGCTTCACACCGAGTCTTTGAGCAGCACCTTGTGGGCCAGCTGTTAAACCGGTCTTAACTTCATCAAAAATCAAGACAATCTTGTACTCATCGCATAGTTCACGTACTCGTTCAAGATAACCATTATCTGGCAAGACAATTCCAATGTTTTCAAGGACTGGCTCGATTACTAAACAAGCAATTGTGTCTGCGTGCTTTTGTAGTACTCGTTCAAGTGACGATGCATCGTTGTAAGGGATTACATGCACTTCGCCTGGAACGGTTGCATATTGTGCAACTGTATTTGGATCATCTGGAGAACCAACTTCGTCAAGGCCTGGCTTTGCAGAAACCATTAGTGAGTCAAAACTACCGTGGTATCCACCTTCAACTTTTACAACTCCAAGTTTGCCAGTGTGAGCACGAGCTGTACGAACTGCATACATTGTTGATTCAGTGCCAGAGTTGGTAAATCGAATTTGGTCAATCGCGAATCGCTTACACATTCTTTCGGCAGCATCGCGCGCAATTGGTGATGGCATTACGAAAAGTGTGCCAATATCTAGGGTCTTACGAATCTCTTCGATTACTCGAGGATTTAGGTGGCCGGCAAGCATTGCGCCAAAGCCCATTGATAGATCGAGCATCTCTCGGCCATCAACGTCGTGCATCCACGCACCTTTTGCAGAAACAATTGAGATTGGGAATGGATCCCAGAATTGGAAAGATGATGTAACGCCCATCGGTGTGGTCGCGCTAGCTAGTAGGTTCTCAACGCCGGACTTAGCGGCGGATTTTTTGAAGGTTTCCCATTCAACCTTAAGCAAATCTTCAACACGTTTGGCTGAAATTGGCTTTGGGTTCTTAGACATACGTCTGTGAGTTTGGGGGTTGTTTGCTGTTTCACTCGATTGGATTTGAGTGCTCATATTTGGTTAACCAGCTAACCATGTTGGTTAGAGGTTTTCTCCTTACGGTTTGTTTGGTGCTTGCCGAGTGTATCCTCACAAATGCGGGATGTCAGCATTTTCAAAAGTTTAAGCAGAGTTTGACTATTGAAACCAAAGCAAATGCATGTTTCACTTTCGATACGAAAGTTATCGGTTATCAAATACCTTTATTTGGCCGCGGTAACAGCCCACCCAAGTTCGGTCGGTGAGTGGGTCGAAAGTGACTCCAATCGGGGCATCACACACATTGACCTTTTGCAAAATCTTCATATCTGAAGATCGAAGCTTCACAACTGTTCCGCTTCCCCAGTGAACTACGAATAAAGCGGTTCCATCGTCGCTAATCGCCAAACTTCTAGCCTGAGAGCCGGTAATGGTTTCCTTAACTCTCTTGTTTGTTTGTAGATCAAACTTCACAACTCCGCCTGAAGTATTCAAAGTGAGATACAGGTAACGCCCATCTGGTGACATAACGAGAGCGCGCGGACCAGAACCAACGTAAATCTTTTTAATTTTCCAATTCTGCAAATTCACTCGGCGAACATAAACGCCACCCATTTCAGCAACATATGCAAACTTGCTATCAGGCGAAACAATAATTCCACGTGGATGGCGGCCGATAGGAATTGTCTTTATGACTTTATCTTTCGCTACATCAATTACGTCAAGTGAGAAACCGCACCAGTTGGTTACCAAAATGTATTTGTTGTCAGGGGATACTTCCACAACTTTTGGAACTGCTCCAACTTCGTAGACATTATCGATTTTGTAGTTTTCAAGGTTTATTCGGTACAAGAAACTGTCATCTAAACCTGCATCTGAGTTGCATAAGTCCGAACCTTCAGGACCAAATCCACCGCCGTACATTGAATAATTTGTGGAATATAAATACTTACCGTCAGGAGAAAATGCACCTTCAACTGGTGCGCCACGCAGATCACCTTTGTACTGCGTGAAACCAAACTTTGAAAGATTTACTTTGTCGTAGATGGTTTTAACAAGTTTCATTTTGTTGACATCATAAATAGTGATGGTGTGGCGATACATCATGTTGAATGCCGCTACTAAACCAGATGATGAAGCTCGAACGCTTTTAGGTGTGATTCCACCAGTTATGGTTTTAACCAATTTCATTTTGGTCTGATCATTAGGCACTGGAGTAAATGGTTGGGCAGCATTTGTGGATGCAGAAGGTGCCAACGCGACTGCCACGAGCATCACCGCCAGCAGTGCAATCAGTCGCTTCTTCACAAACCCTCCACCAGTAGTGAATACATTTTGCCACAGTTTCTGCGGTAGAAACACCGCCTTTAAGGGTATATATTGCTGACTTATGAAAACTCCACGAGTGCTAAGTGCGCTTATAGCAATATCAGCCTTATTGCTCCTGAGTTGCACACCAGCTAAGGCAGTTCCCAGTTCCCACAGTTCGACCTGCCTTGAGCGAATACCACTTTATTTAGTACGCCATGGTGAGTCAGAAGACAATGTAAACAACATTGCGACTGGTTGGTCTGCGACACCTTTGACAGATAAGGGTCGTGCCCAGGCCCGCCGAACGGGCAGATATCTCAGTGCCGTTGATTTCTCTAAGTTTTATTCAAGTGATTTAAATCGTGCCATTCAGACTGGAAACATTATTAATGATCGACTCTTAAATCCTTTAGAAATCTTGCAAAGTGAAAATTTTCGCGAATGGAATCTAGGGAAATTTACTGGCTTGAAAAATACTGTTGCCCAAAAAGCCATGATGCGTCAACTCGGATACAACATGAAGTTCACGACAACCCGTTGGAATAAATTCGTCTGGCAAACAAGCCAAAAAGAACGGATGAACGCATTGGCGGCTGCGGACGAAACTGGAGAAACTGAAACCTACCGTGAACTGCGCCTAAGACTTCTCGCCGGAATAGATTCAATCGTTTCTGATTGCAGTGCCGGTCGAGTGATTATCACAATGCATGGCACAGCAATGATGGTTTTGTTAAAAGCTCTTTCAAAAGAAACTTATTACAGTTCTGGAATTGGGAATGCATCAATTTCAGTCGTTGTGCTGAAGCAGGGAATGTTTGTCATAAAGAAAATTGGCGTTTATGAACCACACATTTGGTAGTTAGTTAGGTTTTCCACTCCACTCGCAAGCATGACCATCGCGATCACGATCGAGTGAATATACGTCAGCTCCGATTACTTCAACTTGCATATTTAAGTCTGCACAATCAATGTCAGATTTTTCCGGCACACAACCTGTGTAGTTCGAGTTGCAAGCACCTTGATTATGTGCTCGATCATGTGCGTAGTAACCAAAACCAAGCCCGACCAAAGAAGATGCCAAACCGACAGTTAAATAGAACTTCAAATGTTTGTTACCGATTAGTCCGGCTTGCATTGCGATTGCCCCAAGGCCAAAAGTTGTAACAATGCCCATTAGAGCTGCTTCAATTTCAATTTCGGCGGTAAAACCTGAAAAGAATATTCCTGCATTTATTGCAGCCAACAAGATCCCTAAAAACAATCCACGCACTTTGTGATTTTCAAGTGTGCGGATACCGACTACGGATTGACCTTGCGCTGGTCGCTTCAAAAGTGAAATCGCTAATTGCAGATCTTTGGCTGTTGGCAATGGATCAGAGTTGAGTGGAGATGAAAGTACTTTTCGAATTTGTTCTAAAATTGTTGACGTATCTGATTTACCAATAAGCAGCTCGCGCCTGCCTTCCGGGCCCATATCCCCATTTACTTCAGTAAACGGCATGGCAACAAACCACTCAGATCTGATAAGTCCGTTATTCCATTCGCTTTGTCTTTCTAAATAGCGACGAAGCGCATGCTTAGCTTTTCGTCCTTGCTCAACAGGATTTATGCGCCGGCTATTGCCATTTTCATCACTTAGCGTCCATTGGCTATCTGCATAAGCAACGATGCCACCTTTAATTTCAATTACGGCCACCCCTAAATTAGGAATGAAAATCAATGCGTCGGCTTCAACATCGTTGTGGCGGGAATCGGAAAATCTGACGCGCTCTAGTAGCTCTTCGCCTGGCAATAATTGCTGGCGAATCGCCTCAAGGACAATTCGTTCAGACTTTGGTACTTGGTGCGATTCCATATAACCCCCGTGTTACTGGGCGATATTAATAAAATCAATGGTCAAATGTCGGATTTTTAGCAAAATATATGTCCGAGTTATGAAATTTCAGAGACGATATCTTTTATGGTCTGCGCAAGCGGCCGGGTCACTAAACCAGCATTCTATGGAACATCTGGCCTTGTTCACACAACCCAACGTTCCAGTCGAAGAAGCTTTTGGACGTGCCGATTTAGTTTGGGTCGGTGGCGGATCGG
>JAPLBX010000179.1:0-831 GCA_026392535.1 Actinomycetota bacterium
AGGTAAAGAAGAAGCGTAAGAAGAAAGATGCACCGAAGCCAAAGACGGCATCCCTACTTTCCACCATGAACCTAGACACCATCACACTTGATGATGCACTACAACTTCTCTCACTTCCTCGCGTACTTGGCACCAACAGCTCAGGCGATGAAATCACCGTGCAGAACGGCCGCTACGGTCCGTATCTCAAGGCTGGCGCAGATTCGCGCACACTCACATCAGAAGATCAGCTCTTTGCAATAACACTCGATGAAGCACTCGAGATTTATTCAAAGCCAAAAGAACGTCGTCGCGGAGTTGCAAAACCTCCACTGAAAGAACTCGGCGTTGATCCAGGCAGTGAGAAGCAAGTAATTATTAAAGATGGCCGCTTCGGTATGTATGTCACCGATGGTGAAACCAATGCAACGCTTCGCCGCGGAGATACGTTAGAGGCAATGACTCTTGAGCGCGGACTCGAACTTCTTGCAGGCCGCCGCGCATGGGAAGCTGAGAACGGTCCATCTCCAAAGAAATCACGCAAGAAAGCTGCGACAAAGAAGAAAGCAGCAAAGAAAGCAACCGGTAAGGCGAAAAAGGATTAACAATGAGAAGAGCTCTCGTAGCAGTTTCACTAGTTGCTCTTTTTCTCATCATTCCGTCAGGAACGGTTAACGCCACAGATTCACGTTCCTCGTGGGATTTCAAGAAGTTATCGGATGTGACCGACCCGAACAAAATGCGTGCAATTTTTGGTTTCTTTCCAAATCGATCAGTTAACGATGATTACAGTTTTACTGTAACAGTTCAAGATGCTAAGCCATATCAAATTTTCAGCGTGCTACTTTCGCC
>JAPLBX010000179.1:863-2271 GCA_026392535.1 Actinomycetota bacterium
ATGCCTGTATTGAGACTGTTTCATACCGCAAACAAGGCGCAACCAAATGGAGTGATTCAGCTCTCTCAAAGACTTCACTTGGCGAACCAACAACAACAATCAAAAAAGGTGGAGACTTAGTCGTTGGAAAGCCAGTAACGAGCGATCCCGCAGCGCTAAGACCGCCAGGAGACCGAGCCACGATTTGGAATATGAAAGGTGCAAAACATAAAAAGGGATCGGATTATCTTGTACGAGCAACAATTAGGCATCCAGGGGCCGATAACACATCCAGGATTGACGGTGGAATACAACGTTTGTTTACGATGGAAATTCTGCCAATTAGTTTTAGCGCGTCGGGATCAACAATTACTCAAGACAAATTTAAAGTCGAAGAATTTCCAGATGGATACGAATACAAGTTAAAGCTACGTATGGGAGTTTATATCAAGGCTCTATCCGGTTGGTTTCTAGGCCGGATTCAGGATCCTACGATTGATAGAAACGGTCCGGCGGGCTACCTAGAAGTATCTGGCACTCCAGCAAAGGTGCCGGTGGGAATTACTGAGGTAATCGATAAATCTGAAACTCCTCAAAAATATTTAAGTAAATGTCCCGAAGTTGGTGATTGCTATTGGACTGCCAACACTTTTGGGAAAGCTACGTTTTTCACTGCACTGGAAAGGGCAGACCCACAGATATTGGCAGATTATGAAGAAGTCCCAGGGGGGGTTACTACCGCTGCAACTCTGACACATTGGGAACTTGATTCATCGCGACTAAGCGATGTCACATCCTTAAACTCATCTGCTAAAGAATGTACCGACAAACTCTATGGCCCAAGTGCTCGTGTCTTCATGGGTGCGGTGAGTTCAAATGCAACTTTGTATCAGGGCACACCACCGGAGTGGGATGAAGAGTCAAAGACATTTTCTTTTAAAGTGGCCTCCCCTCATGTCAATGAAAAAGGATTACCAAATAAAGGTTTTTACACTCTTTACATTCCAATAGATCAGGCAACCTGTCGTTGGGGCCAAGATGCATCACTGCCACAAGCTCAGGTACAGATCGTGAATCAAGATGGAACCGCTTCAATTACAACCGCTGTTGCAAAACAAGAGAACGGACTATTGAGATTTAATATCGCTGGCTTTGGATACTCATCCCCAACTATCAGATTGAAAATGGGCGACCAAACATTTGGCGCAACCCCGGTAGCGCAGCAAGCCACCTCTAAACCAGCAAAGAAAGCAATCATCTGCGCCAAAGGGAAATTAACGAAGCAAGTAGTAGCGGTAAATCCAAAGTGTCCTGCGGGCTATAAGAAGAAATAAAGAGTTCTCACACAAATGAAAATACGAATTCCGTTGGCCCTGCTATTTGCAGCACTGGTCGGAACTTTTATTCCCTCTGCAAGCGTGGCCAGCGC
>JAPLBX010000137.1:0-2015 GCA_026392535.1 Actinomycetota bacterium
ATTGGTTTACTTCTGTCCCACTGACATTTTGATAAGCCCACGAAGCTGCGCCAGACCAGTGAGGATAATCGTAATAACCAGTAAATCGGCGTGACCCTGGATATGCAGTGCTCGCCATTTTAGAAATTAAATGATTGAGTCTGTAAAGCAACGGAAATGCACAAACACCGGCTATCGCAAAAAATGGTATGAGAATTTTCTTTGAAGTAGCCATTGAAATTCGTGCCTGAAACAAAACACCTACTGTCAGAAAAGCGAAGAAAACAGCGGTCGGAACTGACCATGGTTGGTAAGTGCCAGGCAATCGAACAGCAAAAATCACTGATAAAACCAATGGCCCAATTACATTTAACAAGAGAGAGAGTGACGGCCTCGTCTCTCCTATTTTTTTTTCATTCACGAAAAATACTGCGTGAAGAAAAAAACCAATTGCCATCGAGGCAGGGCCAATTGACTGTGCAGGCCATAAGCTCCACCATTGATTCGATGGTGAGAGCCATACCAATAAGGAACACAACAGGCTAAATTTCCAAGACAACTTTAGTGCACGAAAAAGTAGCCCAATTCCGAAGAACATGTAGAAAGTATTAAGCCACCACCGGGCCGCAAATTCATTTTTTAGTGGAAGAAGAGATACCAACCGATCATCGAAATTTGTAATTCCGTTATACACACTGCCTAGAGAAAACTTTGTGTTCTGTGAGTTCTTAACATCACCACTCAAAAGATCATCCGGGTAACTAGAGTCAAATGGCGTTGTCGTAGTCTTTTTCTCTAAAGATTTTGGATTTTCTTTTGCCTTAATACTTCCAATCCAGATGGGACTCGAACGCAAGTATTCATCACTACGAATTGGTTGTGGTTTTCCGTAATAGGTTGGGGAATCTTGAATACGTTCACCGGCGAGCATTCCAAGACTCGAAGTATGAATACCGCTGACTAGAAAAAACAGAAATAGAAGCGTTACGCCAACGAAATAAGGGATATAGGGCATTTGTCTTTCCACAGATGTTTCTGTGGAGGTGAATTTTTCATTCACTTTAGGACCTAAATTCTTTTGTCTCGATTTTTTCTAGAAACCATTTGTAGGTATTCAGAATTCCATCTTCTAGAGATATCGAGGGCAGCCAACCAAGTTGGTTGATACGCGATGTGTCCAGCAATTTTTGTGGTGTACCGTCAGGCTTTGACGAATCCCACTCAATGGTTCCTTGGAATTCTGTGACACGAGCAACAGTCTCTGCCAGTTCCTTAATCGTCACGTCGGTTCCACATCCGACATTTAGAGGAATATCTCCATCGTACGTCTCTAAAAGAAACACGCACGCTTCTGCAAGATCATCGACATGCAAGAACTCTCGGCGCGGTGTGCCGCTTCCCCACATGGTTACTGTCTTGGCTCCGGAAGTTTTTGCCTCGTGAAGTCGTCGGAGCATGGCCGGGAGTACATGTGAATTCTCGGGATGAAAGTTGTCGCCGATGCCATAAAGATTGGTGGGCATTGCAGATATCCATTTACGACCGTATTCGCGCCGATACCCCTGCACCAGTTTGATGCCTGCAATTTTTGAAAGCGCATACGCCTCGTTGGTGGGTTCTAACTCTCCGGTCAGCAGGTATTCCTCTTTAATTGGCTGCGGCGCCATACGTGGATAGATACACGACGAGCCAAGAAATAGAACTTTGGGGACATTTGCTGCGTGGCAAGCATCGAGCAGACTCATTTCAATCTGAAGATTCTCGGTTAGAAATTCCACTGGAAAGGTGTTGTTAGCGTTAATGCCACCAACCCGCGCTGCCGCAATCACTACAGCATCTGGTTGCTGTTTTTTGACAAACTCGAATACCTTCTTACGGTCAAAGAGGTCAAGTTCTTGGCGAGTCGCACCCACCCAACTGTGGTTACCACCTGCGTTGATATTTCGTACTATTGCGGAGCCCACGAGCCCACGATGCCCTGCTACATAAATCTTCACAGGACCTCCGTTTCAGCCAACAGATTCCTATGTTAGCGG
>JAPLBX010000137.1:2033-4548 GCA_026392535.1 Actinomycetota bacterium
CACCCTTCGGCTCGAGACCTTCGTGCCCGCGTGTTTGATAACCGAACGCATCGGCAGTTCCCATAGTTCAGATATTGGCTTCAACCATATTGGCAGGAATCGTTTACGAATGCGGCTTGCCTCGCGAACCGATCCGTCACGGCCTCCAACCGACAAGGAATCCTCATGCCATCGAAAAGAAGCCAGCGTTCGGTTAAGAAACTGAAGTTTGCCCACCTGAGATAAACGAATAAGGAGGTCTAAGTCAAATGCCCATTTGTAGTCCGAATTCAGACCACCGATTTTTTCATAGGCCTCACGTCGAAACAGCGAACCGGGTTGCGGAATTAGCTGCGGGCCTACTCGAATCAGTGGCACTGCATATCTTCCGGATTTATTCGTAAAAATTACCTGGTTCGTACTATTTATATAGTCACAACCACCAAATGCCAGAACTGCCATGGGGTCAGTTCGCAGAGCTTGCGCGGTGATCTCAAGCGAACCTGGCTTTAACATGTCGTCGTCTCCAAGCCAATTGATAAATCGGACTGGCTCAGGGAAAGTAACCAAACCCGTATGAATTGCTGCCGCAAGACCAGTTCCGGGGTCTGGAATCACTTGGTCATATAGATCATTGGTGATTTCTGGGGGCAACGAAGCTGAAACTGGCATCACAATATGAATGAGAGAAAATCCAGCGTCTCGTATCGACCTAAGACACTGAACTAAATATTCTGGGCGCGTGCCAAGCGTGGGAACGACAATGCCAATTTCAGGAGAACTCATCAAGACAATCTTTCCATATAAATGTAGATGTGTTGAGCGCAAGCACGAAAGTACGCCTGCCTAAGCAAGACTGATTACAATATTGTGGTCGTGCATTTGCAATCAGGTACCTAATATGACAATTGTTCCCATAAATGATCTTTCCCGATGGGACAACTCTGAACGAGACCGTATTGACGGCCGTATCCAGGCAGTTGTGAAATCTGGACACTTCATGTTGGGTAGCAATACCAAGGAACTCGAGAGTCAACTGTCGAGACGACTTGATGGAATGAACGTCATGTGTGTGGGTAATGGCACAGATGCTCTTGCCGTTTCCATCTTAGGGCTCGGACTTAAAGCTGGGGACAAGATTGCTACTGTGGCTAACGCTGGTGGTTACGCAACAGGTGCCATCCTACGCTTGGGATGCATTCCAATTCTGATTGACGTTGACCCAGACACCACACAAATGGCACCAATTAGTTTGTCGGCAGCTATTGTGCAACACCCTGATATCAAAGCCGTCATCGTGACGCACTTATATGGTCTCATGGCCGACATAACTGCTATCTCCACAATCACCAAGGAGAAGAAGATTCTCTTAATCGAAGATTGCGCGCAAGCTATTGGTGCCTCAACAGATAGGCGTGAAGCAGGTTCGTGGGGAGATGCTTCCACATTCAGTTTCTACCCGACCAAGAATCTCGGATGTTTAGGTGATGGTGGCGCAGTGGCATTTCGTGATGCAGTTCACTATGCATCCGGCCGCAGAGTCGCACAATACGGTTGGTCGGAACGCTACGTCATCTCTGACATGAATGGCTTTAACAGCAGGCTCGATGAAATCCAGGCCTCAGTTCTCTTAGAACGAATTCAAACCTTGCAGTCCAACAATGACAAACGTCGCGCAATTGTTCGCCAGTATGCAGATGCACTTCCAGCAAGTCACAAAATGATCTGGCGGGACGATGCATCATACGTTGGTCATTTGGCAATTGTTGTTGGGCCAAGCAGGGCTCATATTCAGCAGGTACTTGATGCACATGAAGTGGGCCATGGAATTCATTATCCATTGACTGATAATTCACAACCAGCGTGGCAAGAGGTATTTGTTGATGCCTCTGTTCCAAACTGCGACCAGTTGGCAACACAAATCGTGACAATCCCCTGTTTTCCTTCAATGACTGATGCTGAAATTGCACAGGTTTGTACAGCGCTAGCTGCGCTGTAATTGAATTATCGTGCGCCTATTTGGCGTAATTCTTCAAAATCATTGATGTATTCGCCTGGGTCGTAGGGCTCACTCGCCATTACGCCCAACACGCCATCAGTTGTGAAATGAGTGAGATCAAGCCACATCAACGGTTCTAAGTGCACCATGTCACCTAAGCGAAGTCGAAAATCTCTCTTCTCGCCTGCAGCAGTGGTAATTGATGCTGTCATTTCCCCTGCTAGGCACATCAACAACTGATGGCACTTATGATGCGCATGACTAGCGCGAGTTGTTTCTGGGTCTATGCCGCTTAACCAAAAGAAACGTTGTGGCTGAAAGGGAGTATCCGCAAACTCGATGACACCAAGGCTCCCGTCATGTTCGGTGTGCACATGAGCACGAATGCTCTTTCCGGCAAATGGATCAGACATTAGATTTCCCTTGAGAACTCTTCAGAACGTATTTCACGGAACGCTCATCAACCACAGTCATTCCGGCGTAATTCGCGGCGCGTGCACGCGCAACGCTCATCACATCAACTTGTTTACGCCAACG
>JAPLBX010000052.1 GCA_026392535.1 Actinomycetota bacterium
ATTAGACATTCGATTTGATTTCCTTAATCGTATTTATAGCGCTGACACTAGTCGCAACATCGTGAACTCGAACAGCATAAATTCCATGCGAAGCACACCAGCCAGAGATCTGTGCTGTGGGAATATCGCGAGCTTCCACACTTTCGAGCGGCGACACGGGGGCAAGAAATCGCTTGCGAGAAGCGCCAATCAAGACTCTGTGGCCAACGGCTCGAAGTTCTGGTAAATGCGCTAGCAGCTGCCAATTGTGATTCGATTCCTTTGCAAAGCCCAGACCTGGATCAAAGATAATTCTTTCAGCCTTAATACCTGCGGCAACTGCTTTTTCTTTTTGTGATGACCATTCTGAGATTACTTCCGAAACTACATCATCGTATTTGGCAAGTGAATTCATGACATCGCTCTGCCCACGCCAATGCATCAAAACATAATCACAATCCGACTTTGCAACTACTTCATGCATTTTCGAATCAGCCAAACCGCCCGAGACATCATTGATAATTTTGACACCGGCGTTTAGACCAAACTCAGCTACTTCTGATTTCATTGTGTCGAGCGAGACAACTACCCCAGCTGCTACTAATTCTTTGAGGATATCTGCAATTCGAGAAATCTCTTCTTTACGTGAAATCTGACTAGCACCTGGTCTAGTTGATTCGCCACCAATATCTATGACTGTTGCGCCAGCGCTCAACATTGACTGAGCTTGGGCTAAAGCCTTATCAACTTCCGTGAACTTGCCACCATCGCTGAACGAATCTGGTGTGACATTCAAGATGCCCCAAATTTCTGGCGTTAGCGACATAACTAATAACCGAGCAGAGACATCGCTTCAGCGCGAGTCGCTGCTTTTCGCAGTTGCCCACGAACCGCTGATGTGAGGGTGCGACTACCTGGCTGGTTTGCTCCACGCATAGACATGCATAGGTGTTCTGCATCGACAACAACTAGAACACCACTAGCGTGCATAACTTCTACCAAAGCATCTGCAATTTGTGTAGTAAATCTTTCCTGAACTTGTAAACGACGTGCATACATATCTACTAGTCGTGCCAATTTTGAGAGTCCAGTAATTCTTCCCGATTCATCTGGGATGTAAGCGATGTGTGCATTTCCAAAAAATGGCAGCATGTGATGTTCGCAAAGGGAGTTGAATCGAATGTCTCTCACAATTACAAGTTCTTCATGACCTAAATCAAATGTGGTGCTCAATACTTCAACTGGATCTTGACGCATTCCCGCGACGAGTTCTGCATAGGCCTTTGCCACTCGCTCAGGTGTTTTGGTAAGGCCGTCACGTTTTGGATCTTCTCCAATTGCCAACAAAATTTCACGGACTGCGTTTGCAATGCGTTCTTGATCTACAACATGGTTTTTGTCATATTGTGGATTTGCAATTGGATCAATTGAACTCATCGCTACTCGGAAGGTGACTCAGTCTTGGCTGGCATGGCAACTGGAGGTTGGTTACTCGGAACTCGAGCATCAGATCCAGTCCAAGCCGGACGTGCAGGACGTAGTTTCACATTTTCAAAAATGCTAGCTACTTCATCCTTACTTAACGTCTCTTTTGCCAACAACTCAACTACTAGGGCGTCAAGAATCGCACGATTTTCAACCAGAACATCGAATGCTTCATGATGGGCAAGGTCAATCATTGTCCGAACTTCTTCATCAATGTCCGCGGCCACAGCTTCTGAGTAATCGCGTTGATGTCCAAAATCTCGACCCATGAACACGTTGTCTTGTGAGGTTCCATATTTAACCGCACCAAGCTTTGATGTCATGCCGTATTGAGTGACCATCGCTCTGGCAACACTGGTTGCCTTCTCAATGTCGTTGGCTGCGCCAGTTGTTGGATCGTGGAAAATCAATTCTTCAGCTGCCCGTCCACCAAGCATGTATGCAAGTTGGCCAAGCATTTGTGATCGAGTTACTGAGTATTTATCTTGGTCAGGCAAAATCATGGTGTAACCAAGTGCACGTCCACGAGGCAAAATTGTGATCTTATGAACTGGATCTCCACCTGGCATCGCTGCAGCCACAAGTGCGTGACCACCTTCGTGATAGGCAGTGATTAGTTTCTCTTCATCACTCATTATTCGAGTTCGCTTTTGTGGTCCAGCGATCACTCGGTCAATAGCCTCATCTAATTCGTTATTTGAAATCAAAGTTTTGTTGACGCGAGCCGTCAACAGCGCTGCTTCATTCAACACGTTTGCAAGATCAGCTCCGGTAAATCCTGGAGTGCGCTTTGCAACCGCGTTTAAGTCAACGTCAATTGCAAGTGGCTTACCTTTTGCATGAACTTCAAGGATTTGTTGACGCCCAATCAAATCTGGAGCGCTCACACCGATCTGTCGATCAAAGCGACCAGGGCGAAGTAACGCTGGGTCAAGAATGTCAGGGCGGTTAGTCGCAGCCATCAAAATCACGCCACCGCCAACTTCGAAGCCGTCCATTTCGACGAGTAACTGATTGAGGGTTTGCTCGCGTTCATCGTGACCGCCACCAAGTCCAGCACCACGTTGACGACCTACTGCGTCAATTTCATCAACGAAAATAATTGCAGGTGCTGCAGCTTTTGCTTGTTCAAACAAATCTCGAACACGTGATGCACCAACACCAACAAACATTTCTACAAAGTCTGAGCCTGAGATTGCAAAGAATGGAACTCCAGCTTCGCCTGCGACTGCACGTGCTAGCAGAGTTTTACCTGTTCCTGGCGAGCCGTACAGCAAAACACCTTTAGGGATTTTTGCACCGACAGCTTGGAACCTTGCTGGATTTTGTAAAAAGTCTTTAATCTCTTGAAGCTCTTCGACTGCCTCATCAGCACCGGCAACGTCAGCAAAAGTAGTTTTCGGAACATCTTTACTTAGTTGCTTCGCCTTCGATTTGCCGAATGACATTGCGCGAGAGCCACCATTCATTTGGCTCATGAAGAAGAACATTAAGAAGATAAGTAAAACTATTGGTAAGAAATTAATAAGTAATGTGACCCAAATGCTGTCCTGAGCAATTTCAACATCGTAGCCTTCAGTGAGCTGGCCTTCGAATTCTGCCGATTGCAAAGCGCCGATGAATTCCATTCCTTGGTCAATAATGTATTGCGCCTGGACCTGTGAACCATCGACCAATGTAAGGACGACTAGCTGGTCGCGATCGCGCACAACAGCGCTCTCAACTTGGCCCGCTTGAATTGCGGCCATGGCTTTGCTAGTGGTTATTTGTTCTGGACCATTTGCACTCGAAACAAGTTGTGATGCAGCAAAAAAGACTGCAACGGCAAGCACAATCCAGAATATTGGACCGGAGAGAAGATTACGTTTTTTCATAGGGGGCTCAGGGTAGTCGGTCTACGTGACCTTGGCCCAGCCTGCTTAGGCTCACGTATTTACAGGTAATTGTGAGTAAATATCTCGCGTAATTAAGAGTAAATATGTGGTGACAGAACGGCAATATCACGCAGGTTGCGGTAGTTCTCGGAGTAATCCAAACCATACCCAACAACGAATTCGGTTGGAATATCGAATCCCACATACTTCGGATTGATTTCCACCTTCACAGCCTCAGGCTTTCGAAGTAGGGTGAGAATCTCTACCGATTTTGCACCACGTGATTCGAGGTTTGAGCGAAGCCAAGAAAGGGTAAGTCCCGAATCCAAAATATCTTCAATGACCAGAATGTTGCGACCAGTTACGTCAGCATCAAGGTCCTTGAGAATTCGCACAACGCCAGAAGATTTCGTACCGGAACCGTAAGAAGAAACTGCCATCCATTCGATTTCAACTTGGCGATCCATCGCACGGGAAAAATCAGACATTAAAACAATTGCACCTTTGAGAACACCAACAAGTAAAAGATCTTGGTCTTTGTAATCTTTTTCAACTTCAGCGGCAAGTTCGCCAACCCGTTCTAAAATCTGCTTTTCGGTTAGCAATACCTTCGTTAGTTCACCGGAAATATTAGCTGCGTCCATTGTTGGCCCTTTCTCTATATGCGAAGTCTGCCTGATGCTTTTTGAACTTCAACACCGCCCGCTACTTTGATAGGCCCTTTAACCTGAGGGTCAGCAGCCATCCGGCAGACGGCAAAAACATGGTCTGAATTCAGACTGTTTGCAGGTACTGCCCGACTTAACAACCAGTGATGGACAATTCGAGTCTGAATTGCCATGGGCTGGTTTACTAACTCGCCAATTAAAATCTCATTTTCGACTAAAAGTTTTGGGTAAAGATTGGCGGCGATTTTTTCCAGTGCGTCCGCATCCATCCTTGCCATCCGAGCTGTTCTTGCCAACCCTGCAACAACATTTTGCCCCAAAGCTGAAACCAAAGCTGGAATCACATCTAATCGGATTTTTACTCTAGTAAATTGGCGATCAAAATTCTGTGGATCTGAAATTGGTTCAATTTCAAAACTTGCTAAAGCATTGTGCAAAGTTTCGCGACTAATGTCTAGAAGGGGCCGCCATAAATCATTCGATACATGTGCCATTCCCGAAAGTGAGCGAGTGCTACTACCTCGCGAGATTCTTACTAAAACTGTTTCGGCTTGATCGTTCATTGTGTGAGCTAACATGATTGCACGCACATTATTTTTTGCTGCGAAATCTCGTAATGCTTTGTATCTTGCATCGCGAGCTGATGCTTCTAAACCAAATCCAGAATTTTGATCTACTTCAACTGCGATTGATGTTGAATTTTCAAACCCTAGTTTTTTACAAACTTCTACAGTCTTCTCAGCCCAAACACTTGAAGCATCTTGCATTTGGTGATTGATAGTGACAGGATAAAAATCTAAAGCGAATTCATCTTTAAGCTCAGAACAAACCGCAGCCATCGCAATTGAATCAGCACCTCCGGAAACAGCCAAAACAATCCGGTCACCCGGTGTTGAATGTGTGGTCAAGAACCGCTTCATCAGCAAACGGAGTTCGTGGTGCGCTTCATCAACTAGCGACATTTCACCTTCTATTAATAAGAATCTTGAGCGTATTTTGCCTTTAACCTACTGGGCGCGAGACAATACGCCTATGGATCCCATTTTTATCGACATCACTATTGAAATCCCTGGCGGCAGCCGCAACAAGTACGAAATTGACCATGAAACTGGTCGGATTCGTCTCGATCGCATGCTTTTCACTAGCACTCGTTACCCATGGGATTACGGATTCGTTGACAACACTCTCGGCTTGGACGGCGACCCACTAGACGCGATGGTCATGCTCGATGAACCGACTTTCCCAGGCTGCCTAATCAAGGCCCGGCCTATTGGAATGTTTCGAATGACTGATGAGGCTGGGCGCGACGACAAACTACTTTGTGTTCCAGCTGGTGACCCTCGCAAAGAACACCTGCGAGATATTCATCATGTGGCTGAATTCGATCGGCTTGAAATCCAACACTTTTTTGAGGTTTACAAGGATCTTGAACCAGGTAAGAGCGTTGAAGGTGCGACTTGGGCAGGGCGAGTTGAGGCTGAAGCAGAAATCGCTGCGTCTCGCGTGCGATGGGTTGAAGCAGGAAGCCACTAAAAGTCAGAATTGGGTCAAGTTTGGGTATAAATCATCCAAATTCCGTCAATTGCGACCCAAGTAACCAAAAGTCATTGGCAGACTTGAGCCGTAAACAAAACAAACGAACCAAGGGAATTTGATGCGAAACCAAACCAGCGCTGATATCGCGAGGTCAAAGGCTGTTCGCTCCAACCTAGCTAATTTCATGATCGCATTAATTGCTGCCGAAGGCGGAATCGCAGTTGGTATTGGCGTTCTAGCTCAATCTGCAAGTGACTGGAGTGACCCAGGTCTTGCTGTGACTGCACTCTCCCGAGTTGCCGCAATGTCTGGTACCTACATGGCTTTGCTTTGTTTAGTTTTGGTTGCTCGGATTCCTTGGCTCGAAAAAGAACTTGGGCAAGATGTTCTAGTTAAGCTCCATAGGAAATTTGCACCTTATTCTCTATACCTAATCTTGATTCACGTTGTTTTGGTTTCATTTGGTTACGGTTTTCTGGGCAATTTAAATGCTTGGAATCAATTTTGGAGTTTGGTACTTGGGACTGCATGGATGATGCCAGCTTTTATTGGCTTTGTTTTTATGATGATGGTTGGCGTTACTTCATACAAGCGCGCTCGAAGCCGAATGAAATATGACACTTGGTATTTATTGCACCTCTACGCATATCTTGGCATTGGACTTTCGTTTGCTCACACAATAACGAGTGGAATTATGTTTGTTGACAATGACGTAATGCGTTATTGGTGGATTGCTTTGTATGTACTTGTGGTTATTTTCATTCTTGGCTTCCGTGTGCTCTATCCACTAGCTCGTACGTTCCGACATGACATCCGAGTTGAAAAGATTGTTCGCGAAAGTCCCCACACTGTCAGTGTGATTATGAAGGGGAGGAATTTGGACCGGCTAAAAGCTCGTGGTGGGCAGTTCTTCACCTGGAGATTTTTAGACCACAGCGCTGCATGGGAAGGCCATCCATATTCCCTGTCTGCAAGCCCAACTAACTCACACTTACGCATCACGGTTAAAGACTTAGGTGATCATTCGAAGTCATTGGCAAAGTTGAAGCCAGGCACCCGCGTAATGGTTGAAGGACCTTACGGAGTATTTACTGCCGATGTAATCGAAGGTAAGTCTGCACTTTTGATTGCAGGCGGCATCGGTATCACACCAATTTGCGCTTTGCTCAAAGAGTTGCCACTAGATGTTGATACTGACCTAATTTGGCGCGCATCAAACCAACACGACCTGTCTTTACGCACCGAAGTTGAAGAACTAGCAAAAATGCGTAACACTCGCATTCATTACATGGTTGGAAGTCGAAAGCATTTCCCATTGAGTGCTGCTCGACTGCAACGAACAATTCCACATATTCTCGATACCGATATTTTCTTGTGTGGGCCAGAAGGCTTGGTTGAAGAAGCAAGAAACTCGATATTGGAACTCGGAGTAGATCCAGA
>JAPLBX010000174.1 GCA_026392535.1 Actinomycetota bacterium
GGATGGAAGCGATACACAGATTTTATTCGACGAGCATGGAGTCTGTGATCACTGTAACACATTCATAAATGTTATCCAACCGAATTGGCATAATGGTTTTAATGGACAGGAGAGGCTTAAAGGTTTGGAGCAAATCATCAAGCGCGAGGGCAGAGGTAAGAATTTCGATTGCATAATCGGATTGAGTGGTGGCATTGATAGTTCATATCTAACTTATATAGCTAAAGAGAAAATGGGTCTGCGTCCGCTGCTATTTCATGTGGATGCAGGCTGGAATTCGCAAATTGCGGTCAACAATATTGAGAGACTAGTCGATGGCCTTGGGCTTGACCTGTTTACCGAAGTAATTGATTGGCAAGAAATGCGTGACCTACAATTGGCATTTTTCAAATCGGGCGTCCCGCATATTGACACTCCCCAAGACCATGCATTTTTTGCCACAATGTACAAGTTTGCCGCTAAGTACAACGTCAAACATATCTTAACCGGCGGCAATTTCTCGACGGAATGTATCCGCAACCCTGTAGAGTGGATGTATTATCAGTCTGATTCGCGTCAGTTGACAGATATTCACCGCCAGTTCGGCACACAACCGCTCAAGACCTATCCGGTGACTTCGATCCTGTGGCACAAAGTGTGGCTACCTTATTTCCGAGGTGTTAAGGTCGTTCGGCCGTTGGACATGGCCCCCTACATTAAGGAAGAGGCTAAGCAACTTTTGATGAATCGATTTGATTGGCAGCCATATCCTCAAAAGCATTTTGAATCACGCTTCACCAAGTTCTACGAGAGCTATTGGTTACCTAAGCGCTTCGGCTATGACGTTCGTCGAGTGCAGTATTCCAGCCTGATCGTTACTGGGCAGATGACCAGGGAAGAAGCTCTCGAACTTCTTAAGAATCCCAGTTACGATGAAACAAATATCAATCAGGAAATCGAATTTGTTGCGAACAAGCTAGGTATTTGTATTGAAGAACTCAAAAGTTATTTGTTGCTGCCGCGAAGGACCTACAAAGATTATAAAAACCAGCGGCAGCTATACGATTACGGAGCGTGGGTCATGAGGTCCTTGGGTATGGAGATCGGCGGTAAAAGATGATTGCACTGGTTGATTACGGTCTGGGCAACATTCAGGCTTTTGCCAATATCTACCGTCGCCTTGGAATAGAAGCTTGGGCAGCTAGCACAGCCGCCGATTTACGGCGGGCCTCCCGGATCATTCTTCCTGGTGTAGGGGCATTTGACTGGGCGATGACGCGTCTCCAAGATTCGGGTTTGCGCGATGCATTAGACGAAGAAGTTCTAGTGGCCAAAAAGCCCGTACTTGGTATTTGTGTGGGTATGCAGATGATGGCTCGTTCTAGTGAAGAGGGAGTCCTCCCAGGTTTGGGCTGGATTGATGCTAAAGTTGTAAAGATCGACGCTCGTTTGCTTCAGGGCAAGACCCATCTGCCGCACATGGGGTGGAATGATGCGAATCCGCTTAATAGAGACACTCTTTTTGCAGGACTGGATGCGCCAAAATACTACTTCTAGCTACGGTGTTACATTCACTTCGGCTGCTCGTTCGGGTAATGTATTTGGAACGCAATTCCATCCTGAAAAAAGTCACCAGTGGGGTATCCGTCTGCTGAAAAATTTTGCGGAACTTTGCTGATGCTGCGCCCTCGTTTGATTCCCTGTTTACTGGTTCACAATGGTGGCCTTGTCAAGACCGTAAATTTTGCCAATCCGAAGTATGTCGGAGACCCTATCAATGCGGTTCGAATCTTCAACGAAAAAGAGGTAGACGAGCTAGTTGTGATGGATATCGACGCGACTGTTAAGGGGGTTGAGCCCGACTATCAAATGATTTCATACCTTGCTTCCGAATGCCGTATGCCGCTTTGTTACAGCGGTGGAGTAAGGACAGTTGCTCAGTTTGAAAAGATTATCAGTCTTGGCGTTGAGAAGGTGGCCATTAGTTCAGCAGCGGTGGAAAACCAATCACTTATCTCAGAAGCTGCCTCGCGCGT
>JAPLBX010000104.1:0-1561 GCA_026392535.1 Actinomycetota bacterium
AACTAGGAATAGTAAATATGAAACATCCACTTATGTGGTTTGACGATCCAAATATGTCTAAATGGGCACTGATAATCATGGGTCTATGGGGTATTGGCGACACCATGATTATCTTCCTGGCTGGATTGCTAGACATTGATAAGTCTTTGTATGAATCTGCCAGCCTTGAGGGAGCAAACGGTCTTCAACAATTCCGCTTTATAACTTTGCCGTTGATGACTCCAGTTATTTTCTTCTCTGCCGTGACCGGAATTATTGGTTCTTTCCAATATTTCACACAGGCCTATATCGCAACTGGGCTTTCAATCAACAATGATTATTCAAAGTCCATGTATTTCTACGCGACACATATTTATGAAACTGCTTTCCAGCAATATGACATGGGATATGCAGCTTCTCTATCTTGGTTCTTGCTATTCGTTACTTTGATCTGCACAGTAATTATGTTGCTAACTCAAAAACGCTGGGTTCACTATCCGAATGGAACGATGTTTAAATGACAATTGATACTTTTGAAATGTCAGAGGAAACAGCACAGCAGTCGAGAAATGCTAAACGCAATATGCGAGTTCGTAAAATGCTATATGGAATCGCAAACCACTCAGGGCTATTTGCGGCTGGATCGATGTTCCTGTTTCCTTTTTATTTAGTACTAGTAGTTTCTTTGATGAGTCGAGACCAGGCATTGCTGCGAAGTCTTTGGCCAAACCCACTTAGTTGGAGCAACTACAGCGAAGTCATCAACACTGTGCCATTTTTGAAGTGGACTTGGAACACTTTCGTAATTGCAGGATTGAGCGTTATCGGTGCGGTAATTTCTAACGTGCCACCTGCATACGCACTTTCTCACCTGCACTGGAAAGGGCGTCAAACCGTATTCATCTTCATCCTTGGAACTATGATGCTTCCTGGTCAAGTAACAATGATTCCGATTTACGTAACTTTTGCGAAGTTTGGCTGGATTCCTTCGAATTTACCTTTGATTGTGCCGAACTTCTTCGCCGGTGCTTTCTCCATCTTCTTGCTCCGTCAGTTCTTTGTGAGTATCCCTTCAGAACTAACAGATGCTGGCCGGGTGGATGGATGTAGCGAGTGGCAGCTAATGATGCGAATCATCGTGCCTTTGGCAAAGCCCGCGATCTATGCGATTGCTATCTTCACATTCATCGGACAGTGGAATGACTTCTTTGGTGCAAAAATCTACTTGTCAGGTAATCCCGACTTGTGGACCCTCGGTATCGGTCTAACTCAGTTCGGTAATGAACACGCAACTAACATGAATACAACAATGGCAGCCTCAGTGCTTTTCATGTTGCCATTGATAATTGTCTTCTTCTTCGCACAGAAAGTGTTTGTCGAAGGTATAACGCTTACTGGCGTAAAGGGATAGCTATATCAATTTGAAAAGGTAACTTAGTTCGAATGAACTAAGTTACCTTTTTTATATACAGATTTGACGCCGTCTTTCCAAATAATTATGTTGCATTGTTTGCCAACCGCAATACAGCCCACATCTTTTAAGCCAATTGCATTCGCTGGTGCGGATGCAGTTGCCCAGCAA
>JAPLBX010000104.1:1598-10826 GCA_026392535.1 Actinomycetota bacterium
GCGATCAAAAACGCGTTCCATATTTAGAGTGCTGCCAGCAAGGGTTTTAGTGCCAGCGACCGTAACCACATCGTCTGCACAAGTAACCGCTAAACCACCTAAGTTGTATTCGCCGTCAGGCATTCCAGCGGCGCTAATTGCATCTGTAATCGCTAAAAACTGGCGTTTTTTGGCTGTGTGGGCCAGTGCGATACTCAAATCGCCAACATGGTTTCCGTCAGTTATCACTTCAACGTTTAATCGCGCATCTGTCAGTGCAACATCAGCCAAGCCACTTTCGCGATGATGCAAAGAACGCATTGCATTAAACAAATGTGTTACAACAGTTGCACCTGCATCGACACCTGCGATTGCAAAGTTTGAAGTTGCATCTGAATGGCCGAGGGCAACTGTGACGCCATTTTGAACAAACTCTTTAATGGCGTCTATTGCACCTTCAAGCTCAGGTGCGATTGTGATCATTCTCAAATAACCATGTGAGACATTAAGGATTTTCTTCACCGAAGCAGAATCTGGAGCAGTTAATGCTGCTGGATTTTGCGCACCGCACTTTGCACTAGAAAGAAATGGTCCTTCAAGATGAACGCCTGCGATTACGTCTTCAGAGACCAACGCAGAAAGTTTTTCAATCAGCACTACCTGCTTATCAACTGATGCGCTCACCAAACTTGCTAGTACGGAAGTTGTGCCATGCTTAAGGTGGAAGTTTGCAACTGCCTTTGAATTAGAAATATCATCAAATGAAAAACCACCACCACCATGACAATGAATGTCAACGAAACCCGGAATCAAAATCCCATCTGTGGTGACATCTGTTTTTAGATTTATATCTTCGGAAATTTCAGTAATCAATCCTGTGATTTCATCAAAAACTAAAACACCATTAGAAATGACTTTCTCAGGGGTGATTATTTTCGATGCTCGGATTGAAGTCATGAGTTCAGGATAGAACAACCGAGCGAGAAAGGTGACGCGGTTGGTCTGGATTGAAGTTGCGCTTTCGAGCTAGTTCGACAGCGGTGCGGTGGGCGAGGACTAAATGCGCCATTGGATCGATGTCGCGCGTTTCAAAGAATGCGCCTGTTGCTTCGACATCTGCTTGCAGATTGGCAGGTGGTGTGCCAAAGCACCAAACCACTCGACCAGGTTGTGCGATAGAGATTGGTCCGTGTCGGTAATCCATAGCTGGGTGTGTCTCAGCCCAAAATTGTGCTGTTTCGCGAGTTTTAAGTGCAGCTTCACTAGCCATCGCAATTGTCCAGCCAGTTCCAAGAAATGAAATCTGTTCAGCAGACGCATATTGCTCAACTGATTCGCTCAGCATTGCCTTGGCCTGTTGGGCTGCCAAAGTTAGATCTTGACCAATATGAGCGCGAAGAAGTGCCAAAGTGCTGGTAGCAAAGCGGGTGGAAACCACAGATTTCTCAGATGCGAAGTCCAAAACGATCGAGTTATCAGCAGCTTTGGTGGCAGGGGAGTCGGGTTTTTCGGTGAAAACCACAGTTGGGACCTTGCCCTTTAGGTTATTGAGTAAACCCACAGTTTCGGTGGTTGTGCCAGTGCGGGTGAGAGCAATTACCCGGTCATACGGACGGCTGTAGTTCATCTCGCTGGCGGTGAATGAATCAGCTTCCCCCTGCCCAGTGCTCTCACGGATCAGGGCAAATGCCATTGACATAAACCATGAAGTGCCACACCCCACAACTGCTACGCGCTCACCTTTTTGGGGCAAAATGTCCCGAAATTGCGGTGCAAGGGCCGCTGCCTGCAACCAATTTTCTGGTTGGGTGTTTATCTCATCGTCGATGTGAAAAGTCATAAAAGGCGCTCCTGGGGTCTAAGCGGCACTCCGCTAGGCGGATTACGGGATTTATTGTAAAGTATCCTAACGCAAGAAGGTAGCCCTTTAACCGGGCAGACCGATTATTACTAAACCTTGGAGGACCTATGAGTGATTCAACCGCTCAGGTAGTTCCTTCCTATTTGCGTGAGTTAAATGAGCGCCGGGTCTTAGAGATACTGCGCGAACAAGGCCCAGCTCACGCTGCTCATATTGCCCGGCTTGCAAGTCTGTCGCGCCCAACCTCAGCACAGGTATTACGCGCGCTAGTTGACGTTGGTCTAGTTGAAGAGCAAATTCCGATGAGCGGAGATCCCGGCCGAGCTAAATCAATGTTTTACGCAGTTTCAACTTTAGGTGCAGTCCTTAGTGTGGATATCGGTGCGAGATTTATTCGCGCATCTGTTGGCGATGTGAATGGAACCCAACTTGCCACCGCTAGTCATGCCTTAACTGAAACAACTTTGGCAAGTGTTATTAAAACTATGCATTCAGTTGTTGATGAAGTCTTGGCAGAATCAAAATACACATCGAAAGATATTTTGAGTTTCGTGGTTGGGTCTCCTGGTGTTGTAGATCGCGAAGCTGGACAAATCGCAATCGCAGGAACTATTAGTGAACTCGAAGGTGTGAAACTTACAGAGCTTTTGGAAAAAGAATTTGGTTTTAAACCAGTTATTGAAAACGATGTAAATTTAGTTGCAATTGCGGAACAAAATTTTGGTGCTGGAAAAAATGTTGATACTTTTGCAGTGTTATCAGTTGGTTCAGGTATCGGAGCGGGCTTGATTATTAATGGTCAGATACATCGCGGACATCGCGGAGCAGCAGGAGAAATCTTTTACATCCCACTCACTGGCGCTGACGATATCCGACATAACACTTCCGACCCATCTAGCGGAAACATCGAAACCTTTGCCGCCTCTGTAGCAAAAAACTACCCTGACTCCAAACTTGTTTCACCTTACAAAACAATTGAGATTTTTCAAGCAGCACGGGATAAGGATTCGCTCGCATTGGCAGTAGTAGCAAATGTTGCTATGCGAATTGCCCTCTATATCTCAACGATTACTTCAGTGATTGACGTTGAATCTGTTGTCTTGAGTGGTGGTATCGGACGCCAATCCGATGTCTTGCTGGAAGAAATCCGAGCAGTGACCGCGAACATAGTTCCGTATGCTCCAAATATTGAAGTTACACAATTAGGTGACAACGCAGTTCTACTAGGCGCAAGCGCACTTGGCACAAAAATAGCTCAAAACACCGTTTTTGCCCGAAGATCAAATGCATATTCCGCAGCACGTGAAACTGCAGACATAGCCTTATGAAATTAGCAGTAATCGGTGGCGGCTCTACTTACACACCAGAACTTATTGACGGCGTACTACTTCGACGAGATCGTTTGCCAATTAAAACTATTTCCCTTTGTGACATCAATCCCGAGCGGCTAAAGATCGTAAGTGATTTTGCCCGCCGGATGATCAATGCAGCTGGCGGTGGAATTGAAATTGAGACTACTGAAAGTCAAGCAGAAGCAGTTAAAGATGCAAGATTTGTGGTGAGTCAATTTCGAATTGGCCAACAAGCAGCTCGCCACCGCGATGAAATGCTCGGTCGTGAATTCAATCTAATTGGCCAGGAAACTGTTGGGGTTGGCGGGTTTGCAAAAGGTCTGCGCACAATTCCTGTGGCGCTAAAACTTGCTGATGTCATTTTGAAACACGCCCCGCAAGCACAACTATTAAATTTCACCAATCCAGCCGGCATGATTACCGAAGCTTTGCTTTCGCAGCGCCCCGAACTGAACACGATAGGGCTTTGTAATGTTCCTTGGAACATTAAGAATGAGATCTCCACGACCTTAGATAAGCCTTTTAAGAGTCTGGATTTGGATTACATTGGACTAAATCATTTATCTTGGGTGCGCGGCCTGCGTTTTGAGGGCAAAGATTTATCGAAAGATGCAATTCGAGGTTTCCGCGGACACACAGGTAAACAAGCACCTGGTGATGATGATCCGATTTGGCAGCCAGAAGATATCGACGTCATAGACGCTATCCCGAATTACTATTTGCTTTATTACTACGAGACGCAACAATGGTTGGCCTATCAAAAGAAACATGCAACTCGCGCAAGTGAAGTAATGGAGATTGAAGCGCAGCTCTTTAAGAAATATCAAGATCCTGCGTTGGTTCACAAACCAGACGATTTAATGAAACGTGGCGGCGCTTACTACTCTGATTCGGCTGCCGAATTGATGGCAGATATCGCAACCGATGCCAACACTATAATGGCGCAGTCCCAGGAATGATTGCTGACACAGTTATGGAAATTCCTTGCACCATAAATGCAAAAGGTGCAACGCCAATATCGACTACTGCAATGCGCCCAGAAATGCATGCTTTGGTGAACATGGTGAAAGACTTTGAATTGCTCACGATTAAAGCTGCGGTCGACGGAGATGCAGAAGCAGCAATCAAAGCGTTGATTGCAAATCCACTGGGCCCTGACCTTTCACAAGCTCCAAAACTTTGGAAAAGATTGAAGGAAGAACATAAAGGTCTACTTGGAGCTCTCGATGACTAATTTTTATCTTGGCGTTGATTCAGGTGGAACAAAAACGCATGCGGCAATAATGAACACATCTGGACAAATCATTGGCGTTGGGGTTGCTGGAACCGGTAACTGGGAACGGGTTGGTTTAACGGCTTCAGTGCGCGAACTATTTGTTGCAATTGATGAGGCGTTGGCGGATGCGAACGTCACACGATCCGAGGTTGGGTATGCGACTTTTGCACTTGCAGGTGTCGACTGGCCGAGCGATCAAGAAATGATTGCCAAGGCAATTTCTGATAATGGCCTTGGCTGCAAACCGGTGGTATTAAATGACGCATTCGCCGTTCTATATGCTGGAAGCCCAACGCGGGTTGGTATTGCGTCAATTGCTGGAACTGGTGGCAAGACGGTGGCAAGTGATGGTGTGCAAACTAAAGAAACCTTAGGTATGCACCTCGGCGAGGGCGGCGGTGCTGGTGAAATCGTTAGCCGGGCACTTGCAGTCATGGGACAAATGCATCACGGTCAACGAGCCAAGACTCCAATGTTTGATCGAGTGCTAAATGAGATGAATCAAAAAGATGGAAATAGTCTTTTCCAATCAGTTGCTCGCGAGAATCTGAGTATTGATGAAGCCATGGCACCTTTGTTCTTCGATCTTGCACTAGCCGGCGATGAAGCAGCTATTGAAATTGTTTCTGCAACCGCGCGCCAACACGCTTTAGATGTCCTAGGACTAATTTCTCACATGAATTTCAATAGCCCGATTCCTCTAATCCGTGCAGGCGGACTTCATACTGCGGAAAATCAAGTCTTCGACGATGCGTTCAATCAGACCATCAAAAATTCAAAATATAAGTTTGAAACCAGTGTCTTGAAAGTTGTGCCAGTAGTTGGAGCTTTAATGCATGCAGCTACGTCGAATAACGGGGCAATGACTCAAGAAGTCCGCGAGCAATTGATGAAAGATGCAACTGGGCGCAATCAAGATTTTCGATTAACGAATTCTCAGGCTGGGTAGGAGCAAAGTGGTAGCGATTTCTGGTGCAACGGGGAAACAGCAAGTAATTATTGAATCCTTCTTTAAGCGACATGAAAGTGTGTTCAAAAAGCTTGACACGGCTATCGAGGTTTCCAAATCAAATGCAATGACACGAGAAACGTTTGACGTTAACGCCTCTTTGTCTGGATCTAAGTTGAACATCAAAATTGCAGCTACTGATTTACATTCTGTGCGCTGGGCGATAAATGCAGTCCGTAAATGGCTGAAAGCTGGTGCAAAAGAACCACTGGCTCTTACGGACAAGCCAGACTTCCGCTGGCGAGGTGTGGTGGAAGGTTTCTACGGAAATCCGTGGACCGCAGAACAAAGACTTAAAGGCGTTGAGTATTTCGGCGACTTCGGCATGAATTTGTATCTGATTGCGCCAAAAGATGCGCAATGGCAAAGATTTCAGTGGCGAAATCCACTTAGTGATGATTTTCTGAAGGAATTGGCCGAATTAATTGCCCGTGGAAATGAAAATGCAGTTGATGTTGCGGCTTGTGTTTCGCCAGGGTTATCCGTTACTTATTCGAGTGATGAAGATGTGCAAGCAGTTGTAAACAAGTTCTTGCAAATGGCTTCGGTGGGTGCTTGGCACTTTGGTCTATTACTAGATGACATTCCAGATGTCCTCACTCACGAAAACGATTTAGCAAAATACGGAAATGTCGCACAAGCACATGCAGATTTCGCAAATCGGGTGCGCACAAAACTAGTTGAAGCTAATCCGTTAGCCCACGTGATTTTGTGTCCGATGCATTACGCAGGTCGTGGCACAGAGCCTTACTGTCATGTGATGGGTGATGAACTTCATCCACAAATTGATTTGATGTGGACCGGCCGAGAAATTTGCAGCGGCTACTTGGATATTGCTGATGCAGTTGTTTTTGATCGCAGCACTCGACGCCCACCTTTCTACTGGGACAACTACCCAGTAAACGATGGTTCGATGGCCAATCGTTTACACATTGGTCCAATCGAGGGTCGTGAAAAAGGTTTGCACAAATATTCAGCCGGATTACTTGCAAACCCAATGGAACATTTCGAAGCATCACTTATTTCGCTTGGCACAATCGGTGATTATTTGTGGTCTACTGAAAATTACTCGGCTTATGAATCTTGGGAAGAGATTTTGGTGGATTTGATTCCAGCTGAAGAAGATCGCAAAGCAATCCGAGAATTCTTTAGAAACACACTAGGCCTGACAGGTCACTGGTCACCCGAGTTCAATCAAACAATTGGCGCTTGCTCCAGTGCTTGGCGAGACGGCAATCCTGAGAAAGCTGCGCAAGCTGCGCGTGAAGCTGCCAAGAAGATTCGTCAAAATCACAAAGTTATTAGCAGCGACAGTTTTTGTGCTCAACTTCTAAGAAATGAAATTGCTCCTTGGTTGGATAAATACGCACTTGGTGCAGAGTGGCTTGAAGGAATGGCCTCAGTGCTAGATGAATGTGTGTCCGTGCCAGGTGAGGGCCTTCATGGCCCTAAGAGCGGGCACGCAAAGCTCATCCAATACAGGGCAGAATTGAACGCAACGACCCGCAAGCTCTTTGGCGACGGATTCGACATAATGCTCGGAGAACTCGCTGGCGAGATAACCTTTGACCGTGACTAATGATCTGTATGACCTAACCTTCACTACCAATAAGGGTGAAAACGTAAGTTTGAATCAATATGCTGGAAAAGCTATATTGATTGTGAACACCGCCAGCAAGTGCGGGCTAACCCCGCAATATGAAGGACTGCAGTCCTTGCATAAGAAATACGAATCTGATGGCCTAGTTGTCATTGGCTTCCCATGCGATCAATTTGCACATCAAGAACCTGGCAATGACACAGACATCGCTGAATTTTGCTCAATTAATTACGGAGTGGATTTCACTCTTTCTTCTAAAGTAGATGTAAACGGATCTAAAGCCCACCCAATCTATAAATACCTTAAGAAGAAATCCGGTGGACTTTTGGGTGGTCTGATTAAGTGGAACTTCACCAAATTCTTAGTTTCTCCCGATGGCAAAACAATTAAGCGCTACGCGCCAACTGTTTTGCCAAGTGCTCTTGAAGCCGACATCTCGTCATACCTTGCTCGCAGCTAAACTTGAATTCAGTTGAGGAGCAGTAAATGAATCGAGATAATCGCCGTTTAAGAATCGTTTTAATTGCTGCACTCGTTTTCTTAATGGGTACTGGATATATCTTTACCAGCGCAAATGCTGCACTAAATGAATCAATTATTAACGCTCCAAAACCTTCCAAATCTTCAACACCTACACCAACTCAAGAATCTCAAGAAACAGCCGCTTTGTCCGCGATCAACAAAGTGCAAAAGTCCAAAGGCTGCAACTTTGATTTATTGGCAGAAACTGTCGCAAGTTCAGCTGGCACCTGCAACATATTGGTGGTTGGCGATTCCTTAGGCAACAACTTGGCATACGGAATGCAAAGACAACTAGATAAAACTTCCGGTATTGATTTGGTGATTAAGAGTAAGTCATCAACCGGACTTTCAAACTCCTGGTTTTATAACTGGCCGAAGAAAATTGGCCCATTTATTAATGCAAGCGATCCAGATCTTGTGATTGTTATGTTAGGTACCAACGACCATCAGAATATGAATATAGATGGATCGGTTGCCCAGTTTGATTCTAAGAAGTGGAATGCAAGATATGAAGCTGAGGCAACAAAACTGATAAAGCAGTCTCTAGATTCAGGCGCTTACGTGATTTGGGTGGGCCTGCCAGTTATGCAGTCTTCGTACTTTGCTAGTTACATGGCGGTATTAAATGAACGTTCGTCCACAGCTGTTTCACAAAACTCTGGAGCAACTTTTATTCCCACTTGGGATTACATGGCCGATAACAAGGGCAAATATCGTGAATGGGCCAAGGTAAACGGTAGAAATCAAAAGATTCGCGGCACAGATGGAATCCATTTCACCTGGGTGGGTCAAAATGTCTTAGCAACATATGTAATTTCACAGATGCAAGATATCTTCAATGTGAAAATGAAATCTAAAGGAAAAATGCTTTTTGACTAATTGTTGAGATAGAGATACTCAACAATCAAGCTTCCATTCCATACAATTGCAATCGAGATTAGAAGAGTCGCCAATACGGCCAAGCCATCTCTTTGAAGTTTTGCTGAGTGCCTAATCGGATTTTCAAAATAATGATACGAAATCATTGCGCAAGCAAAAGTTCCTGCGATTGCGATTACCTGTTGCAAGAGAGTTACCCCTAGGACATGGGCTGACAACAAAAGCAATGGGAAATGCCACAAATATAGGGAATAGGAAATATCCCCGATATAAGTAATTGTTTTGCCACTCAACCAATGCACAGGACCTTTGCCAAGTTGCCGGCTACCACTCCAAATGATTAGCGCTGTAGCCCCGCAAGGAATCCAAGCGTTAACACCTGGAAAGGATGAACTTTCAGACAGGGCCGCTACTCCATAGACGAGAACGACAATGGCAGCGATTGAAATTAGACCATTGATGCGCTTGGTTCTCTCTGCCCAAGCAATTGGAATGCAAGCGACAAGTCCACCAAGTGCTAATTCCCAAAACCTAGTGAAAGGAGAGTAGTAGGCAGCTGTCGGGTTGGTGGCTGTGTAGATAGCACTCCAAATCGCAGAAGCAGAGACTGCCAACAAAAGAAAAACACGAGTATTCCGCAGACGACTGTTATTACCCGTATTGTTATTACCAAAATATGAGATCACAAAAATAATTAGTGGGTAAATAAAATAAAACTGTTCTTCAACAGCTAGAGACCAAAAATGAGTT
>JAPLBX010000104.1:10888-15872 GCA_026392535.1 Actinomycetota bacterium
AAGAAGTTGAACATTGAAGTTCTCCCGCATAATGAAAAATGCTGCAAAAACAGTGACGAAAATGAGCAAAGTTGCTGCCGGAACAATTCTCAAAATCCTTCGAGTGTAAAAAGTCTTTAGATTTTCAAAGAGATTGCGTTCTGGCATACGAAGTAACAAGCCGGTGATTACAAAGCCGCTAATTACAAAGAAAACATCAACCCCGATGAAGCCACCGCCAAAAGTGGTGAATTGGGCATGGTCCAAGATCACTAGCAAGACTGCAACGGCACGTAACCCTTGGATGTCTCGCCGGTACTTGGTTTCCGTGCTCAAAATCTCTCCTTTTGCGTCCCTGCTGAGCGTAGGTTATCTAAAGTAAAGAATTAGATAAGTTTTTTGAGAAATGGGTTGAAAAGAAGGATTGAAAGGAGAAAAATGAGATGGTATTAGTCAGTATCAGTCAGTATTTGCCGGGGAGGGCCAATGCGAAAATTAACAGTATTGATAACTATTGGATTGATCTCGCTTGGATTAGTCACAAGTCCAGCAAACGCAGGTAGTGCTCCTCTGGCGGCAACTTCTAAATACACCGTCAAGGCAAGCTTTAAAGCAGCCAAGGGCAAAACTGTGTTACTTGTGGCGCGAACCGGCCGGGTATTAGCCTCAGCAAAAATCACAAAGGCAACTCAAGCCGTGTCATTGGTAACTCCAAAAATGAAATCGATTCAAGGATCCACTTTGCAACTAGTTTCTACATCCGGTGGTGACTACTACGGACCAGTTGTTTTAGGTTGGGCCAGCAAAACCGCGGTTTACACCCAGATCAGTACTGGATCTTCAAAGACCGTTAACTTCGGAACTGTAACCAAGAAAGCAGTTACAGATAAACAAGGTTACGGACTTGCAAGTGCTAAATCAGGCAAAGTTGTAAAAACTAAATCAGTTTCAGCTACAAACTACAAACCAAACGGCGTTGGTAATTACGGAAAATCTGGCACAGCTCCGATGAGTGCAATCAGAACTTCGACTTATGCTGGTGAAGATGCAACAGATGCGTTCGCTGGTGCAGATGCGGATGGAGATGGTTTAACAAACGCGTTTGACGTGAATGATGATGGCGACTCTAAAGTTGATCTCGCTGACAATTCAACCCCAATCCCGCCAAATAATCTTCCGGCAAATGACGCATCTTGCGAAACTGCCGCCTCCTTCTTTATTTTTACGAACTTCAAAGCAACACAACCAAACTTTGAAGGAAATATAAATGCATATGGACGGAACCAATTCGAAGCAACACCAGAAAGAATTGCAAGTGCAATTTCAAACACCATGAGCATGGTTATATCACCTATACAAAATGTTTGTGGATCAAACGTTGTCAAGACTGAGTTAAAGGGTGTTGGCGTTCCATACGCACCAATGGACTTCGTTGACATTGGAAACCCTGGGAATACAGGCGACTTCCAATGGACGATTGGAAACGGCCAAATCAGCAACTCCGAAATTACTGGATTACCAACAAATAAGGATGCTGGACAACATGGTTGGAATTTCACCAGTCCATCTGAAATTTCTGGGCAAGACACATTTATTCAAAGGGTAACCACAGCGGATGGCAAGAGCTACGAATTTACCGCAACTGCTGGATTCATCTTTGTCACACATCCATTGCCAACTCGCTTCCGCATTGATAGTGGAGATTGGCAGAACTTTTTCCTCGAGGATGGAACTGTTTCTTTCGGAAACCTAAATCGAATAGAACTCCGATCAAATTCAGTTTTGGAATTTGAGATGTTTCGCCCACAACGCTTAGCGATTGATGGCGAGACAGGAACCTTCTACGATCTAGCTGGAATGAAGTACACACCTGATATTCCAAATGGGCCGGTAGTCGACGGACAGCCAACTCAAGGAGCCGGTAAGTGTGACGCAGAAACACATACTGACACCTCAATGGCTGCTGATACTGCAATCGATACAGCAACTAAACCAAGAATGATAATTTCATGGGAAATTGGTCGCTGTTACTCAACCAAGAACCCCGCAATGAATTGGCCAGAAGGTCAAGTGAGTGTTGATATTCAAGTTGAGCCTCAAGGTAGGGGTGGCAATTCTGCTCAGAAGATTCAACTCCTACTTATAACTAACACCTAGAATTAGAAGCACTTAATTATTGAAAGCAGAGTGTGTGAGCCGCAAGTCGCTAGTACTGGCAATTGGACTCGCACTCTCTGCTTTTTCAATCGGACCTGTGTATTCATCACAGTTACCGCTTGTGAATGTTTGCGATACCCCGCCAGTGCTTGGAAATCCTGAGAACACCTTCACACCTAAAACTGGTGTCGGTATTACGACTTGGAAATTTAATGCTGGAGTCACTCACGATAGCTGGGAAGACACCCGGATATCAGTCGCATCATCTTCCCTAAATCTCTTCACTTGGAAAATCGGTAGAACTTTGATTCCGGGTTATGCAGATCCTTATGAATCTGTAATCACAAATGATGCGGCCGTTGCAATCAATTCCGATTTTTTCAATCTTTATGGAGATCCACTTCCTTGGGGCCCGGCGTTAGAAGACGGCAAACTTATCTACTTCCCACTTGCATATGACCCACAAACTGGCTACTACACACCAGATTGGATGAAAATTGCCGGTGTTGTTTCTCGGCTTCCAGATCCTGCTGATGGTTGGAGCACTACTGGTTCTGTTCAGTTAAATTCACGAAGCCAAATCATTTCTGGATTAAACCTCCCATCCCTTCCATTGGATGGCGTTGTGATTTATGACAATCGCCGCCCAGGTGGTACACCAGTTGGGAAAGTGAGTATTTTGGTTTCGGGCAATGAGATTATTGACTTTGATTTAGCAGGTAAAAGTTACACACCGACTGCAGGTCAAAACGTAATTCAAGCGACAGGTAAAGCTGCTAGAGATCTACGAAACAAATTTGCTAACCGCGGTGTGACTATTGATTTAGGTAAGCCAGAGTCGCACGGCTTTAAGTCCAAGGGAAGTATTACAGCTGGAAGTACAAGCGCACCCTTGTCTTTTGTAAATCTAGTTGGAAATAAGACTTCGGTTTTTACACCTCTGTGGACGGGCCCAACACCGAAAAAAGATTTAACTTGGGTTTTATCTGGTGGGAAAATCAAGAAGATCTACAAGACTGGCTCCGCCGTCTCTGTTTTATCAAAACAAACTGTGGTTCAGTTTGTGAACCCTCCGAATAGTTTGAAAGCCCAAAAGATTGGCAGCACTGTCAAAGTTAAATACTCAAGGCCTTCAATAAAACAAGGCTTCCTTACCCACGGCATTGCTCAAATTGGTGCAAGTGATTTCTCAATCACGGGAATCAACAAGCAGCTAGGTTCAAATGAAATTTCATTGTTTACTTCCGATTGGAAAGGTAAGACTCCCGCCGGAGCTTTAACTCTCAAGATCAAGAATGGCAAAATTACGGCTTTCTATAATTCTGGTCGGAGCGTAAAAGCACTTGCAGGTGAATACATATTGCAAGTACCAGACTTCTTGGCACCAGATGTGCGAACTTCATTCGTCCGACCTGTGGCAACAGTGACTGTGGATGAAACTGCAGAGCGAATCAAAACAATTGCTGAAACTAAAGCTCGGTATAGATCAACACTCACTGTTAATGGCGAAAAATTGTTTATGGGAACCTTGAATTATTACCTACCCGATAACCAAGGTGGCGCTAATTTGCCACCATCAAACCTAGGTTCTGTTTATGATGACAATTGGCGAGGAAGCTTTGGAGATGGGGATACCTATGCAGGAAAAGCTTCAATCCGCGTGCGCGATGGCGTTATTCATAGAATCAAGAAAAGCGGTGGCTCCATGTCAGTGGAAGAACCCGGAGATTTAGTTTTTCAATTAGGAAATAATCAAGCTGCATTAGTGCAAGACTGGGCTGTCGGGATGGCTGCAACTTTTGTTTCAAAATATCAAACCAAGAACCGTGAACCATACGAAACTTTTGTTGGATATGGAACCAAACTGATTATGGATAACTCAATCATTGCCACTTGCTCAAACACCGGTGGGAAAATCCGACCACGAACAGCGATTGGCTGGAATGACGCAGGTCAATACTGGTTGATGACTGCATCTCCAGCATCGCGAGATCCAAACAATTCAGGCTATCGGACCGGTGGTGCGAACTATCCCCAAATCTCGCGCTGGCTAAAAAGCTTGGGAGCAACACATGCGGTTGGATTTGATGGCGGTGGCTCCACCTGGATGGTCAGACGAACAACTAATGGCGCTACTCGAGTTGATTTGCCTGAACCAAATAACAATTGCCAGCGCAATCAGACCGACATGTCGTGTAACCCTTGGATTCGTTGGGTGCCATTTGAGTTGATGCTGGTTTCAGCAGCTGAATGAGAGCAATTTTGCCCATTGTGTTGAGGTAGTCTTGACCTCTAGAAATGAGGAAAAATGGACTTTTCGATCTTTTACTGGGATATCGCTGAGCGTTTAGCCATTGATTTTGTAGGAATCAACTTAATGGTCTTGGGAATCTATTTCCGTAACTACCGCCGCCGTGACCTAGCAGCAGTTTTTATCACCGCGAACCTCGGACTGTTCTCAGTTCTAACCGTATTGGCTACCAGCACCTTGAGTGCGGCAGTTGGCTTTGGTCTGTTTGGTGTACTTTCAATCATTCGCCTTCGAAGTAAGGAATTCGAACATATTGAAATTGCATACTTCTTTATGGCTTTGACCATGGCATTAATTACTGCAATTGATACTCATCCAATTCAATTGTCAATTGCGCTAGTTGGAATGCTCATTGTTGTCATGATGCTTGCTGATTCATATCGTGCAAGAAATATCCACACAGATGTTAACTTGACCTTGGGTGCAGTTTTTGAATCTGAGAGCGAGTTAATCGCTTACATCGAAAATAAGTTGAACTGCAAAGTTAATGTGGTAAAAACAAGATCCATCAACTATGTATCTGAATCAACTTCAGTC
>JAPLBX010000153.1 GCA_026392535.1 Actinomycetota bacterium
GGTTCCTGCTACGTATGTGAAGGTTGCGGAAGCACAAGCGGCTGCAGCTAATAGCAAATAAGCAACAAACACAAAGGCCTCCTGGGAAACCAGGGGGCCTTTGTTGTTGAATTAGGTAAACTTCTTAAACTAACTAGAAAAGTGAGTGTAATGACAACTGAGGTTAAGCACTTTTTTGATGATGAAAACTGGCCTGAAAACTTGTTGTCGCATAGCCAGAATTACAATAACAGTGCATCAAACGCGTTGGATGAATTACTTCTAGGCGGCTATTTGCCACTTGATATCCAAGAAAAGATCTTTCAATTTATTCTAGAGAATAATCCTGATGGCGAATTGATATCACTATTTTTTGGGAAAGCCTGCACGGATCCTGCTTTATTGGAACGTATAGCAATGCAAGCAAGCCCAGAATATTCGTATCTGATAGTTGATAACTCGAATACGAGCAGCATGGCTCTAAAGCACATCTTGACTGACGGATATCGCGAGCAGGGAGTGGTTGCAGACATCTTGGATCACCCAAATTGTACGAGTGAAATCGCAATGTTAATAGCATCGGATGAGGATCACTGGGGAGACGGTGAGGCGCTTGATGCCCTGTCCACATGCGCTGCCCTTACGGATAAAGATGTGATGAAACTACTTGATGACTGGAAAAACGACGTTCAGGGATACTACGTGCTAGATCTCGACAACTTGATAAAGAATCCAAACTTATCCGAGGAAACCAAAAGCATTATCAAGAATTTTGAACTTGAATGAGTAGTTAGTAGTCGTTTTATAATCATCACAAAGGCCTGCAGGGAAGCCAGAGGGTTGGCCATGGTTTTGACAGGCAATGGCCTAAATTTTGATAGTCACTTGTAGTCTTAAATCATGGAGAAGGATCAAGTTCTTGAGCAATTGCGCCAGTTTGTTGCCGAGCGCGATTGGAAGCAATTTCACACTCCAGAAAACTTGGCAAAGAGCGTCTCAATTGAGTCAGCTGAACTTCTGGAGCTTTTCCAGTGGGGAAGCGAAGTAGACGAGGCCGCCATTAAAGATGAACTTGCTGACGTCCTTACCTATTGCATCTTGCTCGCAGACCACTTTGGCCTAGACCCTTACGATCTAGTAATTGAAAAACTTGAGAAGACCAAAGAGAAATACCCTGTAGAAAAATCTAAGGGTAAGAGTGACAAGTATGACCGACTTTGAAATTGTTGAGTTTCCGTTCGATCAAAAATCTGTAGTCGATTGGTCATTCACTAATGAGATAGCCCGCGATTGGCCAGTTGTTTACATTCTCAATAACGACAAAGAGGTTTATGTCGGAGAAACAATTAATGCCCAATCGCGACTTCAACAGCACTTAACGACAGAGAGCAAAAAGAACCTAAAACGAGTGCAAATTGTCCTGAGCACCAAGTTCAATAAATCTGCTTGCTTAGACCTTGAATCCCAGTTAATTCAGTATCTAGCTGCTGACGGTGCCCATCGAGTTCTCAATGCCAATGCTGGAATTGTCAATGGAAACTATTTCGATCGAGAAGAATACAGAGCCACTTTTCAGGCTCTTTTTGATCGACTGGTTGAAAATGGCTTATTGACCCGATCCGTTCCTGAAATCATCAATTCGAATCTCTTTAAGTACTCACCCTTTAAGTCTTTAACGGCAGATCAGGCGATTGCTGTTAAAGGAATACTTGATGAGATCTTAAGAGGGAAGCGAAAAGGCAAGTCAGCAAAGATTGTCGTTGAAGGTGACCCCGGTACCGGAAAGACAATCATCGCTATCTACCTAATGAAGCTTATTCAGGACATCGCAAGCCTTGTTGATAATGCCCTTGTTGATGAAGATTCTATTTTTGCTGAGTACATGACTCACGAAAACAGCGAATTGCTGATTGACTACAAGGTTGGCTTGGTTATCCCGCAGCAAGCACTCAGAACTACGTTGTCAAATGTCTTTTCTAAGACGCCGGGATTGACTAAGAAAATGATTGTCAAACCATTCTCTGTCGGTAGCAGTTCAGAAAAATGGGATTTGCTAATAATCGATGAGGCACATCGTCTCAGCATGCGTGCAAACCAAGCGTTTCCAACTCTTAACACACTTTATGTGGAAATCAACAAGAAGCTATTTGGCAAGGATGACTTAAAGTTCACGCAACTAGACTGGATGGTTGCACAAAGCGAAGCTCAAGTGCTCTTACTTGATCCAGATCAATCAATCAAGCCACTTGATTTACCTAGAAGCGTCATTAACGAGGCAATTGATGATGCTAAGGCTTCTCGCACTTATTTCAAATTGCATTCCCAGCTCCGAGTGAGCGCTGGACAAGATTATGTGGAATTTATCCAAAGGCTGCTGACTGATAATCCCATGCCCAACCCTGGGTTTGGTGAATATGACCTCAGGTTCTTTCATTCATTCACGGAGATGCGAGAGGAAATTCTAAAGAAGAATGAGAAATTTGGTTTGTCGAGAATCTTGGCCGGTTATGCATGGAAATGGGTAAGCAAAAAGGATCCGGCAAAACCTGACATTGAAATAGAACGGCTCA
>JAPLBX010000187.1:0-699 GCA_026392535.1 Actinomycetota bacterium
AGATGCCTAGTTCGAGTAATTCGAATTCCGGCGCGGGTTCACTGGAACGCCACCTAACTTTTTCAATGCGGTTATTTTGCTGCCGGATCTGCTCGAGGAAATCTTCGGTGGTGCCGTTATCGCTTATGAAAATATTTAAGTCGAAGTGGCTCTGCAACCACTCAAGCAGTTCAATCGATTTAGGATCTGTTTTCTCATCAACTCTTACCAAGATCCCAGTTGAATATGGCCGGTAGCGCGAGTAATTCAATTCCGCTGTGATTTTTGCGGTAGGGGCAACTACATCTCCGATAGAACTCATCCATGATTCTGCTGATTCTTTAAAATTCCTCAAATCAAGTAACGGCGACCAAATGCGCAACTGCTCAAGATAGTGAGGTCCACCCGCTTTTGCAGTTGGCCCAACACTGCTTTGTTTCCAACCACCGAATGGCTGACGCGAAACTATCGCCCCAGTAATGCCTCTGTTTATGTAGAGGTTGCCTGCTTCAACATTGGCTGCCCAATGGTTGCATTCATCTTCATCAAGGGATGCAATTCCAGCAGTAAGTCCAAAACTGGTGGAATTTTGCAATGCAATTGCTTGGTCGAGGTTTGCAGAACTCATCAAACCTAAGACTGGACCAAACCATTCATTCAAATGACTCCAAGATCCTGGTCGCACACCTAGCTTTATTCCGGCACTCCACAAGTAACCCG
>JAPLBX010000187.1:774-4149 GCA_026392535.1 Actinomycetota bacterium
GGACCATTAGTTGTGCCAATGTTTGTGCTTGGACCAAACGCTAGAGAGTGGGCCGCGTCGCGTAACTGCGACAAAAAAGTGTCATTTGCGTAGAGAGATTCATCAACTATTGCCAAACTAGCTGCGCTACATTTTTGACCGGCATGGCCAAATGCTGATGTGACTAAATCCTTAACCGCTGAATCAATGTCTGCACACGCAGTAACAACGATTGAATTCTTGCCGCTTGTCTCAGCTAATAGATTCAAATCTGGTTTCCAACTTTTAAACAGCTTTGCAGTTTCAAAAGATCCTGTGAGTATGACTGCTGAAATTCCTTCATGTGTTACCAAGTATTGTCCGATTTCGTCATCACGACATGGCAAGAACTGCAACACGTCGCTAGGAATTCCTGCCTGCCACAGAATGTCGACTAATGCCTTTGCGATTGCAACCGTTTCAGGCGCAGGTTTCAAGATAACTGTGTTGCCTGCTGCCAGAGCCGCACAGACACCGCCCATTGGAATTGCAAACGGAAAATTCCACGGAGGAATGACCAGAACAGGCCCAATTGACTGTGAACCATCAACTAATTTCTTTGCTTGTTCTGCGTAATAGTTAGCAAAATCTATTGCTTCACTAATCTCAGCATCGGCTTCCATAGGTGATTTGCCACCATCGCGCGCCATTAATGCGATTAACTCTGCTCTCTGGCTAGAGATCTGCTCGGCAGCAGCTTGCAGCAACTGTGCCCGTTCATCCGATCCCCTGTTTTCCCAACGACCTAAGGAAGCAACTGCTGAAGACACAGCATTATCAACATCAGCTGTAGTAGCGACGTTGTAGGTGTACCACTTTGCGCCATTCGCATTGGGGTCTACACCTATCTCAACATCCTTGGATTCTGATGGCACATCTATACCGAGTGGAATATGGAACTCCGGTTTCTTGGTGACTATTTCCAACGCATCGTAAACAGTTCTCTGAAAATCAGGATTTGTTGGATCGCCATCACTGGCATTTTCAAAACCACTCTTGGAATTGTCATTAATCGTTTGATGACGCAATGAGGTTGTTGAAATATTGTGACGAGCAGAAACTGCTTTAACAAACTTGGACATTTGAGATTCAAATTCACTGCCTGTAGCTGAGATGTTAAACGAGGCACTCAGATAATTTTCAGGCGAAGTATTCTCGTCTAGTCTGCGCACTAAGTATGCAACAGCGCTTGGGAAATCGGATTTATAAGTAACGGGCGAGTAAAGCAGAACGGAACCGAAAATCTCTGAAATTGCCTGTGCTTCAGAGTTTGCCATTCCCTCCAACATTTCAATGTCAATCTGCGAAACAACACCGCGTTGTTCTGCTACGCAGATCGCCCACGCTAAATGAAATAGATTGTGACTTGCGATTCCCACCCTTACTGCGGATGAATTTTCGGGGCGTAAAAGTTGATCCAGCATTCGTAGATAACTTGCATCTACTAGTGCTTTAGTTGCATAAGTCGCAGTTGGCCACCCGTGTAATTGCGCATCAGTTAGTTCTTGCGCAAGATTTGCACCTTTAACTATTCGAATCTTTATTGGCACACCAGTTCGCTCGAACCGTTTAGTGGCCCAACCTATGAGGTTTTGCATTTCAGCGTGCGAGTCTGGCAAGTAGGCCTGTAGAACTATGCCCGCAGATAAGTTTTCAAATTCAGGTTCGTCTAACAGTTTGGTGAAAACATCGACTGTAATTTTGAGGTCCTTGAACTCTTCCATATCAAGATTTACGAAGGTGTTGTTTCGGTTTGAGCTTCGATAAATCTCCCGTAACGGTAACGCCACTCTTTCAACAGAGCCAAGATGGTCGAGAGCATTAATCTGGCTCACGAGTGCAGATATTTTGACTGATACATAATCGATTTCAGGTCGTTGCATCATTTCTAGAACTGCTAAAAGTCGATCGTGCGCTTCGTGCTCACCTAATATTGCTTCGCCCAATACATTCACATTGAGTTTGATATTCGTTTTGCTTCGAGTGTGAATATGGCCAGCTAGCTGATCTGACTCTGCTGGCAAAATGATGCCGACTGCGGCTTTGCGTACTCGCCACCGCACGCACTGCATTACTAGATTTGGGAAAAACTTCGAAGCAAGTATCGCAATTCTTATCAGCGTGAAATCTAAAACTCCAAGACCTGGTGCTGACGCCAGCTCCCCAACATCGGTTAGTGCCCGGGCAGCATTGCGGTTGGAATTTATCCGGATTACCCGATCCGTGAGCATCATTGTGAACTTGGAAGCATCGGAATGCGCAACCATTCGAGCAAAACGCTTTCTTTTAGCGCGCTCATGACTTGTGCGTTTAGCTTGCGCTGCAGAAATTAGTCGCCTGGTTAAATCAACACTGGGATTTGTTAGTGAGTCGATTCCTTCATTCGTTTCAACTGAAGTCACAGTCGGCTCACCCACCAGTTACGGATTAACTCCTGCCCCATTGCAGAGTATTTAACGCAATTATCCTGCAAACCAGACCAATTTTTCGGCAAAATTACAATGATTTCACCACTGAGTGGAGGTTCCAAACAAGCGCTAAAATCTTAGAAACCAAAGAGTTAAAGGCCGGTACTTAGACTTGCCTTATGCAGATACGAGCAGCGAGACCCGAAGAAGCACAGAAGATTCTTGACTTCATCATGGAACTAGCTATTTATGAAAAGTGTCCGGAAGAAGCGGTGGCAACACTGGAAGATATTGCCAATACATTTTTCACCGAAAACCCTCAGGTATTTTGCAACTTTGTTGAAGTCGGCAACCAGATTGTGGGCTTTGTCGTTTGGTACCTCAACTACTCAACTTGGACCGGCACGCACGGCATTTATGTCGAGGATCTCTTTGTACTTCCAGAACATCGCGGCAATGGTTACGGCAAAGCACTACTCACCTACTTGGCTAATGTGTGTGTTACCCGCGGGTACGAACGCCTTCAGTGGTGGGTACTTAACTGGAATCAACCATCTATTGAGTTCTACGAATCACTGGGCGCTAAGCCGATGAATGAGTGGACAGTAATGCGAGTGGATGAAGGCGCTCTCGCGCACTTGGCTTCCTTGGATTCCTGATACGCCAACCGTTGTTTTTAGTTTTCCCATAACCCGATAAACTTAAGCGTTCAGGGGCGGTAGCTCAGTCGGTCAGAGCATCGGACTCATAATCCGTGGGTCGTGGGTTCGAGCCCCACCCGCCACACCGTTAAACGACTTTTAAGTCATTTAGAGTCGTTTCGGGTACTTTGACAGCAACGTTGACAGCAACCGCAAAAAATCTTTGTTTACTGCTCCGGGTCAGATCAGACCGTCAACTAAACCTTCAGCAGTCCCACGACTCTGCTTACTTCATTGAAGAAATAGTA
>JAPLBX010000107.1 GCA_026392535.1 Actinomycetota bacterium
CAGACAATTTGAAAAACCAATTTGTTTCTCTAACAATTTCAACTGGCGTTGAATGAATCGGGCAACACTTATGACTCTTGTATTCGCCTTCACCATCAATCAGGTCGCCAGCTAATTTAAATTCTTCACAACCAACGCAATAAGGACCTTCATATGGGCCGGCATAAATATGACCAGCATCTTTTAGGCGTTGTAAAAATCTTTGCACGCGTTCAATGTGACGTTCTTCAGTGGTACGGATGAAATCATCATTTTTAACATCGATTGTTTCAAGGACGGGCAACCAAGCAGATTCAACCAATTTGTCAGCCCAAACCTGTGGTGCTACGCCATTGGCTTCTGCTGTGCGCATCACCTTTTGGCCGTGCTCATCAGTTCCGGTCAAATACCAGACTGCTTCGCCGCGTTGGCGGTGCCAACGGGTGAGCACATCTCCAGCAGTCGTTGTGTAGGCATGACCGATATGCGGAGCATCGTTTACGTAGTAAATCGGGGTGGTTAAGTAGAAAGCTTTGTCCTTGGCCATAGCCCTAAGTTTAGGCTCCAGAAAGGGGCTTGAAATCTACGCTAAGCGCGATATCGAAGACCTCACGCTTTGACACTGAAAGCCGGCTGCAAACCTCTGAAATAGCCTCTTTTTTGCCTGTGCCGGCCATTGCTAAGCGCTCTAGTTCTTGGCGAATATCGGCTTCGGTGGCAGTGCTCGGCTCGGCTCCAGCAATCACCAAAGTGATCTCTCCAAGGATCTCTTCCTGAGCCCTCGAGACTAGCTCGGCCAAACTCCCCCGAATCACTTCTTCATAGGTTTTAGTGAGTTCTCGGCATAGTGCTGCTTTTCGATTACCACCAAAAATTTCCACCATATTTTCTAAAGAATCTTTAACGCGATGGCCGGATTCAAAAACCACAATAGTGCGATGTTCTTGAGCCAATGACTGCAACTGCTTTTTACGTTCGCCAGATTTTCTTGGCAAAAATCCTTCGAAAACAAATCTATCTGTTGGTAAGCCACTTAGTACTAAAGCCGTAGTAACTGCCGAAGCACCTGGAATTACTGAGATTGGAATATTTGCTGCCACTACTGCTTGCACAAGTGGAAAACCAGGATCACTTACTGCCGGCATTCCTGCATCACTAACAACCAAAACAGTTTTATCATCTTGAATCATTTGGAGGATTTGTGGGATTCGTTCACGTTCATTGTGTTCGTGATGCGACATCAGCTTTGCTTGGGTGGAAATTTCAAGCGCATTTAGCAAGAATTTTGTCTTTCGAGTGTCTTCACAAGCAATTACATCCGCATCTCGAAGAGCACTAATCAGATGCTGGGACGCATCATGAATGTTGCCAATTGGAGTGGCTGCCACATAGAGCACCCCAGGTTTGAGCGTAGACCCGGGTTTGAGCGTAGACATAGTGACATTGTTTCATGCATTGCTAAGGGTTCGGCACAATGTGGCTATGAAAGCGACTTTGGCACGCAATTGGTGGGTTACTTCAGCTTTGGCATTTCTAGCTGGAGCTTTGCGACTTCACAATCTTGGCACTCCCCATGCCCTGGTCTTTGATGAAACTTATCCGTTCCCTGGTCTTTGATGAAACTTATTACGCCAAAGACGCCTGGTCGCTATTGAAATACGGCTATGAAGTCGACACCGTTAAAGATGCGAACGAAAAAATCCTTGCTGGCATGACTGATGTCTTCACTGGAAATCCTTCATATGTGGTCCACCCACCTTTTGGAAAGTGGGTAATCGCCGCTGGCGAGCAAATGTTTGGCTGGAATCCATATGGCTGGCGCTTCATGATGGCGGTTTTAGGTGTTGGAGCCGTGATTTTGGTGCACCGGGTAGCACTGCGGCTCTTCAATCACAACTTGACCGCTTTCCTAGCCGGTCTATTCATGGCCATAGACGGCATGGCAATCGTTCATAGTCGCACTGCATTGCTAGATCAAACTTTGATGTTTTTAACTTTGGCTGCATTCGTTGCGATTGTTATGGACCGAGACTTTGTAAAACAAAGACTGGAACAAAATAGATTCAACTCCTTCTATCGTCCATGGATTTATCTTGCAGCCATTTTGCTCGCTCTTGCATGTGCAACCAAATGGTCTGGAGTCTGGTTTGTAATTGGAATTGGCTTACTGGTGATTTTCTTCGAAGTAAGAACTCGTATCGGTTTAGGGAAAACATTTCCAGTAAAAACTTCCGTTGTAAGTGCGTTGAAACTTTTGCCAATCGTGGTTGTCATACTTCTAACTGTTTATACCGCAACTTGGTATGGCTGGATTATTTCGGATGTTGCATACAATCGAAACTGGGCTGCGGCTAATCCAAAAGAAGGATTGCAATTCCTTCCAGAAGTATTGCGAAGTTTGATTCACTACCACCAGACCGCTTTTGCATTTCATACAAACCTAACCACTTCCCACTCCTATCAATCAAACCCTTGGTCTTGGCCTTTGAATTTGCGTCCCACATCTTTCTATTACGAAGAATTTGCCCAGGGAGTTCGCGGATGCGGATCTGAAAAATGCGCTGAAGAAGTTGTGGCATTAGGAAATCCACTGATTTGGTGGGCTGCAACCTTGGCCATCTTGCAGCAGATTTGGCTTTGGTTCACAAAACGCGATAGTCGAGCGCTTGCAATTGTTGTTATGTTTCTAGCAGCTTGGGCTCCTTGGCTGTTGTTCCAGCAAAGAACTGTTTTTAGTTTTTATGCGATAGTTATGTTGCCATACATGGTTTTAGCTTTGGCAAGTGTTTGTGGTCAAATTCTTGGACCAGTTGTAAATAGCGGTAAAACAAGGGCTAAACGAGCATTACTAGTTGGGGTTTATGTGACTTCAACCGTTCTGCTCAGCGCTTTCTTCTATCCGATATGGACAGGCGAACTAATACCAAAGTGGTACTGGCAGATTCATATGTGGTTTGGAAGTTGGATTTAAGCGCCGATTACGCGTGGCAGTTCATTTGTGCCATCTTCATCTTCAACCGGTGAGAAAATAACTTCATCAACATCATCAGCCACAAGTTTGGCTAACTCTTCGCGACGTTGACGAGCTGCAGCTTGAATCATCGCATCAGCATTCCAGCCGCCACTTTCACGATCCAAAACTCTTGGCACTTCGGTTGCTGCCGGTGAATCAACAAAGCTTGGCAATACTGTTTTTGGAGTTTCAAATTCAGCACCGAGTAATGGCCTCGCAGTTTGCCAAGAACTTGTTTTTGAAGTGTCTAATTCTGCTTCAACCTCGGTTAAGCGTTTTGCTGCCGCTTTGCGAAGTTGTGCAAGTGCTGCAAACCGATGATTTCGATCCCTTCGGTGAACATATTTTTGATGAGGGGCATTTTCATCAATTACTTCTGCAACTCTTGGTTTAATTGTCATTCGAACCCAAGTCAAATATCCAACAAACATAGCGACAGGAACGACTGCAAAAAATATTGATAAATAACCGAAAACAATTCCAAAAATAAAAATTGGAATGGAAGTTGTGATTGCTAAAAATACTTTGCGACGTTTTCGAACTTGCAAACTGATTTGTGGGTCAGGATGTCCAGCACGTATTTCGCGTTTAACTTCGATTTTCGGATTCTTTGGTTGTTGTGGGATGTTTAAAGTGGAACCTAATTGCCCCATCGCTTCGCGAAATTTATCAACGTCTTGAAGTTTTCCAGTTGCATCATGTTTGCGAAGTAAGACAGGAAGAAGAAATATCGCCCAAATGCCGACGATTACAGCTAGAACCACTCCTGAACCCACGTGCAAAAATTAACGGTTACACACACATTGATGGGTGAAATTTGTTGCGTGTCGCAATTTGATAATTATCGAAGGATTTTCGCAATCTTTGATGAATTGATGTTCTCCGATGTCAAAACAAAAATGAAATGATCGCGCCAGTCACCATCAATATGTAAAAATCTAGGTCGCAAACCTTCTTTATTGAATCCCAGCTTCTCCACCACGCGCAAAGATGCAGCATTTTCTGGTCTGATTGACACTTCGATTCGATGTAAACCTGCTTCAGTCAAGGCATAATCCGTCAAAAGGGCCAATGAAGTGGTCATGATTCCGCGATTGGCGTAGTTCTCATCGATCCAATATCCGATGTATGCCTCTCGTAGGCTCCCCCAAATCACATTCCCTAATGTGATTTGCCCAACTAAGTGACCATCGACCTCTATTGCAAACATAAATGTGTTTCTTGACTTGGCAGCTCGTTTGGATAACCGATAGATGTCTTTGAAAACTGGGTTGACTGGCACACCGTCAGGACTAGTGGCTTCCCAGGGATTTAGCCAAGACTTGTTTCTAGATTTTATTTCAGCCCAGTGATGTCTATCGGACCACTTCAACGGTCGCAAAATAACGCCATTGGCGGCAAGACTTAATGGCCAGTCGATTGCCACGATCACCACATAGAGGTGTCGTCGAGAAGTAAGACGTCAATCTTGTCGCCCACTCTTACTTCTTGCACAGAATCTGGCACCACAATTAAGCACTGAGTTTTCGCAAGGCTTCCAATTAGATGAACCCCTTGGCCTTCTATTGCTCGAACTATGTGATTTCCTGATGGATCTGTTTCACGTAATGCGCGGATGTAATGTCGCTTTCCGCCAGGAGAAGTGAAAGCACTAGCGCTATAAGCAGATTGCAGATTTAAACTCGAATCCTTGCGGCCAAGTAAGCGATGCAAAACCGGACGAATAAACACTTCAAATGAAATATATGCGGCAACCGGATTACCTGGAATTGTCATAAGTGGAATTCGATCATCACCAATCCAACCAAAACCTTGAGCCGACCCAGGTTGCATTGCAACTCGGGTGAAACTGAGTTCACCAATATCGGAAGCAACTGCAGCCAAAGCATCATATGAATCTGCATTTGTGCCGCCAGTTGTCACCACAAAGTCTGCTCGCACTAATTGATCTTCAATAACTCGCCGTAAATTCTCGTGATCTGTTGGAATCGGACCTACCCGATACGCAATACAACCAGCATCAGCAATTGCAGCAGCCAACATCAAGCCGTTCGAATCAATTAATTTGCCTGGTTCTAATTTAGCTCCAGGTTCAATCAATTCATCGCCAACAGAAATAATCACCACACGCGGACGTGGTCGAGATAGAACTGATCCTCGGCCAACCGAAGCCAGTAGACCTAAATGACGAGCATCAATTTTTGTGCCCTCTTTGATAACTACTTCGCCAAGTTCAACGTCTTCGGCAGCCCGCCGAATGAACTGACCAAAAACTGCAGACTGAATTACTTGTACTTGCGCCGAATTCCCGTCGGTATGTTCTAGTGGAATAACAGCATCAGCGTTCTCGGGAAGTGGGCCACCCGCATTTACTCGAATTGCACCGCCGCGTTGAATCGAACGCGAAGCATGTGAACCGGACTGGACAATTTCTAAAACTTGAAGCGTCACAGGATTGTCTGCAGCGGCAGCACTCACGTCGGCTGCCAATACGGCAAATCCATCCACTGCCGATGAGTCGAAAGCCGGCAATGGCCAAGGCGCAGTTACATCTTCAGCGCTGACGCATCCTCGGGCTTCAAAAAGTGGAATATGAAACGCTTCAAGTGGCTCCACAGCTGAGAGAACATCTGAAAGATACTCTTCAACTGTTTTGGTTTCGATATTCATTGCCTGAACTCTTTCACTGTAGATGCTAAGCCTAAGTAAAGATGGCATAGTCGGGGTGTGACCACTCCGATTGATGATGCGAAAAATGAAATTCGCAAGGTTGTTCAGGCCCGCAGAAATTCGTTACAAACTGGTGCAACCGATACCCGCGCATCTGCAGTGGCAATCCACGGCATGGAACTGGTCCAAAAATTCTGTCAGCCCGGTGACTTCATTGGCGCTTTCGCTTCCCTTGGTTTCGAGCCACCTACAGATTTACTTATTTCAACCCTGAGTGAATACGGCTACAAAGTTCTATTACCTAACTCCCATGAAGATAAAACCATCACTTGGTATCGATACGACGGCGAATGGGGCGTTGATGAATTAGGAATTGCAGCCCCACTAAATCAAGAAGTTGGATCACTTAACGATTGTGCACTGCTTTTTATTCCCGCACTAGCTGCATCAAATGATGGCAGCCGACTAGGCCGTGGTGCTGGTTATTACGACCGGGCACTTTCACAAGTTCCTGCGCATAAAGATGGTGGGCCACTTCGAGTTGCAGTAATTGATATGGCTGGATTACTTCCAGATGGTCAAATACCAATGGCTGACTTTGATCAATATGTTGATGCAGTCTTAGTTGGTTAGGTTCTAATCTATATATTTCTTGACTTAAAGTTTGTTGACTAAGAATTCAATCCTAGCCAAGCTGCAAATAAAGATAGACCAATCGTCAACACGATGTAGATGATCGCTATCGGCCGCTCAGTTTTGTGACGAAGTCGGTGATGGGTTTGGCCAATAAAGCCGCCGAAGGTTGTGAAGGCCCCAGTAAAAGATGCGGCAAACATAAGCATTTCTTCTGTCCAACCCGCGCGGCTAATTGAGTAGCCAAGGAGGAATGAGCCAATCACGTTGGCCAGCAGAGTTCCGTATGGAAAACGTTCACCTAATTTATGTGTGCTCCATTTTTCGAACTCAAATCTAAGCACTGCCCCAAACGCGGCAGC
>JAPLBX010000131.1 GCA_026392535.1 Actinomycetota bacterium
GCCAGCTTCTGTTGACTGGGGGCTCATGATTGACGGGAACGTCTGTACTGTCACTTTTCTTTTTTCATTTCCGCTTCAACCTCTGCCACTAATTCGTCGAAATTAAAGCCGAATCCTTCTGCTAGGTCGCGCAGGCTTACGTTTGAAACCGGCGGTGGTACAGAACGTGATAGAGCTAAGGCCGCTAAGCGAAGATCTTCTTCAAGGTCTTCTAGGACATCCGCCTCTTCAATAGAAATCAATTTTGCGACTGGTTTACCGTGCCTTTCAAGAATCACTGGGCACTCATGTTCATCGAGAGCCTTGATGATTCCAGAAACACCGATTGCAGACGCCTCTGTGACTGAAAGGGTTATGTTTAATTCACTCATATAATAACTATATAGAAATCTACCTAGAATTTCAAGAACTCGACTGCCAAGATGTTGCACATTGATCAGCTCAAACCCTGCAAACTTCACCACCGTTACCTAAACTCTGCCTCGACCCCCTAAACCCGGGTCTACCTAAAGGAGAAAAATGGCCAACCCTGTGTTGACTAGATCACTAAACAATGAAACTTCATACGAAGTTAGCCAGTCTGGAATTGAGATTCCACATGTAGGCGCAGCTCGCATGACCCTCGAAGGCACCATCAATCGCTCAATCAGCCTGTTCGGCTTACTAGCGATCTCAGCTGCTTTCACTTGGGTGTTCAACCTAACTGCACTTGCACTGCCTGCAGCTCTAATCGGCTTCGGCTTGGCAATGTGGGCATCATTTAGCAAGACAGTTCGTCCTGCAGTGATGATGGCTTATGCAGTAGTTGAAGGTGTATTCATTGGTGGCATTTCATCAATCTTCGAAAGCTTCTACCCAGGCATCGTGATGCAAGCTGTTACAGCAACTCTTGCAACTGCCGGCGTCATCTTTGTTGCCTATAAGCAAAAATGGGTGAGAGTTTCAAACAAGACCCGCAAAATCTTCTCTTTCGCCCTAATGGGTTACATGGCATTTGCGCTAATCAACTTCGGTGTCTCGATGTTCACTGGCAACTCTGCCTATGGCACATCATTCGGCTGGGCGATCGCCCTCGTTGGTGTTGGACTCGCATCTTTCACCCTCGTAATTGACCTAAACGATGTCGAATCAGCCATCCGCAATGGCCAACCAGTAGAAAACGAATGGCGAGCAGCCTTCGGCCTAATGGTCACCATGGTCTGGATGTACATCGAAATCCTGCGCCTACTCGCCATCCTCCGCGGTGACGATTAATCGCAAAACCCCGTTTAAACCAAATGCGCCTGGAGAAATCTGGGCGCATTTGTCTTGTAATGGCAGATTCGGTGTGTAGGTTTCTCCCAACAACTATTTCGGGGGAAATATGCGCTGTCAATCATGTGGCAATGCTCAAGCTGAGCAAATAAAAATCCGCAAAGTAACTTCATTCATTATTTGGTTCAACACTTCAACTTGGAACTATCCAACTTGTGCAATGTGTGCAGAAGGGCTGTATTTTGAATTTCAATCCACGACACTCAAAGCAGGTTGGTGGGGGCCGCTTAGCTTTGTTTTCACAATCTTCAATGTCCCAGCAAACTACAACGCAATTCAAAATCATAGATCCAAGTTGGGAACAGTGGAAATTGAAGGAGATTCGTATCCACGTCCACATCTAGCGGCTCTAAAAGACGGCGGTGTGAGAATTGTCTTGTTAATTGTCGCTGGAATACTTTTCTTTGCTTTTAATGCTGCAAATTCATCGCCGAGTTCTTCAAATTCCTATACTCCAGCAGAGTCAATTATTGGCACTTGCTGGACGAGCGGTGATCCCGCCTATCCAACTGGCTGCAGCGATTGGGACGCTGATTACAGAGTCACTTTTACTACCGCAGATTGGAACGATTGCCCTGAAAGGTATTTAGAAGGTGACGCGACCGACGATTGGTATTACGCCTGCTTGGTAGCAAACTAAAAAATCTAGAATTCAAATCTACAAGTAATCTGTAGGTTTGATGGTTTACTAGGACTGTAATTGCGGCCCGACAGGCCCATGGTTAAGAACCGCTCTCGTGGCGTTAGTCCGCCTGACTGGATTCGCCTTTCGCGAATCAGTTCTGGAACAAACTTTGATAAACACAATCAAGGATCGTTTCCACTGGGAATATGGATATCAACTTAATGAACCCGAAGTGCGCTCCTGGGAGAAATCGCTTGCAGCGCTTTCTGAAGATTTAGCTGCGGCTGATCTTTCAAATGTTGAAGTATTGATTGAACATCGACTTCCATTAACATCTCGCAGAATCGATGCACTCCTAGTCGGTCTACATCCGACGACAAAACGACCATCTATTGTTGTCGTGGAATTAAAGCAGTGGACCGATGTGCAATTCTGGGAAAATTCAACTGAACTGGTAATTGGTGAAGGGTTTCACGGTCAACCTCGAGCACATCCTCAGATTCAAGTTGATGGCTATGTTGATTACCTTTCAGGATTCGTTAAGTACATTGAAACTCAGAATGCACATGTAAAAGGTGTTGCATATCTCCACAATGCATCGGACTTGCACACAATTCAAGGCTTAGATTCACCGTCGAAATTGTTTTCTGGAAGCCAGCGGGGGGAACTCAGAGATTTCTTAAAATTGAATCTGAGCAACGAAGTTGAATCAGCGCGCATTGCCGACTCATTCCTTCAGTCTGATATCGCACCTAGCAAGCATTTAATGAAAGTTGTTGCAGAAGAGCTGAAGAACCGAAACCAATTCGTACTGCTGGATGAGCAGCAAGAAGCAGTCTCGCTTGTTCGCCACGCGGTTGAAAGTTCTTATAGAGGAAACTCAAAGCGAATCGTTCTTGTGACTGGTGGTCCTGGTTCTGGAAAATCGGTAATCGCGCTGTCGGTTCTTGCTGACTTGGCGTCGACCGGCCGTAAAGTGCTTCATGCAACGGGCTCAAGATCTTTCACTTTGACACTTCGCGAAGTAGCAGGAAAAACAGCCACTGCTGCTCGTGCTATTTTCAAATATTTTAACAACTTCATGGATGCCGTGCCAAACTCAATCGACGTGTTGATTATGGATGAAGCTCACCGGCTTCGTGATACATCTGAGACTAGATACACAGTAGCAGCGCTGAGAACTGGCCGTAAACAAATTGATG
>JAPLBX010000093.1 GCA_026392535.1 Actinomycetota bacterium
AAGAATTTCTTAGGTGGGTAAAGCGCTGCAGAATCAACACCACCCGAAAGGATGCGGCCAGAAGGCGGTGCAGACAAGTTGTATGCACGACCCAAGCGAGTCATCGAGTCAAGTAGCACAACCACGTCATGACCCATTTCAACTAAACGCTTTGCGCGTTCGATTGCGAGTTCGGCTGCAATTGTGTGTTCTTCAGCTGGGCGGTCGAAGGTTGAAGCAATAACTTCACCCTTGACGGTGCGCTGCATGTCAGTTACTTCTTCAGGTCGTTCGTCAACTAGAACCACCATCAGGTGAACTTCTGGATTGTTTTCAACGATTGCGTTAGCAATCTGTTGAAGGACGATTGTTTTACCAGCTTTTGGTGGCGAAACAATTAGACCGCGTTGTCCTTTACCAATTGGAGCAACCAAATCGATCACGCGTGTGGTCAAGTTGTTTGGAGTGGTTTCAAGACGCAAACGCTCTTGTGGATATAGCGGAGTTAGCTTGCTGAAGTCGACGCGACCACGTGCAGTTTCAGGATCTTGACCGTTGACAGTGTCGACTCGAACTAGCGGGTTGAACTTCTGGCGTGGCTTGCCTTCTTGATCGGTGTCTTTTGGCTGGCGAACCAGACCAGTTACTTGGTCACCTTTACGAAGTGCATATTTCTTAACTAAACCAAGTGACACATAAACATCGTTTGGTGATGGCAGGTAGCCAGTTGTGCGAACGAATGCATATGAATCAAGAATGTCCAAGATGCCAGCAACTTCAATTGTTACGTCGTCATCTGAAAGTTCTTCGCGATCGCGATTGTTGCGGCGATTGTTGCGGTCAAAACGTCCGCGTCGACGGTCTGTTCCTTCACGTTCACCATCATTGTTTGATTCAGTTTCGTTGGATTCGCCATCGTTATCGCGTGGACGATTGCGTTCGCGACGGTCACCGCGATCACCGCGTGGTTCATCCGAATTATTAGCAGCGCCTTGTGGTCGCGATGCGCGACGTTCGTTGGCTTGTGCTTTTCCGATTGCTTTGACGAGCTCATCCTTCTTTAAAGTGGATGCGCCATCGATTTTCAAACTCGCTGCGAGTTTTTTGAGTTCGGGCAACTTCAGATCGTTAAGCCCTGTTGTGGTTTCGCTCAAGCGATTTACCTTCCGCGTTATTTTTGTGATTTTTTCCGCACCGAAAAGTTTCGAGAGAATCTTTGGATTTTTTGAGGACTAATTTGTCTAAGCCTTTTAGGCCTTCCCCAAGCGGTGGTTGAACCTTAGCAAAGGTTTGACCAGATTCCGCTATTTGGGCCTCAGTTACCCGTTTAGTGGGGTTGAGTGAGCGCCCACAGTCGAGATATTGAGTTGCAAAGTCTTCCGCTATTTGGGGCTTAGTTACCCGTTTAGTGGGGTGGAGTGAGCGCCTGCACTCGAGATATTGAGTTGCATGGTCTCAAATCCTTCGCCCGCTATCTTGGCGATTTCTTCAGAGACAAATCCGGTGGTCAGGACTAGAACCGTTGGGCCAGCGCCAGAAATGACAGCCGCGTGACCTTTGGCTCGAAGTTTTTGCACCAGTGCGTGGGATTTAGGCATAGCGCTCTTGCGGGCATCTTGATGAAGTTTGTCTTCGGTGGCAGCCATCAACAATTCTGGGTGGTCAGTAATTGCGGATACCAATAATGCGGAGCGACCAACGTTGAATGCAGCATCCGCGTGATCCACAACTTCTGGAAGTAGTCCGCGTGCTTTTTTGGTTGCAACCGCAGTTGCGGGTATGCAAACAACAGCACGCAGATCACGATTTGGAGTCAAACGAATTGCATGTGCATCTTCACTGCCGCCCCATGCGATTGTGAAACCACCTAGCAGTGCGGCTGCAACATTGTCAGGGTGACCTTCGATTTCACTCGCAAGTTTTAGGGCAGCTTCGTTTGTGAGAATTTGATCTCCACCAACAACAAGTGAGCGAGCTAAAACTATTCCACCAACAATTGCGGCTGATGAAGAACCAAGACCGCGGCCATGAGGAATTTGGTTTGCTGAAACTATAGCTAGACCTTTTGGCTTCTCACCCATTGCTTCAAAAGCCGCCATCATTGATTTAGCGATTAAGTGTTTTCCATCGCGAGGAAGTTCGTCAGCACCTTCGCCAGCGATGTCGATTTCGATTGTGGGTTCGTCAAGAATCTGAGCAATGATTTCATCATACAAATCAAGAGCCAACCCGGCTGTATCAAATCCAGGTCCTAGGTTTGCAGATGTGGCTGGCACCCGAACACGAACTGGAGCTGCCTTAAAAGTTAATACTGGAGCAGAGTTTTTACTAGCCATTACAGTCCAATCGCTTTCACAGCTGCATCAACATCAACTGGCACAATGATTGGCTCTGATGCATTTTGCAATGCCCATTGTGGATCTTTCAAACCATTTCCAGTCACAGTGCAGACAATCTTCAAACCTTTATCCACCTTGCCAACGGCATGAAGTTTGAATAGCCCAGCGACTGAAGCTGCTGATGCTGGTTCAACAAATACAGCTTCTTTGGTTGCAAGGTAATGGTAGGCCGCAAGAATCTCATCGTCACTAACCATGTCAATCAATCCACCTGATTCATCTCGAGCAGCGAGTGCTTGTTGCCAAGAAGCAGGATTGCCAATACGAATCGCGGTTGCAAGAGTTTCTGGATTTTCAACAACTTTTCCGTGCACAATCGGTGCGGCACCTTCAGCTTGAAATCCCCACATGCGTGGCAGTTTGGTAGAAACCTTGTCGTTTTTATATTCAACAAAGCCCTTCCAATACGCAGTTATGTTGCCAGCATTTCCAACTGGGAGCATGTGTACGTCTGGTGCATCACCAAGTGCGTCAACAATTTCAAATGCTGCAGTCTTTTGACCTTCAATGCGATCTGGATTCACACTATTAACCAAGGCAATTGGATGATGGGCTGCCATGTCGCGTGCCATGTTCAAACAATCGTCAAAGTTTCCTTGTACTTGAACAATTTTCGCGCCTTGCACAACTGCTTGGGCAAGTTTGCCCATTGCAATCTTTCCTTCTGGAATCAAAACCACACTAGTCATGCCGGCTTTTACTGCGTATGCAGAAGCGCTAGCTGAAGTATTTCCAGTTGATGCACAAACCACAGCCTTCGCGCCTGCTTCTGCTGCTTTTGAAATTGCAACCGTCATACCGCGATCTTTAAAAGAACCAGTCGGATTTCCACCTTCAACTTTTAGCCAAACCTCTGCACCAACTTTTTCGGAGATATTGCAGGCATAAACAAGTGGTGTACCACCTTCGAGCAAAGTTACGACAGGTGTTTTGTCAGTTACTGGTAATCGATCGCGATATTCGTGAATAAGCCCGCGCCACTGATGTGCCATTAGTTGGCACTTCCTTCAACGCGCATCACACCAACGACTTCGCTTACTGCGCTGAGGGACTTCAATTCTGCAAGAGTTTGTGAAAGTGCTTTGTCTGTAGCGAGGTGGGTGCGAACAAGCAAGAAAGCTGCATCGCCATGGCCATCTTGGCGGACAACTTGAATGCTCACGTCGTGCTTTGCAAATGTATTTGCAATCGTTGCGAGGACACCTGGTTGATCTGCAACCTTTAAATTGATGCTGTAGCGGGTTTTGGCTGCACTGATTGGTAGTGGAGCAAGTTCTGCATAAACACTTTCACCTGGGCCACGACGGCCAGAAACTTTATTGCGAGAGACAGCTACTAGATCGCCGAGAACTGCAGATGCTGTCGGAGCGCCACCAGCTCCGCGGCCATAGAACATAACTTGACCGGCAGCATCAGCTTCAACGAAAACTGCGTTGAAAGAAAGGCGAACACTTGCAAGCGGATGTGATTTCGGCACCATGGCAGGATGAACGCGAACTACCACGCCTTTTTCATCATCACTTAGTTCAGCAACTGCAAGTAGTTTCACCACAAAACCCATATCTTTTGCAGCTTTGATGTCGGCGGCAGTTACTTTGCTAATTCCTTCACAGTAAACATCGTCGATGGTCACGCGGGTGTGGAATGCAAGGCTGGCAAGAATTGCAGCTTTGGCAGCGGCGTCATGTCCTTCAACGTCGGCGGTTGGATCTGTTTCTGCATATCCAAGTGCTTGAGCTTCTTTCAAAACTTCTGTGTAGTCAGAACCCTCTTCATCCATTTTTGTGAGAATAAAGTTTGTGGTGCCATTAACGATTCCAAGAATTCGGCGAACTTTGTCACCCACAAGAGATTCACGTAGTGGACGCAAAAGTGGAATAGCACCAGCAACTGCAGCTTCGTAATAAACATCAGCATCATTAGCTTCGGCTGCTGCAAATATTTCTGCGCCATATTTTGCAAGCAAAGCTTTGTTTGCGGTCACGATTGATGAACCGTTTTTTAGCGCGCGCAAAATTAGATATTTTGCTGGTTCGATGCCGCCCATTAATTCGATAACAACGTCAATGTTGTCATCAAGAAGTTTTTCCGCATCAGTGGTGATTAAGTTGGCAGGAATCCCAGCACGGTCTTTTTTCGCATCTCGAACTGCCACACCAACTAATTCGAATTTAGCGCCTACTCGGGCGGCAAAATCTTCCTCGTTATCTTTGAGCAAACGAGCTACTTCTGAGCCCACAACTCCGGCGCCGAGCAAGGCAATGCGCAAAACTGGCAATTCAGCCTTGTTTGCAGACATTTCGACTCCTCGTTTGCGCTTGCGTGAGGGCGAAATCCTACCTAGGTCTAGAGCAAACCCTGGTCGAGTGCGAGTAGGTCAGCTTCAGTCTCTCTGCGCACAAGTAAGCGTGCTGACTCGTGCTTAACCGCAACAACAGCAGGTTTGGCCAACATGTTGTAGTTGGAAGCCATTGAGCGGTGATACGCACCGGATGCGGCTACCGCTATGAAATCTCCAGGGGCCACATCACTTGCCATCAGTAAGTCTCGGACCACGATGTCGCCACTTTCACAGTGCTTACCAACGATGCGGGATTGAACTAATTCACCCAATGGATCGCGGTTTGCAATTCGGGCTGTGTATTGCGCGCCATAAAGGGCGGTGCGAATGTTGTCGCTCATGCCGCCATCTACCGAGATGTATGTGCGAGTGGTGTTGCCTTCGAGCTCGATTGGCTTAATGGTGCCAACCTCATAAAGGGTCACAGTCGATTGACCAATAATTGAACGGCCCGGCTCAATGGAAAGAGTTGGTAAAGCAATTTTATGTTTTTCGCTTTCACGAACAACTAAATCAATAATTACGTTTGCCATGTCTGCAATGGACATTGGATCATCGGTTGGCAGGTATGCAATTCCAGTTCCGCCACCTAGATCGACTTCTTTTGTGATGAAACTATATTTTTTGTGTAGCAGTGCACAAAATTCAATTACTCGTGCTGCTGAAAGTTCAAAACCACGTGGATCGAATATCTGGGACCCGATGTGTGAATGAAAACCAAGCAAGTTCATATATGGCGAAGAGTTAACTTCGATTGCTGCTTGTTCTGCTGCTCCACTGAAAATAGATAAGCCAAACTTTTGATCTTCATGTGCGGTCGAAATTGCTTCATGAGTATGAGCTTCCACCCCTACTGTTAAGCGGATGAAAACATCAATTGTTTTATTCAAACTCTTGCAGATGCGATTCAATCTTTCGATCTCATCAAATGAGTCAATCACGATTGCGCCAACACCAGCAGTGATTCCGCGCTCAATTTCTTCCATTGACTTGTTGTTGCCATGCATCACAATCAGTTCAGGTGGAACTCCGGCAGCAAGTGCTAGCGCTAACTCACCGCCAGTTGACACATCAACGCCAAGCCCGCCTTCAACCATCCAACGTAAAACGTCTGCAGATGCATACGCTTTGCTCGCGTAATGAATTTTCACTGGCATTGGTGCATCGCTATAAGCGGTGACATATTGCTTAATCTTTTCTTTTACATCTAATTCATCAATTACAAACAGTGGCGTGCCAAACTCTTGAACCAATTCAGAAGTTGAAACGCCAGCAAAAACCATTTCGCCATGGCGATTCAATGTTGTGTTTAGCGGCCAAACGCGGGGTTCGAGTGCACTCATAACTACATCCGCTCCGGCGAACTAACGCCACAAAGATCTAAACCATTTGCCAGAACTTGTCGAGTTGCATCGCATAGCCACAAACGCGCAATCACAGTCGGCGTTGCATCCTCATCACCTTGCGGTAGAACTCGGCATGCATCGTAGAAGCGGTGGTAGTCAGTTGCGAGCTCTTCCAAGTAGCGAGCAATCCGATGTGGTTCACGAAGTTCAGCAGCACCAGCAACAATCCGTGGGAATTGCGCCAAATTAGATAGCAATGCAGATTCCTTTTCGTGGCTCAATTCACTGGTATCGAATTCTAAATTCTTGTACTCAATTCCAAGTTCAAGTGCTTGGCGCAACATCGATGCAATCCGGGCGTGTGCGTATTGAACGTAGAAAACTGGATTTTCATTCGTTCGCTTGATTAGTAAATCAAGATCCAAAACCATTGGTGTATCTACTGGGTAGCGAATCAATGCGTAGCGCGCAGCGTCCACACCAACTTCGTCAACAAGATCATCAAGAGTGATGATGTTTCCAGCTCGCTTAGAAAGGCGAACCTCTTGCCCACCCTTCATCATCTTCACCATTTGGCCGATTAGCAGTTCGATATTTTTGTATGGGTCATCTCCCGCACAAGAGGCAACTGCGCGCAAACGGTTTACATATCCATGGTGGTCGGCACCTAACAAGTAAATGCAGCGATCAAAACCGCGAGCCCGCTTGTCTACGTAATATGCAGTATCGGACGCAAAGTAGGTCAATTCACCATCAGACTTAACCAATACTCGGCCTTTATCGTCACTGAAATCTGTA
>JAPLBX010000081.1 GCA_026392535.1 Actinomycetota bacterium
TGCCAGACTTTGCTGGCATGTGGAATTCAATGCTAAAGAATTCAAAACTAACTGGGAACAAATAACTTATGGCAAATAACCGCTACAAAGATGAGGACGATTTCAAATCACGTCCAACTCGCAGCGGCTCACGTCCAAGGTCAAAAGATCGCCCAGAATACAAAAACACTATTCCTGGTTTCGTTACTGCCGTTGATCGAGGTCGCTTCACTGTCATGGTCCGTGAGGGTGAAAATGATGAAGCACTGGTTTACGCAATCAAAGCTCGCGATATTGGCCGCAAAGGCGTGCTGGTTGGCGACCGAGTTGAAATGCAGGGCGACACAACTGGAAACCCTGATGCGCTAGCTCGCATTGTCACCGTGAAAGAACGTACTTCTCTACTTCGTCGCAGTGCTGACGATGTGGACGATTCAGAACGTGCAATTGTTTCTAATGCTGATCAAGTTTTGATAGTTCAAGCACTAGCCGACCCAACACCGCGCATCCGATTCATTGATCGTTGTGTAGTTGCAGCTCTTGCCGAAGGAATCAAACCAATTGTTGTGTTAACTAAAGCTGATCTTGCTAACGACACTGATATTAGAAAACAACTCGATGGTCTAGACGTTGAAATCTTCACAGTCCAACAAGAAATGGATTTGACCGAACTTAAGAAAATCCTGCAAAACCAAATCTCAGTAGCTATTGGCCACTCAGGTGTTGGTAAATCAACCCTCGTAAATGGACTTGCCCCACTAGCCCACCGCCCAACCGGCGATGTGAACGACGTAACAGGACGTGGCCGCCACACATCAACTCAAGCGGTTGCGATCCACCTCCCTGATGGGGGCTGGATTATCGACACACCTGGTGTGCGCTCCTTCGGTCTCGCCCACATCAAGGCAGAAGACCTCATCACGTTCTTCCCGGAACTTGAAGAAGGAATCGATGACTGTCCTCGGGCTTGCTCTCACAACGAAGCAGCTTGTTCTCTCGATGCCTTTGTTGAGAAAGAGAAACTCAATCCTTCTCGCTTAGATTCACTTCGTCGGCTAATCACTTCGCTCTCAGCACCTGAATAAATCCAAACTTCTAATCACAAACTACGCTTACCCAATGGCCAATCCACAAGACAAACTAGATTTCGCCCTCGCTCTCTCTGAGGTTGCTAATCAAATGGCCCTTGCTAAATACAAAACTAACAACCTAAAAGTTGAGACCAAACCGGACCTCACACCAGTCACCGAAGCTGACACAGCAATCGAAAAAGAACTTCGCAGACTCATTGCCCAAAACTCAAACGAACCAGTACTTGGTGAAGAGTTTGGTAAAGCTGAAGTAGACCCAAATAAACCGCACTGGATCATCGACCCAATTGATGGCACAAAAAACTTTGTTCGCGGCGTTCCAATTTGGGCAACGTTAATTGCTTATGTTGAAAACAACACCCCAATCGTTGGCGTCGTCTCTGCCCCAGCCATGAACCGAACTTGGTGGGCTGCAACAAATCTTGGAGCATTCACAAAAGATCCTCAAGACAAGATAACGAAACTTGCAGTATCTGAAATCAGTAACCTAAAAGACGCATCCTTTTCCTACTCAGATCGAGTCGGCTGGGATCGCTATCCAAAAGGTGAAGCAGGTCTTGATCACCTAATCCAAAACTGCTGGCGCACCCGCGCATATGGTGACTTCTATTCCCACATGCTTGTTGCTGAAGGTGCAATCGACATTGCAGCCGAACCACAACTAGCCCCTTGGGACGTTGCAGCTCTAATTCCAATCGTCACCGAAGCCGGTGGCCAAATGACTGGCTATGACGGTACACCTTGCCTAATAGCCAATGCCGGCCTAACCACAAATGGATTACTCCACCAACAAGTTATTGCACTCTTAAACTAATGAAAATCCAAACCAAAACAATTCTTTCGCGAAGACAATTCATAACCGCTACTGCATTCACATTGCTTGCGGCTAGCAAAATTAATCCGGCACTTGCAAAACAAACCAATGGACGCAATCAAGCTGATGAAATACCAAGGTGTAAAAGTTGGTCGCATTCGTGTTTGGGTTAACCCAATCGATAAAAACGGGGATCTAGATCGCGCAATCAAGCTAGCAAAACGTCTCAAGAAAGCCGACATGCAAATCTGCATTGACTTTCACTTCTCAGACACCTGGGCAGATCCAGCTCACCAAATCACCCCAGCTGCTTGGAGCACTACATCTATAGATGACTTAGAGGACCAAGTCTTCGAATACACAAAACAAACCTTGAAAAAGTTCAAAGAGGCCGGCTGCACACCACAATGGGTTCAACTCGGAAATGAAATTAGCAACGGAATGATGTGGCCGCTAGGCCAAATCAATAGTGACAATGCCACCCAATGGCAAAACCTCTCACGCCTGCATCAAGCCGCAACAAATGCGCTTCGCTCAGTTGCACCACAAGCGAAATCGGTTCTCCACCTTGACTGCGGTGGCGATTACAACAGAGTCAAATGGTGGCTAGAACAAGCTGACACCTACAACCTAACCGAATACGACGTAGTGGGAATCAGTTACTACTCGCAATGGCACGGAGATTTAGCAGATCTTAAATCCGTCCTGGACCTAATCACAAAGGAACGTAAACAAAAAGTTCTTATTGCTGAAACCGCATATCCATGGATCGACCAAACATTTGGCTCTGATGTTATTGATGTGAGCTATCCGGCACTTA
>JAPLBX010000198.1:0-1468 GCA_026392535.1 Actinomycetota bacterium
GATCTTGCAACAGAACAAGCAACTAACGCCGCCGAACAACGCAATGAGAAAGAAGTAGATGACCTGGCTCTCGCCTACGGCAAAGGTGCAACAGGACGCGGAATGGCAACAGGTGGAAGCAAAGCAATTAAAGAATTAGAAAAAGAACAAAAGACCCGCCAAACCCGCATGATCCGCGATGGTTTAGATGCAGCACTTCTTGATATCGCTACCTTCTACCGTGATGTCATGATGGTTCAAGCCGGTGCCAGCGACGCCCTAATCAACAAAGAGCTTGAAGCCGAGATCAACGCAGTAGCCGCTAAGACCAAGCCACAAAACACAATCAAAAAGATCAACGCAATCATGGAAGCTCGCACCAATCTGGGCCACAACGCAGCACCTTTGCTAACCGTCGAAGCACTCATGTGTGTCCTCGCCCGCTAATTACTCAAGAAATGATCTAAGTCTCAAAACTCCCGATCGCTTCCAAAACATCTTTTCCACGGCTAAAGTGATGACGTGTCAAACAAGCCAAGCCTTCGCGATGTAGCCAAACAGGCAAATGTTTCTTTGGGCACGGTTTCAAATGTTCTCAATCGCCCACAACAAGTTTCTGAAGAGACTCGCCAAAAAGTTCGAAGCGCGATCGATATGTTGGGATTTATTCCAAACGAAATCATGCAGTCATCGACAAAAGATAGTCAAGTAATCGGTGTGATACTTCCGCTGAGTAACAATCCTTTTTATGAAGAGCTCGCACAAGGAATTGAAGATGCCGTTGCAAAAGAGGGTTTGCGCGTTCTTATTGGTTATAGCCGTGAAGATGAAGCCATCGAACTGCACTTACTGTCAGCAATGGTGGACGCCGGATTCAAAGGCATCATCCTTACCCCCGTCGGAGTAAAGAACCAAGTCTTCGAAAAGTTCATTGATAAAAATGTTCGCGTCGGTTACATCTCACAAACTGATGAACACGTGGACCAATGTTCCGTATCCATCGATCAGGTGCGCGGCGGCTTCATTGGCATTGAATATCTGGCAAAACTAGGACACAAAAAGATTTTGTGGGTTTCGGGCCCTGCCCACCACCATCAATCTAATCAACGCTTTGTTGGAATCACTGAAGCGGCAAAAGAGTTTGGCATCGAACTCTCTGTGATGACCGCACCATCTCTAGATTTCCTTACCGGGGAACACATCGCTCCTCAGATTATTGAAGCCGGTTTACCCGATGCGGTTTTTGCCGGCAATGACTCGTTAGCTCTTGGAATCATGAATTACTTTTACAAGCAAGGGATCAAGGTCCCCGATGATGTTTCATTCCTTGGCTACGACAATGTTTCCTACGCCGAATCAGCGCTTGTGCCACTTACAACGGTCTCACAAACCCCCTATCAACTAGGTTTCACGATGGGCTCACAGATGGTGGTTGAAATCGCCGCCAAAGAGAGCCATGTTCATCAGCACGTGATCTTCCAACCTCAAA
>JAPLBX010000198.1:1521-2214 GCA_026392535.1 Actinomycetota bacterium
CTCAAAACCCTTTAATTTGTCGCCGCGCTGACCTACCGTTCTCACTAGAAGTTCAGCTGACGATTACTCGTGCCCTTTCCTGACATTCAGGCGAGGGCGCTTACCGGCGGATCATCGAAAGATGATTGCGCGCTCCGAACAGCTGCGGGATCGGTCGGCAACCTTTGGACAGAAGGGTTGTGCCTGCGTGGGTCAAAGTTTTGAACTGTTCATTGAACAGCTGGTGATCAACCATGAATGAGATACGACGGTTTATCGAATGGTTAAGTTTTCACCCATCATCTGAAGACATTGCACGCGCACTCGCAACTGAATACCTCGGCGAATTCTCAGTACACGGCGTTCGCTTTGGCCGCCTCAATAGTGATGATTCCATAGTTGTACTTGGACAATTTGGCTACCCGGACGCAGACCTTTACCGCGATCGTGTCATTCCAAGTAGTGAATGGCGCTCAGTTTCTGCACCAGATGTGGTTTTAATAGCCAATGCAACACAAGGAGAATTCACTCCTAACAACACAATGTATGTTTCTTGTTTACGTGATCGCGGAGTGATTCAGGGATACCTGATTGTTGAATTTAAGAATCCAGTTAAGGATTCAGATAAGACTCGAACCGCAGAAGCCGTAGAAGATCTCTGCGTTCCCATTGCCTTGTACATGTCTTTTCAAAACCGCGCCGCTAACCCACTGG
>JAPLBX010000001.1 GCA_026392535.1 Actinomycetota bacterium
CTGCAGCTCTCTCCGCCTCCCGGCGCTCTTGTGCTGCCTGCGCTATAGAGCGCGCCGCTATCTCTCTTTCGCACTCCCAATTCCAATCTAGCTTGTCAGCGCTGGACTCTTCCCTGGGTTTCTCCGCCGGTACCGCCGCCTCGCTGTACGTTTTCCTAGGCTTCTTCCTCTCAACCATCTGGTAGCCGGTGCTCTCCTCTGATGTTTTACGGGACCTAGGTATCTTCCACTGACCACCTGGGATGTTCGCGTCCGGCTCTCTACGCTTCTTTGTTCCCTCTGCTCTTCTCTCTGCACCTGGCTTCAAATCTCTCGCCATATTTCCTGGGAGTAGGTACTCCTGCCGGCTCTTAATCATGGACTTCAATGTTTCAATCTCCTTAGGTGGGTAATAGCCACCAATCGTACTGCTGTATTCTCCTCCTTCACCTTCTTTCATCCTCTCCCTGACCACAGGGTCCGCCATGCACTGCTCGGTGAGCTCGAAGAATTTAATGACAGCTGATAGAGCCAAGGCCCACGCATTCCTCACGTGGCATGCCACGTCGTCCAATACCATAATCATCGCCACGGACGCCGCGTGCGCCTTGCTATAGTGTCTCCTATACGTGCTCCACGTGTAAGTTCTTACTCCTATGCATCCCGGGCACGTGAACACGCTGTCTCTTAGCTTCTGGTGGTTTTTCATCAAATGCTCAATAAGATCATCCTGGCACGTTGTCAGCACGTCCATGTTGCAAAAGCTGCACTCATATTCACCCCAAAAGGGTGAGACTAGCACTGCGCTGTTCAAAATCCATTCAACGTTCTGATCCCTCAGCTTTACATCCCATGACTCTCTCTGCATATCCTCTGGTGGAAACCTCCTCATGGTGTCCTCCTCCGTGCTACGTGCTGTTACTGTGGTCAGCTGCATGTCATCAACTAGTCTTCCAAACTCCTTCCTGTGCAACTGTGCCGCAACCGCTCTCAGTAATGGGAACTGGCTCTTCATATCTACTCCGTGTCCGCTCGGCCTCCAGATCCTCGGCGCTTCTCTTGACATGAGACTCAGAGGCTGCCTGTAAGTCAGCTCAGGGATTGACGTTCCGCATTTTGGCACTTCTCCAAAATATGTGAGTGTAGGGTTGACTACCTTCTTCGGTGTCATCGATGCATCCGACCATTTATAAATTCCTGTCTTGTGTCCTTCCCGCTCTGCCTGTCTCCAAAATCTTGTCAGTTCTTCCGGCACACACGTCATCATGAATTGTAGAGCCTCCACGTTGTGCTTGTTCACAGTTGCTGGACAACAGCACTTATTCTCGTGATTTATCGCTTTCAACACTGGCACGTGAAATGCGCCGTTGCCATCTTGTGTGAGCTCATAATTCTTCGCAGACTTTGACAATACCTTAACTCCTCCAGTGGATTGCGACCACACTACTGGTGTAACTCCGGTTCTAGCATAATCAATCAACTATCATATTTGACCAGCTCGCCTTGTTAACCAGAACCAGGTTCCTTCTCGTTACAGCTTCCAGGGGTGATCCCCTCTCCATGGCACGCAGTGTTCCCGTGCTGAGTAGAGCGACCAGGCGCTCAAGCTGACCCTCTCGGGGGTTGTACACAAATCCTCTCTCTCCGCGGTACTCCATATCTTCTTCTCTGAGGCCAGCCGCCATCGGGTCTCTATATGCTCTGTATTCCTCCTCCATCAGCGCCATGGCCGGCATGATCAACGGCAATGTTGAAATCTTGTCAAGTCCGACAACCTTCCCATGTAGGGCCTCCAGCAT
>JAPLBX010000078.1:0-2951 GCA_026392535.1 Actinomycetota bacterium
GAAGCGTTTCGCTTATGTTTGAAAATGGTAAATTAACCACGAAATCATCGATGTTCCTTTAGTTCAAATGATAAAAGAACCTCGGCCAGAAATTTGGCTGACGTTCTTTTGGTTTCGCAGATTACAACTCCTAATTTTAGCCGTTGGCTCAACAAATTTGCCATGGCTATAAAACATTCTTAACATCAGCTTGTTAATTTTTATTTTGCTAAAAAGCGGAGCTCATTGCTAAAAACTGTGCACGGGCTGATCTGCCCAGGCTCTAGCAGCGTCCACAATTTCAGCATCAGTCATCGCTTTGATGTTGAGGGAAAGCTTGCCCACAACCTTATCCGTTAAATGATGGTGCTTCTCATTTAGGTATTCTGTGTATCCGATTTTTATCTTTATGGAAATCGTTGCTCCTGCAATCTATATTTGGGTATACAAAAAGATTAAATAAATAATTGTTTGAAATCGAAGGTCCTGTAGCCAGTAGAGGTGCTAGAAACATATTCTGATAGACAACTCTCATGGATTCTCTATTCCCAGGTGCTGGCACGGTTATTAATGTGTTTGCGATTATCGGTGGGTCAATTATCGGTGGGTTTTTAGGTCATCGGTTTAAAGAGCGGATGCGAGAGCTAGTTACTGATTCGCTTGGGCTGGTAACAATTGTGGTTGGGTTTATGTCCGCCTGGGTGGTTGGCTCAGCTGCGTTGTCTGATGCGGTGGGGGAAGGTTTCCCACTCTTAGTTGTATTAGGTGCGCTTTTGTTGGGCGCAATAACCGGCACACTTTTAAAGATCACAGAGAAGTTCGATTCAATTGGCACTTTTCTAAATCAGCGTTTGAGTGGCAAGTCTTCTGATTCAAGCCGCTTTATTGAGGGATTCGTTTCAGCCTCGTTGTTGTTTGTGGTGGGGCCGCTTGCCATCATGGGTGGGATTTCTGATGGTCTGGGAACTGGAGTTGATCAGCTTCTGCTCAAGAGCTCTCTCGACTTCTTTGCCGCTATGGCCTTTGCAGCGTCATTTGGCTCGCTTGGGGTGGCAAGTTCGGCCTTGAGTGTTGGTGTCTACCAGGGGTTCTTTACCCTGATTGGGGTTGGCCTGGGGTCTGCCATTAGTAGTGCCCAGATTGACGCCCTCACAGCGACCGGTGGAATGCTGCTGATTGGGGTGGGATTGAGGCTGCTAAATATTCGCCAAATCCGAGTTGCTGATTTGTTACCAGCCTTACTTTTCGCACCGCTATTAGTCCTAGTCATGGCTAGTTTGCACAGTTAGGCTACGGCGCACCTTGAGCGGCATGGAGGCTGACCTGTGAGTCGAGCAATCGGCAAAGTTTTGACTGCGCTGCTGTTTATATTGATGCTGAGCCCGATCTCTGCGGCTCAGGCTGATGAGACAGCTGTAATCAGTGGGCAAATCGTCGACTTAAAAGGAAAACCAATCGCGGGTGTTGAACTCACCATCGCCGGTCCGAATTCTCAAGAAATCGTAATCACAACTGTTTCAACCGATGTTGCTGGCAATTGGTCTTACACCCCAACAGTTCCAGGACAATATTTCGTCACCATTAATCCAGAGACACTTCCAAGTGGTGTTGGACTAACTGAGCCAGATAAGACAACTAAGTCTGTTGTTTTGTTTACATTGGCAAAAAGTCCACCGCCAATTCAGTTTTTAACGGGTGAAGGTCCAATCAGAGCATCTAAGTTTGATATTGCTCAACAGCTTTTGGTTGATGGCGTCTTGCTAAGCATCATGATGTCTTTAGCTGCGGTTGGATTGAGTTTGATCTTTGGTACTACTGGACTTACAAATTTCGCACACGGTGAAATCATCACAATGGGTGGTCTTGGAACATACATGTTCAACACTTGGTTTGGAATTCATGTGATTCCGGCTGCAATACTCGCAGTTGGTATGTCAATGTTAGTTTCAGGATTTTTGCAAGATCGATTTATTTGGAAACCACTTCGCAAGCGCGGAACTGGTGTGATTGCAATGCTAGTTGTTTCCATTGGCCTGGGTATTTTGATTCGATACCTGTATCTCTACATCTTTGGTGGCGATCGGCTGCAATATGCACAGTTTGCTGGTCAAGCCGGATGGCAAATTGGTGCTGTGAGTTTGACTCCAAAAGCTCTGATTAGTGCGCTAATTGGCGTTGTTTTACTTGTATTTGCAATTATGTGGTTGTTGAAATCCACTATGGGCAAAGCATCTCGAGCTGTTGCGGACAATCCAGCACTTGCATCTGCAAGTGGTATCGATGTTGAAAAAGTAATCCAAAGTGTTTGGATTCTTGGTGCGATGCTCGCTGGATATGCCGGTGTGATGATGGGTTTGAATCAAGGTGTTCAGTTCATTATGGGTAGCGATATTCTTTTGTTGATTTTCGCGGCGGTAACACTTGGCGGACTCGGCACTGCATATGGCGCAATTGTCGGCAGTTTCATCGTCGGTATTTTCATTCAACTTTCAACCCTAGTGATTCCTTCGGAATTGAAATTCGTTGGAGCTCTTGTGGTTTTGATTTTGATTTTGCTTGTAAGGCCGCAAGGAATTATGGGCAGCAAAGAGCGAGTTGGTTAATATGGATTTTCAGTTCATCATTCAGCAGTCGATTAGTAGCGCTATTGGCGTTAATGCAATCATTTTCGCGTTGGCTGCGATTGGTCTAAATATTCACTTTGGTTACACCGGTCTTTTGAACTTCGGTCAAGCAGGTTTCATGGCTGTTGGCGCATATTCAGTTGGCGTGCTGGTTGTGACTTTCAATGTGTCTATCTGGATTGCATTTGTTGTTGGTGTTTTGGCGTCCGTGGTACTTGCACTATTACTAGGTATTCCAACTCTGCGTTTGCGGGCTGATTATTTGGCCATTGTGACTATTGCTACTGCAGAAATCATTCGTCAGATTGCCCGCTCAATCACTTTCAATGACTACTTGGGTGGATCAGA
>JAPLBX010000078.1:3005-45247 GCA_026392535.1 Actinomycetota bacterium
AAACTCCGTTCCTTCGATTCACTCCACAAGATCTTTGGGTGGTAATCGTGGGTTGGGCTTTAGTCGCGATTTTCTCTGCTTTCACATTCCTTTTGATGCGTTCTCCTTGGGGACGCGTGATTAAAGCTATTCGTGAAGACGAAGACGCAGTTCGATCACTTGGTAAGAGTGTTTACTTCTATAAAATGGAATCACTAATTCTTGGTGGTATTGCCGGTGCATTCGCTGGTTTTGTTTTTGCAGTATCTCGTCAGAGTGTGCAACCAGATAACTACTCGACTGCTCTCACGTTCTTTGCCTATGCAGTTGTGATCCTCGGTGGCGCTGCTCGCGTTATGGGACCTGTCATCGGCGCAGTAATTTTCTGGTTCTTACTCGTAGTTGTTGAACAAGTATTGCGCCAAGCTGTTGGAGCTGACTTAATTCCAAAATGGCTGATGACAACTAATCAAGTGGGTCAGGTTCGATTCATGCTTGTTGGCTTATGTTTGATGCTGCTGATGATTTTCCGACCACAAGGTATTTTTGGAGATAAGAAGGAGTTGGCCCTCGATGCTCGTGCATGATGAAAACCCAAGCTCCACTCCAGCAAAAGTTGCGGCAACCAAAGCGTTGGCAAGTGTTGAGGCAAAACCAGGTTCTGCTAAACCAGATCCAATTTTGATTGCAGACAACATCGTTCGCCAGTTTGGTGGTTTAACAGCTGTTGATGTTGACCATGTTGAAATTCAACGCGGTGCAATCACAGCTTTAATTGGTCCAAATGGTGCTGGTAAAACAACATTCTTCAATTTGCTTACCGGCTTTGATCAACCAAACTCAGGTGACTGGTCCTTGAATGGCAAATCTTTAAAAGGTAAGCCACCACACAAAGTGTCACGCATGGGAATGGTTAGAACGTTCCAGCTAACCAAAGCACTATTTCGTTTGTCCGTTTTAGACAACATGCGCCTTGGTGCACGCGATCAAATTGGTGAAGGCATCTTCCGCTCACTGCTTCCATTCCTGTGGAAAAAAGAAGAAGCCGAAATCACAGCCAGTGCTCGCGAATTATTGACTCGTTTCAAAATGATTGAGAAGCAGGATGACTTCGCGGCTGCACTTTCAGGTGGCCAACGCAAACTGCTTGAAATGGCGCGCGCCTTGATGACCAATCCAGAACTTGTAATGCTTGACGAACCGATGGCAGGCGTGAACCCAGCTTTAACTCAATCACTTCTTGGTCACATCAAAGATTTACGTGAACAAGGAATGACAGTTCTGTTCGTTGAACACAACATGGATATGGTGCGCGACATCAGCGACTGGGTCATCGTGATGGCACAGGGCAAAATTGTTGCTGAAGGTCCGCCAGATGTTGTGATGAGCGACCAAGCAGTTATCGATGCATACCTTGGTGCTCACCACGATGTTTCACTAGATAAGGGAGAGTAGGGATGACCAACAATTCCGAAGCTTCAGCCAACGCGCTTATTCGCGCGGACAACCTAGTTGCCGGTTACTTCACTGGCGTAAACATCTTGAACGGTTGCGACCTCTATGCAAACCGCGGTGAACTAGTCGGCATCATCGGACCAAACGGCGCAGGTAAATCAACTTTGCTAAAAGCCATGTTTGGTTTGGTAAAAGTATGGAGCGGAACAGTCACGCTTAACGGAGAAGAAGTAGTTGGCCTGCGTGCTGATCAACTTGTTCGCCGGGGAATCGGCTTTGTTCCACAGAACAACAACGTTTTTCCTTCTCTCACCATTTTGGAAAACCTTGAGATGGGTGCGATCCAAAATCAAGCTAATTTCAAAGACCGATTTGATTTTGTAACCACTTTATTTCCAACCTTAGGTGAGCGTCGTAATCAACGTGCTGGTTCACTCTCAGGTGGAGAACGACAAATGGTTGCGATGAGCCGAGCACTAATGATGAATCCAGAAGTTCTACTTCTCGACGAACCAAGCGCAGGTCTTTCTCCAGCCCTTCAAGACACTGTGTTTGTGAACGTGCGAAACATCAACAAAGCTGGTGTGACCGTGATTATGGTTGAGCAAAATGCTCGCCGTTGTTTGCAAATTGTTGATCGCGGTTATGTATTGGACCAAGGAAAGAATGCATACTCTGGCACTGGCCGTGAACTTGCAAACGATCCACATGTTATTGAGTTGTATCTCGGCACGCTTGCAAAAGCTAAATAAATATCAGTCTTAATACATAGAAAGAAGGCCCGGTCCAATGGACCGGGCCTTCTTCTTTGATCGAATTAGTCGATTGGAGCAGGAACTGTTCCGTTTACGAATTCGTCTGGCTTAGCTACGTAAGCATCATTTGCAGTGTATTCATATACACCCATGGTTGCTTGGGTAACTTCACCGTTGGCATCGAATTCAACTGGGCCTGAAAGACCGTCATAGTCGATATCTTTACCGTCATCTAGAAGCGCTTTGCAATCAGCAAAGTTTGTGCACTTCTCGCCACCTGCAGAAACAGCCTGTAGGTTTGCAGCGATGGTTGCACCATCAGTTGCTCCGCCGGCTTGTGCTGCAAGAGCGATCAAGGTAACTGCGTCGTAGTTTTCTGCAGCGTATGAGAAGTCAACCAATTCTGGGTCGATTTCTAGCAAACGTGCTTGGAAATCTGCAGTTGCGTAAGCGCCAGGAAGTGTTGCCTTGGTGCCGTTCATGATGCCTGCAGGAAGATCCTTGAATGCGCTACCTGAAAGGTTTCCGTCGCACAAGTACAACTTGACCTTGTCTGGACCGATACCTTGCTTGATCAATTCTTGAATGATCGTTGCGGTTTCTTCGAAACCAACAATTGCGATTGCATCTGGATTAGCAGCTTTCACCTTTGTAACTTCAGCAGAGAATTCTTTAGCAGCTTCGCCGTAAACAATAACTTCTGAAGTGCCTGTGAATGCATTTGCTGCGTACTTAGCAAGACCGTTTCCGTATGCATCGTCGCGGTTGATGATTACAGCGTTTGTTGCTCCGCCGCTAGCCAACAGCTGACCAAGAACTGCGCCTTGGAAAGTATCTGATGGAGCAGTACGGAAGTACAAGCCTTTGTCATCGTAAGTGGTTAGGTCAGGAGAGGTGTTTGCACCTGAGAACTGAACTACACCAGCAGTTGTGATTTTGTCGATAACTGTTAGTGATACACCTGATGATGCAGCACCAACGATTGCACTAACACCTGCAGCGAGGTGTGAGTCAACTGTTGTCTGTGCGATATCAGTTGTGGTGTCACCGGAGTCACCCTTGATTGTTTCGACATCCATGCCGAGAACTCCGCCAGCTGCGTTGATGTCTGCAACAGCAAGATCAACAGCCGCATATTCTGGTGGTCCTAGGAATGCAAGACTGCCTGTTTCTGGCAACAGCGTTCCAATTTTCAGCGGTGAAGCGTCCGCGGTGTCATCACTGCTTGATGAGCATGCGCTCAATGCAAGTAGGGTGATTCCGAGAACAGCCACAGAGCGCATGTACTTTGAGCGGGACATTAACCGTCTCCTTGTATATGTATGGCTCGAGGGAACATCCCTCAAGACGGCGAATTGTTCAGGTAAAAGGTGCCCTTAGGCAAGCGTTTATATGAACAAAAATGCAAAATTCCCCTAGATGTAACCTCAATGCCACTGAATATGGAACGTAACTGCAACGGTTTCGCACGCTTAGTGCCTTCCGGGCACCTCAAAAAGAGCCTACTTCGCTAGTGTGGGGCAAGATTGAGCGGAGAACCGCATAAAAATGAAATTGGGGAATTTAGTGAAAAAGCTTCTAATCCTGGTCAGCCTGGCAGTGCTATTGCTCAGTGGTTGCGCACCGGCGGCAAATGCCAATTGGATGGATAAATACACCAAGCAGACCGTTACTTGGGAAGAATGCAAGAAGAAGCTTTTCGCGCAATCTGATTACCTAGATTCTGGATTTAAAAAAGATGATGTGCTTTGTGCAGAGATTATTGTTCCTATTTCATACGATCCAGATCTAAATAGCCAAGACCTCAAATTAACTTTGATGAAAGATCCAGCTTCGGGTGTTGCCAGCGACAAAGTTGGCACCATGTTTTCAAATCCAGGTGGACCTGGACAATCAGGATTGGATTACGTCCAAACGGTTGCATTCCCGCAAGCAATTCGTGATTCATTCGACGTGATTGGTTTTGATCCGCGCGGAGTTGGCGCTTCTTCACCAGTTAAGTGCGACGACGATTTAGATTTGCGTTCTTACTATGAATATTATTTTGATTACGAAAATCAAGCACAAGCCGACGAAGACAAAGTTGCAATGGACGAGTATTACCAAGTTTGTATTGACAAAAACCCAACTTGGTGGGCAATGACCACTACAAATGTTGTGCAGGACTTGGAATTGATGCGCAAGATTTTCACCCCTAAAGATGATTTAAATTTCGTAGGACATTCATACGGAACCACAATCGCTGCGGTCTATATTTCAACTTTCCCAAAGCAAGCTGGTCGAATGGTGCTTGATAGTCCGGTTGCATCAAGCACCGACGAAATCAAAGATCAAGTTGAACAAACTAAGGCATTTGCAAAAGCTCGCACCAAATTGTTCGATCGTTGTGCAACTGATCCGAAGTGCCCAGGTGACACTCGAGCAGAAGTTGAACAGGTATTAATTGACCTGCGTGATGCTGTGCTTAAGGGCGGAGCAAAGGGCTATGTCGCTGGAATGAAGGACAAGAATTTCTTCAAACGAGGCAACGGCTTATCTGCTTACTTCATTTTGCACGGTCTAGATCTACTTGGCTATTACCCAACAGATGAGGTCTATTCAATTTTCCGAACCGCAATGAAGCAAGCCAGCAATTTCGACATGTCATATTTCGAATTCTGGGGCTTGATTATGGATGGGTATGACGGAAATACTCTTGAGCGCGACAACTCTTATGACATCTTGACGATTGTTAATTGCTTGGATGTGGATAGCCGCGATACCAAAACTAAAGCCGAACGCGATAGCGACCAGGCGAAGATTGAGGCTGCCGACCCATTTGCAACAAAGTTTCGCGACATATATGACTTCGAACCTGCAGATGAAACCGAACCAGGTTGTTACTGGACATGGCGAGCATTTGAAGACGACAAGATTGTGGATCCGCCAAAGAAGCCAAAGCCATATACAAATACAAGTGGTTCGCAATATCTAATCATCGGATCGCGTGGAGACACAGCAACACCATTTGCTTGGTCGCAAGGTGTTGCAGCTGACCTCGAGTCACCACTTGTGGTTTATGAAGGTTCAGGTCACGCACAACTATTTAGTGGCATCAAGTGTCTAGACAATCTGGCAGTTGAATATCTAGTGAATGGCACAGTGCCACCAGCTGGGACTAGCTGCAAGGCTAAATAGCCAAGATCAATATAAACAACTGAAACAAAATAAGTTTCCAAATTCTTGGCATGTTCATTCGCATTAACTAATTTCGGATAGCCGCGCCATTCGCCAAATCCATCCGGTCCGACATATGCGCCACCTGGAATATCGGTTTCGGTAGCTGCATATAGCTGAGGCAGAGCGCCCATGCGAGCTTCTTGTCCCATGACACCTTCGATATTTTTAGTTAGCTTGCGAAAAATACTTGGCGCTGAAGGTGCAACACTTGATGAAAGATTTGTTGCGCTATAGCCAGGATGTGCCGCTAAAGATTTGAAATTTGTTTTACCTGCTGCAGTTGCACGGCGTTGAAGTTCGAATGCGAAAAGGAGATTTGCCAATTTACTTTGCGCGTATGCACCCCAGGCAGAATATTTCTTGTCGCTCATCAGATCATCCCAATGCATTTGACCAAGTTTCATTTGGCTCATTTTGTGTGCATTGGAAGAAACTGTGACAACTCGTGGTGATGCGCTTTTCATCAGGGCAGGCCAAAGTTGTGCTGTCAAAGCAAAGTGGCCTAAATGATTTGTGCCAAGCTGTAATTCAAAACCGTCAGATGTGTGTGATTTAGGTGGCGCCATGATTCCAGCATTGTTGATCAACACATCGATTGGTTTGGAAGAAAGATTTGCTGCGAAATTCTTAATACTAGAAAGTGATGCTAGGTCTAATTCCTGCACATCGATTTGAACAGAACCAAAGTTCTTAGCGATTGATTCCCGGGCAGCATTGCCTTTGGCCAAGTCTCGGCAAGCCAAGGTCACAATCGCACCACGAGTTGCTAAGGCACGCACAGTTTCTAGCCCAAGACCAGAGTTGCCACCTGTCACAACAAAGTGTTTGCCTTGAATATCTGGGATGTTTGATTCGGACCAATAAATACGGCTCATTGCATTACTCGTTGAAATACTCATGAGACAACCTTGGCAGAGGTTGGTCTGACCTGCGATTTCAGCCTTGCCTTGCGCTCGGCTATTCTTCGCGCGCTGCTTTATCGAACAGCTAAAGCACTTGCCCTCTTAGCTCAGTAGGTAGAGCATCTCCATGGTAAGGAGAAGGTCTGCGGTTCGATTCCGCAAGGGGGCCCGGAAAAATGGAGTTAACGCTCTTGATTTCCAAGGCGGGGTAGCTCAGCCTGGTAGAGCAAACGGCTCATAATCGTTGTGTCGCCGGTTCAAGTCCGGCCTCCGCTACGTCTCGAATGAAGGTTCGAGCAAACATGTTTCGCAGATCGCGGGATGTGTCCTAACTACAAGGCTAGGAGTCGCACTATGGCTAAAAAAGGTTCAGATATACGTCCGAAGATCACACTCGCTTGTGGCGACTGCAAAGGACGCAACTACATCACGCGTAAGAATCGTCGTAATGATCCAGACCGCATTGAGTTGAACAAGTTCTGCCCAATCTGTGGAAAACACACGGTTCATAAAGAAACTCGTTGATCTCGAAGTTTTACGCAAGGATTCTGGCCAACACCGACGGGTGTTGGCCAGAACTTTTTATATCCACTATTAAAAACAACTAGCCTTTAGGCTTACGCTTTACCAAAGGATGTTGATTTCTCAGGATGTTGATTTCTCAGGATGCGAAGGGATGGGAAATAGATGGCTCTCAACTTAGATAGCGTCGGAAAGACTTTTTCATCTCCACGTACTTATGTAGTGGGTCGCGAAAAGCTGCGGGAGTTTGCCCGTGCTGTTGGCGAGACTTCTTCGGTCTGCCACGACGTTGAAGCAGCCAAAGCAGCTGGTCACTTGGATTTAGTTGCCCCAGTCACTTTCCCGATTGCAATTACTTTAGAAATCATGGGCGAATCAGCCACCTCACCTGAAGTTGGGTTGAACTGGTCTCGGGTTGTGCATGGGGAACAGAGATTTAAATATGAACGTGCAATTGTGGCTGGCGATGAACTGTCTATCACCACAACCATTGAAGAGATTAAGCCAATTGCGGGAAATCACTTGATTACTTTGCGTGGTGATGTTTATGCGGCAGACAAAAGTTTGATTGCTCAAGTTTGGACTGGCCTAGTTGAGCGAGGTCCTGAAGCATGAAAAATGTAGAAGTTGGATTTGAACTTCCAGAACTTAAAGTAAACGTGAAGCGTTCAGACTTAATTCAGTATGCAGGTGCATCTGGTGATTTCAATATCATTCACTGGAACGAACGAACTGCACTTGCAGTTGGTCTGCCTGGCGTAATCGCCCATGGCATGTTGACGATGGGTCAAGCGATAAATGTTGTGACTCGATGGGCAGGTTCGCCTGCAAACGTGATTGATTACACAGTTCGATTCACCCGCCCAGTTGTTGTTCCGGACAACGACAAAGGTGTTGAGGTTGTATTCAATGCAAAAGTTTCAGCTTTGAACGAAGATGGCACCGCGAAGATTGATATCAATGCGGTCTTCGAAGATAAAACTGTGCTTGGCAAAGCCAGCGCGATTGTTCGACTCTAATCTCAATGAAAATTCTGCCGCAAGTTCAAGCCCTACCAGACAGATCTAAGGTCGCGCCCAAACAGCGCAGTGTTATTGGTCTGCTTGTTGATGGTTGGCCAGACGATGTGCGCGAATGTTTGAATGCACTAATTCAATACGCACCGAATCATCCAATTGCGGTAGTTAATTTAGGAAACGTCGATAACGCAGGTGAAGTTGTTGAAGAACTTGCCGAACATCATCCAATGACTGTTTTTCATGTGGCGCAAGATTTACAAACCGCCGGTTGGGCTGCTTCGCGCAATGCATTGATAAAAGCAATCCCTGCCGAAGTCCACGTTATTTTGGATCTTTCAACAAGTCTGACTGGTGATTCAATCTCGCCATTGGTTGATGCAATCCAAGATGAAGTTGTTTTGTCCGGCTGGCGCGGAGTGAATGTAAACCTCAGTGACGAATGGCGCAGTTTCGATGATGCGCCTTCTGGTGAAGTTGATGCAGTGCTTTCCTATTTAATGGCAGTCTCGCGCGAAGCAGCTTTGAAAACTCCAATCGACAACAAAGCACGCTTTTATCGAAATGCGGATCTTGAGTGGTCGCTTGCGCTGAGAAATTCCGGTGGGAAAGTTGTCATGCCGCTTAGTGATTTGCCATGCCATCAGACAAGGCACCGCGGATATCACGATAGTGATGAGGTCTATCGAGACTTTGAATCTAAGAAGACTTACAACCGTTTGCTCAAGAGTTTTCGCGGCAATGAGAGCATTCTTGCCCCACGCGCTTGAGTTGCATTTAGGCTCTGACCATGACCGTAATCAGCGAACACGAGATGCTGGCTGACCACACCACACTTCGAGTAGGTGGGGTAGCAGATCGCATTGTGCTTGCAACAACTGAAGAAGAAATTCTCAAGACAGTTAAAGAATGTGATGAGAATGAAACTCCACTCCTAATTCTTGGCGGCGGCAGTAACGTCGTGATTTGCGATGAAGGTTTTCGAGGAACCGTCTTATTGATCCGCACATCAGGCTATGAAGTTGAAAGTGACGCATGCAGTGGTGCGATGGTCACCGTGCAAGCTGGCCACAACTGGGATGAGTTTGTTCAAGAAGCGATATCCAATGAATGGTATGGAATCGAAGCACTCTCAGGTATTCCCGGAACTGTTGGCGCAACTCCAATTCAAAATGTCGGTGCATATGGCCAAGAAGTTTCCCAAACCATTGCGCATGTGCGGACGTATGATCGCGAAAAGCGCGAAATCAGAACTTTCTTTTTTGCTGATTGCCAATTTGACTATCGAACATCAATCTTTAAAACCACCGCAGATCGCTTTGTAATTTTGCAAGTCGCATTCCAGTTGCGCCTCGGTCCGCACTCTGCCCCGATTGAATATGCAGAACTTGCAAAGAATCTTGGAGTTGAACTTGGAAAGCGCTCGACATCACTTCTAGTGCGTGAAGAAGTACTGAAACTGCGTAATACAAAAGGAATGGTCTTAAATCCAATCGATCATGACACTTGGAGTGTGGGTTCATTTTTCACAAACCCAATCCGAAGCCAAAAAGATTCACTGCCAACAGATTGCCCTCGCTGGCTGCAACCAGATGGCAGGGTGAAACTAAGTGCTGCTTGGCTGGTTGAGAATTCAGGAAATGCGAAAGGATTTGGAATAAATCAAAACGCAACACTTTCAAACAAACATTCTCTAGCAATCACAAATCGTGGAAATGCAACCGCGAGTGATGTTTTGGAATTGGCAAATCACATTAAAGAAATAGTTAATTCAAAATTCGGCATTGAATTAGAACTTGAACCAAAGTTGATTGGGAATTTCTAGAGAAAGAAAATTCCGATGAATTGGGTAATCTCAAAAATAGATTACTTGCTAAATTATTTAGCTTCACCTAAAAGTTTTTGCATTCGACTTACGCCTTCAACTAAATCTTCGTCACCAAGTGCGTATGACAAGCGAATGTAACCTGAAGGGCCAAATGCTTCACCTGGCACAACTGCGACTTCTACTTCTTCCAAAATTAAAGCTGCGAGTTCTGCAGTGGTGTTACAAACTTTTCCACGGATCTCTTTTCCAAGTAATCCTTTGACTGATGGATAAACATAAAACGCACCTTCAGGTGTTGGACAAACCACGCCAGGAATTTCGTTCAACATCTTCACCATGAGTTTGCGGCGGCGATCGAAAGCAACCTTCATTGCATCAACAGCCAATAAATCACCACTTAGTGCAGCAATAGCTGCACGTTGTGCAATGTTGTTTACGTTTGATGAAAGATGTGATTGCAAATTTGTTGCGGCTTTGATGACATCTTTTGGACCAATCATCCAACCAACGCGCCAGCCAGTCATTGCATAAGTTTTTGCAACACCATTCAAGATGATGCAGGTGTCTGCCAATTCCGGAACTGCAACTGGCATCGAAACTGCTTTTGCCCCGTCATACAACAAGTGTTCATAAATTTCGTCAGCAATCACCCAGATGCCGTGCTTCACTGCCCATTGCCCAATTGCAGTTACTTGCGCCTCGGAATAAACCGAACCAGTTGGGTTTGATGGTGAGCAGAACAACAGCGCTTTAGTTTTTGGTGTGCGGGCAGCTTCTAGTTGTTCAACGCTAACCAGATAGTTTTGAGTTTCATCTGCGAACACTTCAACTGATTTGCCACCAGCAAGTGCAATAGCTTCTGGATAAGTGGTCCAGTAAGGCGAAGGCAAAATAACTTCGTCACCTTGATCGATAATGGTTGCGAAAGCTTGATAGACAGCCTGCTTGCCACCGTTTGTAACAAGCACTTGGGATGGATCTACTTCAAAACCAGAATCCCGCTTGGTCTTTGCTGCGATTGCATCTTTTAACTCAGGCAGACCCGCTGCTGGGGTGTAGCGGTGGTTAGCTGGAACTTTTGCAGCATCAATAGCAGCATTAACAATGTAGTCAGGAGTTGGAAAATCTGGTTCGCCAGCGCCGAAGCCCACTACTGGCCGGCCGGCTGCTTTGAGAGCCTTTGCCTTGGCGTCCACCGCTAGGGTGGCGGATTCTGCGATGGCTGAGATGCGCTTGGAGATACGAGGAGCCGAAGTCATAGGAGCATTCTGCCCAATCCCGTTCCAAAGCGTGCGAGCCCTGCTCCTTTGAGCACTTATGAGCGAATTGGTTCAGAGTCCTTTTCGCGCGTACACTCCGCCGGTCGGTAGCACTGCTGCTGCGCGCGAGCACGCCTAAAAACTGTATGCGCGTAAGAGTGGAAATCCCGAAGGGCAGTAGCTCAATTGGCAGAGTAGCGGTCTCCAAAACCGCGGGTTGGGGGTTCAAATCCCTCCTGCCCTGCTAGAAGCAAGCAAGACGAAACAGAAATGAACGAGGAAAAGATGTCAGAAGCAGAATTCGGCGAACATCGCGAATCACGCAAGAACAAGGATGGCGGTTCACGCAATCCTTTTACGCGTGCATCAATTTTCGTTCAGGAATCAATTGCAGAACTTCGCCGAGTTGTTTGGCCAACTCAAAAGCAGGTAGTTACATACACCGTAATCGTTTTGGTGTTCGTAACTGTAATGTCATTGCTCGTAAGCGCAATCGACATCCTTGTCGGCCGCGGAATTTTGCGAATCTTCGGCAGCTAAAGCCAACACATCAAAAACAGGAGTAACTAAAGTGTCTGAAAATCAAAACCTCGATCTTTTCGACGAAGTTGTTGATGAAACGCAATCGGCTGTCACACCAGCTGCTCAACAGTCATTTGCTGATCCATTCAGTGCACCATCAGACGTTGTTGAAGAAGTTGCTGTTGAAGAAGCGGTGACTGAAGAAGTTGCAACTGAAGTTTCAGTATCTGAAGAAGTAGTTTCAGAAGAAGCCGTATCTGAAGAAGTATCTGCCGCTGAATCAAGCGAAACTCAACCATCTGAAGAACCTGAAGAAGTAGATCCAATTCAGGAATTCAAAGATGCATTGATGATTAAGTCTGGCGATTGGTTTGTAATCCATTCATACGCTGGTTACGAAAAGCGTGTTAAAGAAAACCTTGAAAGCCGTATTAAGTCTTTGGATATGGACGCCTTCATCTTTGAAGTTGCAGTTCCATATGAAGAAGTTACTGAAATCAAAAACCAAAAGCCTAGAAAAGTGTTGCGTAACAAGCTTCCAGGTTACATTTTGGTTCGCGCAAATCTTGATAGTGAAGAAACACATGGCGATAAAGCATGGGGAACTATTCGCCACACTCCAGGTGTTACAGGTTTCATTGGTTCAAACAACCATCCGATTCCATTATCAATTGATGAAGTTGCAAACATTTTGGCGCCAAAGCCAGAAAAGAAATCATCTTCTTCGCAACCTGGCTCACTTGCACCAAAGATCGAAGTTTTGGATTTCGCAGTTGGCGATTCCGTAACAATCATCGATGGTCCATTTACATCTGTACAAACAACGATTTCTGAAATCAACATCGATGCTCAAAAGGTTATCGGTTTGGTTGAAATCTTCGGTCGTGAAACCCAAGTTGAATTGGCATTCAACCAGGTTCAGCGCAACGACTAACAAAGGTTCTCAGTCAGACTTTTGATTGAGTAAAAAAAAGAAAAGAAGGAACCCGAAACAATGGCCCCGAAAAAGAAAGTAACCGGTCTGATCAAACTTCAGATTCAAGCCGGTGCTGCCAACCCTGCGCCACCAGTTGGCCCAGCGCTTGGACAACACGGTGTCAACATCATGGAATTCTGCAAGGCGTATAACGCTGCAACAGAAGACAAGCGTGGAAACGTTATTCCAGTTGAGATCACCGTTTATGAAGATCGCTCTTTCGACTTCAAATTGAAGACCCCACCGGCTTCACGTTTGATTTTGAAGGCAGCTGGTTTGGAAAAAGGTTCATCAATTCCGCAGACCACCAAGGTTGGATCACTAACCAAGGATCAAGTCCGCAAAATTGCTGAAGAAAAAATGCCAGACCTAAACGCCAACGATGTTGATGCAGCAATGAAGATCATCGAAGGTACCGCACGCCAGATGGGTATCACCGTCGGCGAATAGGCGTAAATACGCCCGCATCAAATTGATGTGTCAGTGGGAGAGTAACTGTTGCTCGCACCACGAACTGCATTAAGGAGCAGAATGAAACGCAGTAAGAAATGGCGCGCAGCCGCCGAACTCTTTAATAGAGATGATATGCACACACCACTCGCAGCTTTGCGTTTGGTAAAACAAGGTGCAACCACCAAGTTTGACGCAACAGTCGATCTTGCAGTTGTTCTCAGTGTTGATCCGCGTAAAGCAGATCAAGCAGTGCGAAGCACCGTCAACTTGCCACACGGCACCGGTAAGACCGCTCGGGTTCTGGTCTTTGCAGGTGGCGAACAAGCAGAAGCAGCACGTGCAGCAGGCGCTGATCACGTAGGCAGCGATGAATTGCTTGAAAAAGTTGCTGGCGGTTGGACTGATTTCGATTCCGTCGTAGCCACACCAGACATGATGGGTAAGGTCGGTCGTTTAGGAAAGGTTTTGGGTCCACGTGGCCTAATGCCAAACCCAAAGACTGGAACTGTCACAACTGATGTTGCGAAAGCTGTTTCAGATATCAAAGGCGGAAAGATTGAATTCCGCGTTGATAAGCACAGCAACTTGCACATTATTATCGGAAAAGCATCTTTCTCCGAAACCCAGCTAGCGGAAAACTACGCAGCAGTGCTTGATGAAGTTCTTCGTGTGAAGCCTTCATCATCAAAGGGTCGCTACATCAAGAAAATCGCCGTCTCATCAACTATGGGACCTGGCGTTTTAATTGATTCAGCTTTGACTCGCAACTTGGCTGACGAAAACCCTAGCTAACCAAATGCCCTGCTTTGGGCGCGAAGAGATTCGCGCCCAAAGCACTTTCAAATCAGACGATTTGATAACCAAGCGGTGCACCTTTATGGTTCACCCACCGAAGACCGCCGGATTTGAATCTCCCGATTCAACTAAGGCTCTGCGAAGCAGAGATCCAGCGCAGGTGTGAAGACGTTCTCCTTGGAGTCCATCCCCTCGCATTCTGCGCAGGGGATTTTGTTTTAAGAGTCCTTAGCCGGTACATCGTTTACCCGGAAGGACGCCCATGGCGCACACCGACAAAACCGCAGCACTCGCAGGCCTCGAAGCAGGTTTTCGCGAATCTAATGCGGCTTTGCTCACCGAGTATCGCGGCTTGACCGTGGCACAGTTAAAGCAGCTGCGCCGCTCAATTGCTGCAGACGCTGAATATGCAGTTGTTAAGAACACTCTCACCAAAATCGCTGCAAAGCGTGCTGGTGTTGAAGGTCTTGACGATTTACTTGAAGGCCCAAGCGCAATTGCTTTTGTGAAGGGTGACGCAATTACAGTTGCTAAAGCACTCAAGAATTTCGCAAAAGAATTTCCACTTCTTGTAATCAAGGGTGGTTACTTCGATGGCAAAGTTGTAACAGCTGACGAAGTTAAGAAGCTTGCAGATCTCGAAACTCGCGAAGTTCTATTGTCCAAGGTTGCTGGCGTACTTATGGCCACCTTGTCCAAGGCAGTTCGCACAATCGATGCACTACGTGCATCTCTCGAAGATGGTACTGAAAAACCATCTGAACCAGTTGCAACCGAAGCAGCTGCTCCTGCAGTAGCAGAAGCAGTAGAAGTTGTAGCAGAAGAAGCTTCAGCACCGGCCCCGGCCGAAGCTGAGGTTGAAGCAGTTGATTCTGCTGAACCAGTAGAAGCACCAGCAGAAGAAACCGCAGAAACCACCGAGGCATAAGCCTCAAACCGGCCGGACTACGGCTCAAAGAAAGGATCGCTCATCATGGCGAAGCTCAGCACTGAAGAACTCTTGAACGCGTTCAAGGAACTTTCACTAATCGAACTAACCGATTTCGTTAAGCAATTTGAAGAAACCTTCGGCGTAACCGCAGCTGCACCAGTTGCAGTTGCAGCAGCAGGCGGAGCAGCTGGCGGCGCAGACGCAGCAGCAAGCGCTGATCAAGATGAATTTGATGTCATCTTGGAAGACGGCGGAGCTCAGAAGATTGCAGTTATCAAGGAAGTTCGTACCCTCACCAGCCTTGGCTTGAAAGAAGCTAAGGACCTAGTTGAAGGTGCACCAAAGCCAGTTCTTGAAAAGGTTAAGAAGGAAGTTGCCGAAAAAGCAAAGGCAGCCCTCGAAGCCGCAGGCGCAAAGGCCTCAATCAAGTAATTCGCTTTACAAACCTAAAGTGCCCCGCTCTCAACGAGCGGGGCTCTTTTTATGAGCTAGCCGCAGGTTCAAAAAAAGAGACAAATCCGTGACCTTTGGGTGCTTGACCGAGCGGCCCTTTTGGGTAAGAGTTCACCTACTTCCTAGGGGTTTTCACCTAGCGAGAGCGCAAATGAGGGCCACCTCAACTCCGAACCGTGACTTCTGTCCGCCGGTGAGGGTGGGGATGAGCCGAATATGAGCCTCTCGAGTTAGACAGGCGCGTGCCGTTCGGGTACAGTGCCGCGTTGCGCTACCCAAAATCTGACTGCCGTTTGACACGGTCGTCTTTGCGTGCGCAAAAAACGCCCACCCAGCGGAAGGATCACAGTGGCTTTGCGCCCCTCTGATAAGAACTCAGAACGTATTTCATTTTCTAAAATCACCGAACCTTTAGAGGTTCCAAACCTTCTTGCACTGCAACGCGAATCATTTGATTGGCTTGTTGGCAATGAAGAATGGCAAAAGCGCGTTGCGCTTGCGAAATCTGAAGGACGAGTAGTTCCGGAAGTTTCTGGCCTCGAAGATATTTTCAGTGAGATTAGTCCAATCGAAGACAACCCAGCTAGCGAAGAAAAGAAGTCTCTGACTTTTGGTAGTCCGCAGTTCGAAGATCCTAAGTACACAATCGATGAGTGCAAGGAAAAAGACAAAACTTTCTCACGTCCACTTTATGTTGACGCTGAATTCATGAACCACAAGACTTACGAAATCAAGAAGCAAACAATCTTCTTGGGTGATTTCCCAATCATGACACCACAAGGTACTTTCATTATTAACGGTACCGAACGTGTTGTTGTTTCACAATTGGTTCGTTCACCGGGTGTTTATTTCAAGCGTGAAAAAGAAACTGGTTCTGAAGAAGGTGAGCTAATTGCTCAAATCATTCCTAACCGTGGCGCATGGTTGGAATTTGGTGTTGACAACAAAGATTCTGTTTGGGTGAAGGTTGACCGCAAGAAGAAGCAACCATTCGCAGTAATTCTTAAAGCACTAGGTCTTAGCGCTGAACAAATTCGCGACCGCTACAAAGATTACCCAATCTTGCTTGAATCTCTTGATAAAGATACTAATCAGACTCAAGATCAAGCTTTGCTAGATATTTACCGCAAGCTTCGTCCAGGTGAACCACCAACACTTGAAGCTGCCCGTCAACTTCTAGATAACTTCTACTTCAATCCAAAGCGTTATGACTTGGCAAAAGTGGGACGTCACAAAATCAACAAGAAGTTGGGTCTTAATCGGACATTGACCGATCAGGTTCTAACAATTGAAGATCTTGCTTACACAATCGAATATCTAGTTCGTTTGCATGCAAAGCAAAAGCAGATGACATCTCCAGCTGGTGATGTTCAAGTTGAAACCGACGAAATCGATCACTTGGGCAACCGCCGTCTTCGCACTGTTGGTGAATTGATTCAAAATCAGGTTCGTACTGGTTTGCTACGTATGGAACGTGTTGTTCGCGAACGTATGACAACCCAAGAAGCTGAAGCGATCACACCAACTACGTTGATCAACATCCGTCCACTTGTGGCATCAATTAAAGAGTTCTTCCAGACCTCACAGTTGTCACAGTTCATGGACCAAACAAACTCACTTTCAGGTCTAACACACAAGCGCCGTTTGTCAGCGCTTGGACCTGGTGGTCTTTCACGTGAACGTGCAGGTTCAGAAGTTCGTGACGTTAACCCGTCTCACTACGGACGTATGTGCCCAATCGAAACTCCTGAAGGTCCAAACATTGGTTTGATTGGCTCACTTGCAACTTTCGCAAGCGTTAACGAATTTGGTTTCATCCAAACTCCATACCGCAAAGTTGTTGACGGCAAGATCACAACTGAAATTTCTTACCTAACTGCAGATGACGAAGAAAACTTCGTTATTGCACAGGCAAACACACCTTTGAATGCAAAGGGCGAATTTGCTGAAGAACTCGTTCTAGTCCGTACTCGTGGTGGCGAAGTTGATTACGTTGCTCCACGCCGCGTTAACTACATGGACGTTTCTCCAAAGCAGATGGTTTCGGTTGCAACCGCGATGATTCCATTCTTGGAGCATGACGATGCAAACCGCGCACTCATGGGCGCAAACATGCAACGTCAGGCAGTTCCTCTAGTTCGTACTGAAGCTCCACTTGTTGGAACCGGTATGGAAAAACGTGCTGCTCGTGACGCAAGCGATGTAGTTATCGCAAATAACTCTGGTGTGGTGCAGGAAGTTACTGCAGACAACATCACGATTATGAATGATGACTCAACATACTCTTACTACCCACTTTCAAAATTCAAGCGTTCAAACCAAGGAACATGTGTGAATCAAAATCCACTTGTTGAATTGGGTGGACGCGTTGAAGATGGTCAAGTAATTGCTGACGGTCCGGCAACTAATGCTGGCGAAATGGCATTGGGTCGCAACTTGCTAGTTGCATTCATGCCTTGGGAAGGTCACAACTACGAAGACGCGATCATCTTGTCACAACGCCTCGTTCAAGACGACGTACTTACTTCAATTCATATTGAAGAATACGAAGTTGATGCACGCGAAATTAAATTGGGTGTTGAAGAAATTACTCGCGACCTTCCAAACGTTAGTGATTCAAACCTTGCAAAACTTGACGAACGCGGAATCATCTTCGTTGGAGCTGAAGTTAGCCCTGGCGACATCCTCGTTGGAAAGATCACACCAAAGGGTGAATCTGAACTAACCCCAGAAGAACGTTTGCTACGCGCAATCTTCGGTGAAAAGGCTCGCGAAGTTCGCGATACTTCACTGAAAGTTCCACACGGTGAATCTGGTGTTGTTATTGACGTGAAGGTTTTTGATCGCAACGAAGGCGACGAACTACAAGCTCAGGTAAATCAGCTTGTTCGCGTTTACATTGCACAAAAGCGCAAGATCACCGCTGGTGACAAACTTGCTGGCCGCCACGGTAACAAGGGTGTTATTGCAAAAATCTTGCCAGTTGAAGATATGCCGTTCCTTGAAGACGGAACTGCAGTCGACATCGTTTTGAATCCACTTGGTGTACCAAGTCGTATGAACATCGGTCAGATTTTGGAAACTCACTTTGGTTGGGTAGCAAAAACTGGCTGGGATATCGTCGACAATCCAGATTGGGCGAAGAACATTTCTGCAGAACACCGCAGCGGTGAACCAGGTTCAAAGCTTGCAACACCAGTATTCGATGGTGCACGTGAATCTGAAGTAACTGGTTTGCTGAAATCAACTCGTAAGTCTGCAAACGGCGAACGTCTTATCAACGAAGAAGGTAAGGCACGTTTGTTCGACGGACGAAGCGGCGAACCATTCCCAGGTCAAATCACTGTTGGCTACAAGTACGTCTTGAAGTTGCACCACTTGGTCGACGACAAGATGCACGCACGTTCAACCGGCCCTTACTCAATGGTTACACAACAACCACTTGGAGGTAAGGCACAGTTCGGTGGACAGCGCTTTGGTGAAATGGAAGTTTGGGCTCTTGAAGCTTATGGAGCTTCATACGCACTTCAGGAATTGTTGACTATCAAGTCTGACGACGTCCAAGGCCGCGTAAAAGTTTACGAAGCAATTGTTAAGGGCGAAAACATTCCTGAACCACGCATTCCAGAATCATTCCGCGTGCTCATCAAGGAAATGCACAGTCTTTGCCTCAATGTTGAAGTTCTGTCTAAAGCAGGCGAAGCCATTGAAATGCGCGAAACCACAGAAGACATCGATGCTCTCGGTGAAACTCTTGGAATCAATCTTTCGCGTCCAGAACCAAGCAGTGTAGAAGAGATTTAGAGGTTATTGACATGGTTGACGACAGAGATGATGGCGCAAGCAAGGTTGTAATTAGTCTTGCAAGTGTTGAGAACATTCGTAAATGGTCACACGGTGAAGTTAAGAAACCAGAGACCATTAACTACCGCACACTCAAGCCAGAGAAAGACGGCTTGTTCTGCGAAAAGATCTTCGGTCCTACCAAAGACTGGGAATGTAACTGCGGTAAGTACAAGCGCGTACGCTTCAAAGGTATCGTTTGTGAACGCTGTGGTGTTGAAGTGACCCGTTCAAAAGTTCGTCGCGATCGCATGGGTCACATCGAACTTGCAGCACCTGTAACTCACATCTGGTACTTCAAGGGTGTTCCTAGCCGTCTTGGTTACTTGCTTGATGTTGCACCAAAAGACTTAGAAAAAGTTATCTACTTCGCCGCTTACATGGTTACACATGTAGACGTTGATGGTCGCCACGAACATCTTCCACGTCTTGAATCAGAACTTGGCAAGCGCACAAAGCGTTTAGCTGAAAAGCGTGACGTTGAAATCGCTGCTCGTAGTGAAAAGATGGAAGCAGACTTAGCTGAACTCGAAGCCGAAGGCGCAAAGAGCGACGTCAAGCGCAAAGTTCGCGAAGGTGGCGAACGCGACATGGCTGCCACTCGCAAAAACTACGACACCGAAATCGATCGAATTCAAAAGATTTTCGATCGCTTTAAGAATCTTAAGGTCCAAGACCTTGAAGGTGACGACAAGCTATACCGTTCAATGCGTACCGAATACGGTAATTGGTTTGAAGGCAGCATGGGTGCTGCAGCAATCCAAAAGCGCCTAGAAACTTTTGACCTTGATGCAGAAGAAGCGAAACTAAAAGAAATCGTTACAACTGCTAAGGGTGCAAAGAAGATTCGTGCATTGAAGCGAATTGCAATTGTTCAATCATTTACTCAAACCACAAACGAACCTAAGTCAATGGTTCTTGAAGCGGTTCCAGTTATGCCACCAGACCTACGTCCAATGGTGCAACTAGATGGTGGACGTTTTGCGACTTCAGATCTAAACGATCTTTACCGCCGCGTCATCAACCGCAACATTCGTTTGAAGCGTTTGCTTGATTTGAATGCACCAGAAATTATCGTTAATAACGAAAAGCGTATGCTTCAAGAATCTGTTGACGCATTGTTTGCTAACGGTCGCCGCGGTCGCGCAGTAACCGGCACTGGTGGAAATCGTCCGCTTAAGTCTTTGTCTGACCTGCTTAAAGGTAAGCAAGGTCGTTTCCGTCAGAACTTGCTCGGAAAGCGCGTTGACTACTCAGGTCGTTCAGTTATCGTGGTTGGTCCACAGCTGAAACTTCACCAATGTGGTCTTCCAAAACAAATGGCACTTGAATTGTTTAAGCCATTCGTTATGAAGCGCCTTGTTGATCTAAGCCACGCACAAAATATCAAGAGTGCAAAGCGCATGGTTGAACGTTCGAACACCGCAACCTCAATTGTTTGGGACGTTTTGGAAGAAGTAATTACTGAACATCCAGTATTACTAAACCGCGCACCAACTTTGCACCGTTTGGGTATTCAAGCTTTCGAACCTAAGTTGATCGAAGGAAAAGCAATCCAGATTCACCCACTTGTATGTACTGCATTCAACGCAGACTTCGACGGTGACCAGATGGCTGTTCACGTTCCACTTAGTGCCGAAGCACAAGCTGAAGCCCGCATCTTGATGCTTTCTTCAAACAACATCTTGTCGCCAGCAAGCGGTAAGCCAATCACCACTCCTACACAGGACATGGTTCTTGGTATCTACCACCTAACTGGTCACGCTGATAAGGGTGTTGGCGAAGGCCGCGCATTCACTGGTGTTGCTGAAGCAATCATGGCATTCGATCTAAATGAACTTGGATTGCAATCACTAGTCAAGATTCGTTTGAACAACGTAGTTGTCGACGGAACTGCTTACGGTGAATCAGTAATTATTGAAACCACGATTGGTCGCGCATTGTTCAACGATGCACTTCCTGCGGACTACAAGTTCGTAAACACAGTGGTTGACAAAAAGAAGTTGAGTGAAATCATTAACGATTTGGCTGAGCGCTATCCAAAGGTTGCAGTTGCTGGAACCCTAGATTCACTAAAGGATCTTGGTTTCTACTGGGCAACTCGTTCTGGAGTATCAGTCGGTATTGAAGACGTAATCGTGCCAATTGAAAAGGCAGAATTGCTAGCCGAAGCTGAAATTAAGGCTGCCAAGGCAGACTCAAACTTCGAACGCGGCATCATTTCTGAATCAGAACGTCGCGAACAATTGGTAGCGATCTGGACCAAAGCAACAGACGATATTGCTGACAAGATGGAAGCGAACTTCACAGGTTCAACAAATCCAGTTTGGCAGATGGCTGCATCCGGCGCTCGAGGCAACATGCTTCAGGTTCGTCAGCTTGCAGGTATGCGTGGTTTGGTGACAAACACCAAGGGTGAAATTATTCCGCGTCCGATTAAGTCGAACTTCCGTGAAGGTCTTTCGATGTTGGAGTACTTCATTTCTTCTTACGGTGCACGTAAGGGTCTTGCAGACACCGCACTTCGTACCGCAGATGCTGGTTACCTAACTCGTCGTCTAGTTGACGTTTCCCAAGACGTAATCATTCGTGAATTTGATTGCGAAACTGAAAGCGGAGTTATCAAGACCATTGGTACTGATAAAGACGGTAAAGTTTCAAAGCACAAGAACGCAGAAGCAGCAGTTGTTTCTCGCACATTGGCTGAAGCAGTTAAAGACGCAAGCGGTAACGTAATTGCTAACGCAAATGAATACGTAACTGTTGAAACTCTTGACAGTTTTGTTGCAGCCGGCGTACTTGAAATCAAAGTTCGTTCAGTTCTTACATGCCGCAGCAAGTTAAGCGTTTGCGGAATGTGCTACGGAAAGAGCCTTGCTACAAACCGTCCAGTTGAAATTGGTGAAGCAGTCGGAATCATCGCTGCACAATCAATTGGTGAACCAGGAACTCAGCTAACAATGCGTACTTTCCACACCGGTGGTGTGGTTGGTGCCGGTGGTACTCGTGACATTACTCACGGTCTGCCACGCGTTGTTGAACTTTTCGAAGCTCGCGATCCAAAAGGTAAAGAATTCCTCAGCGATTTCGATGGCATCGTAAAGATTGAATATGGCGAGAAAGTAAATATTCTTTCTATCGTTCCTGATTACGAAACTGACAAGAAGCCTTTGAAGCACAAGATTCTTAAGCGTGACTTCGATGGCAAGATTCTTGTTCAAGATGGCGAACATGTTTCAACCGGTCAGCAGTTGACTAAGGGAATCCGCGATGCGAAGGATGTACTTGCATACTTCAACTCACGTGACACCCAAGACTTCTTAATCGATCAGGTTCAAGATGTTTACCGCGGTCAGGGTCAGAGCATCCACGACAAGCACATCGAAGTAATCGTGCGCCAAATGTTGCGCCGTGTTGTTATCACCGATCAAGGTGACAGCAACTACCTCGAAGGTGATTACGTTGATTCACTCGAATTGCGTTTGGTTAACGAAGAACTTCGTGCCGAAGGTAAGAAGACTGCATCAGGACGTAACGAACTTATGGGTATCACGAAGGCATCACTTGCAACCAACTCTTGGTTGTCAGCTGCTTCCTTCCAAGAAACTACAAAGGTTCTTACAACTGCAGCCCTCAAGCAACGCACTGACAATTTGCTTGGTCTGAAGGAAAACGTAATCTTGGGTAACTTGATCCCAGCTGGTACTGGCTTGGCCAACTACCGCGATGTGGTTGTTGAACCAACTGAAGAAGCAAAGGCTGCGATGTACGCAAGCCGCAGCTCCTACGCAGATGATTATGGCGACGGTGGCTTCGGCCAAGGCTCAGGAGAAGCGATTCCTCTGGACGATCTTCGCCTGACCAACTCACGCGATTACTACTAAAAACCAACTAAGAAGGCCCCCGGGGAACCGGGGGCCTTCTTTTTACATAGAGCCAGCGGATTAAATAGTCCAGCGGCTCTTCCCTATATATAGGAGTTTTCTCTATATAAAGGTGTGTTTTCACCCACATGAGTGCAAAGCCCAATCTGGCAAAATCTGGCCAATTTGATGGCTTAACCTCCCGATCCAAGGCAAAAGTGGACCCGGGGCAGGGGAGTTTTCGGCGTGTCGGGGCTGGAAATGAGGTTGGAAGCGGGTCTGTTTGCCTAATCTGCCGCCACGGCATTCCGCTTCGCGGACCTTCCTGGTTTTGGGCCGGATAACTCGTTTTGCAATTCACAAGCCTCATCCACTACTTTCACCGCCTGAGCCCGGCTCCTACCGGGTCTTGCCTGTGCGTATGCCAGGCCAAGACATTTCACGCATAAATGTGTGTGCGAATCTCTGATGAGATTGCAACACACCCGACCGCGTGGGTGGGAGAAGTGCAAGGAACAAAACCAACACGGTGAGAATAAAAAATGTTTTCACCACCAAGACATGGAGTACGTGAGTGCCAACAATTCAACAGCTGGTCCGTAAAGGTCGCCAGAGTAAAGTTGTAAAAAGCAAGACACCTGCATTGAAGGGTTCACCTCAACGCCGTGGTGTGTGTACACGTGTGTACACAACTACACCAAAGAAACCAAACTCTGCATTGCGCAAAGTTGCACGCGTTCGTTTGACATCAGGTATGGAAATAACTGCGTACATTCCAGGTGAAGGTCACAACTTGCAAGAACACAGCATCGTGCTTGTTCGTGGCGGTCGTGTAAAAGATCTTCCAGGTGTTCGTTACAAAATCGTTCGTGGATCACTAGATACACAAGGTGTTAAGAATCGTAAACAATCACGTAGCCGTTATGGTGCAAAGAAGGTGAAGGGCTAATGCCACGTAAAGGTCCAGCTCCAAAACGTCCACTAGTTGTAGATCCAGTTTATGCATCACAACTTGTGACTCAATTGGTTAACAAAGTTTTGCTAGATGGTAAGAAGTCAACTGCAGAAGCAATCGTTTACGGTGCTCTTGAAGGTTGCCGCGAAAAATCTGGTATTGATCCAGTTCTTACTTTGAAAAAAGCACTAGACAACATCAAACCAACTCTTGAAGTTCGTAGCCGTCGTGTTGGTGGCGCTACTTACCAAGTTCCAGTTGAAGTTAAGCCTGCTCGCGCAGTAACACTTTCACTTCGTTGGTTGCTTACATACTCACGCGCACGTCGCGAAAAGACAATGACCGAACGTTTGATGAATGAAATTCTTGATGCATCAAATGGACTTGGCGCAGCTGTAAAGAAGCGCGAAGACACCCACAAAATGGCAGAAGCTAACAAGGGTTTTGCACATTACCGCTGGTAAACGAAAACACACACGAGAAGTAACGGAGCTATAGAAGTGTCAGCCGACCTCGCCTTGACCCGAAACATCGGGATTATGGCGCACATCGACGCGGGTAAGACCACCACGACTGAGCGCATCCTTTTTTACACCGGTATCAACTACAAGATCGGTGAAGTTCACGATGGCGCAGCCACCATGGACTGGATGGAACAGGAACAAGAGCGCGGCATCACTATTACTTCTGCAGCAACCACATGTATTTGGGATAACCACACAATCAACATCATTGACACACCAGGCCACGTTGACTTCACAGTTGAAGTAGAACGTTCGTTGCGGGTTCTCGATGGTGCGGTTGCAGTTTTCGACGGTGTTGCTGGTGTTGAACCACAATCCGAAACCGTTTGGCGTCAAGCTGACAAATACAACGTTCCACGTATTTGCTTCGTAAACAAGCTAGACCGTACTGGTGCAGATTTCTACATGTGCGTTGACACTATTCGCACTCGCCTTGGTGCAACCGCTGCCGTTATCCAAATTCCAATTGGCGCAGAATTGGATTTCAAAGGTGTAGTTGACCTAGTTGAAATGCGCGCACTTGTTTGGCCAGAAGACACCAAAAAAGGTGAGGACTACAACGTAGAAGAAATTCCTGCGGACCTAAAAGCAAAAGCTGATGAATACCACCAAGCATTGCTAGAAGTTATTGCAGATGCTGACGATATTTTCGCGGAACTTTTCTTGGATGAAAAATTCACAACCCAAGATGTTAAAGAAGCAATTCGTCGCGCAACACTTGCTGACAAGATCACACCAGTTCTAACTGGTTCTGCATTTAAGAACAAGGGTGTTCAACCAATGTTGGATGCAGTTGTTGATTACTTGCCATCACCACTTGACGTTAGTTCAACTTGGGGCTTCAAGCCAGACAACGAAGAAGTAAAGATTGAACGCCATCCTTCAGATGACGAACCACTATCTGCACTTGCATTCAAAATTGCTTCAGATCCACATTTGGGTAAATTGACTTACGTTCGTATCTACTCAGGTCGCCTTGATGCTGGATCACAAGTTCTTAACTCAACAAAAGATCGCAAAGAGCGAATCGGCAAGATTTACCGAATGCATGCAAACAAGCGTGAAGAAATTGCAAGCGTTGGCGCTGGCGACATCATCGCTGTTATGGGTTTGAAAGACACCACAACTGGCGAAACCCTTTGTGATCCAAGCAAGCCAATCGTGCTTGAATCAATGAGCTTCCCAGCACCAGTTATTCAGGTTGCAATTGAACCTAAGACAAAAGGTGACCAAGAAAAACTTGGTATTGCAATCCAACGTCTTGCTGAAGAAGATCCAACATTTAAAGTTTTCACTGATGAAGAAACCGGACAGACCATCATCGCTGGTATGGGCGAACTTCACCTTGAAATTCTTGTAGACCGTATGCGTCGTGAATTCAAGGTTGAAGCTAACGTTGGTAAGCCACAAGTTGCTTACCGCGAAACCATCACCAAGAAAGTTGAAAAGGTCGAATACACCCACAAGAAACAATCAGGTGGTTCAGGTCAGTTCGCAGCAGTCATCATTGATATTGAACCAACTGGCCCAGCTGTTGGCGGCCCTGGCGGATATGAATTCGCTAATGGCGTCACAGGTGGCCGCATTCCTCGCGAATACATCCCATCAGTGGATGCAGGTTGCAAGGATGCAATGGAATACGGCATCTTGGCCGGATACCCATTGGTTGACGTCAAAGTTACGCTACAAGACGGTAAGTACCACGACGTGGACTCATCTGAATTAGCGTTCAAAATCGCAGGATCGATGGCTTTCAAGGAAGCTGCTCGTCGTGCGAACCCTGTCCTTCTGGAACCAATGATGGCTGTTGAAGTTATCACTCCAGAGGAGTTCATGGGCGACGTGATCGGCGACCTTAACTCTCGTCGTGGCCAAATCCAGGCCATGGACGAAAGAGCTGGCGCTCGCGTCGTCAAAGCGCTGGTTCCACTATCGGAGATGTTCGGCTACGTCGGCGATCTTCGTAGTAAGACCCAGGGTCGAGCCAACTATTCGATGGTCTTCGACTCTTACGCGCAGGTCCCGTCAAACGTAGCGACTGAAATCATCGCGAAGTCACGGGGCGAATGACGCGCGGGCGTGAAAACGCCCATGCCCCCAAAGGAAGAAACCCAGATTTACAGCGCCCGGGCTGTAAACATCAAGTAGGTCTTGGAGGACCAAGTGGCAAAAGCCAAATTCGAGCGGACTAAGCCGCACGTAAATATCGGCACCATCGGTCACATTGACCACGGTAAGACAACTCTTACCGCGGCAATTACCAAGGTGTTGCATGACGCATTCCCAGACGTCAATCCATTCACCCCATTCGATCAGATCGACAAGGCGCCTGAAGAACGCCAACGCGGTATTACTATTTCTATCGCACACGTCGAATATCAGACCGAAGCACGTCACTATGCACACGTTGACTGCCCAGGCCACGCTGACTACATCAAGAACATGATTACTGGTGCAGCTCAGATGGACGGTGCAATTCTTGTTGTTGCTGCTACTGACGGCCCAATGCCACAGACAAAAGAACACGTTCTTTTGGCTCGACAGGTAGGCGTACCAGCAATCGTTGTTGCATTGAACAAGTGCGACATGGTTGATGACGAAGAAATTCTTGAATTAGTAGAAATGGAAGTTCGTGAACTTCTATCTCTTTACGAATTCCCTGGTGATGACATTCCTGTAGTTCGTGTAGCTGCATTCCCAGCACTTAACGGTGACGCTAAGTGGGGACAAACAGTTCTTGATCTGATGGCTGCTATTGACACTTACATCGTGACTCCTGTCCGTGAAGTTGATAAACCATTCCTTATGCCAGTTGAAGACGTCTTCACAATTACCGGTCGCGGTACCGTTGTAACTGGTCGTATCGAACGCGGAATCATCAAGGTCAACGAAGAAATCGAAATCGTTGGTATCCGTCCAGGTATTCCTGCAAAGACAACCGTTACTGGTGTTGAAATGTTCCGTAAGTTGCTCGATGAAGGTCAAGCTGGCGAAAACGTCGGTCTACTTCTTCGTGGTACCAAGCGTGAAGATGTTGAACGCGGTCAGGTTCTTTGCAAGCCAGGTTCAGTGACTCCTCACACAAACTTCGAAGCTCAGGCTTACATCCTTTCAAAGGACGAAGGCGGACGTCACACTCCTTTCTTCAACAACTACCGTCCACAGTTCTACTTCCGTACAACTGACGTAACTGGTGTTGTTACTTTGCCTGCAGGCCGCGAAATGGTTATGCCTGGCGACAATACTGAAATGAGTGTTGAACTAATTCACCCAATCGCAATGGAAGACGGACTTAAGTTCGCAATCCGCGAAGGTGGACGCACTGTTGGCGCAGGTCGCGTCACCAAGATCACTAAGTAGTTATTTGATCTCCCGTTTGTTGGGGGAAGGAAACTTCCCCCAACAAACACCAAACAACGCAACGGCAAACTAACAAAGGAATTATGAAGATGGCGGGACAAAAAATCCGCATCAGACTCAAGGCATACGACCATGAGGTTATTGATTCATCTGCAAGAAAAATTGTAGAGACAGTAACTCGAACTGGTGCTCACGTTGCTGGTCCGGTGCCGTTGCCAACCGAGAAGAACATTTTTTGTGTGATTCGTTCTCCTCACAAATACAAAGATAGCCGTGAGCATTTCGAAATGCGTACACACAAACGGTTAATTGACATTCTTGACCCAACACCGAAGACAGTTGATTCGCTTATGCGTCTTGACCTTCCTGCTGGCGTCGACATCGAGATCAAGCTTTAAGGGAACGATTGATATGACGAAGACACAACAGGGAGTATTGGGCACCAAGCTCGGTATGACTCAGGTGTGGGACGCCGAAAATAAAATCGTCCCAGTAACAGTTATTGCTGCAGGTCCTTGTGTAGTTACACAAGTTCGCACCGCAGAAAAAGACGGTTACAGCGCTATCCAAATTGCTTTTGGTGAAATTGAACCACGCAAAGTTTCTAAGCCAGAAACTGGTCACTTTGAAAAAGTTGGTGTAACTCCACGCCGTCACTTGGCAGAAATTCGTACCGATGATTCAGCGAATTACACAGTGGGTCAAGAAATCACTGCAGAGACTTTTGCTGCTGGCCAACTAGTTGACATCACGGGAACTTCACGTGGTCACGGTTTCGCCGGTGTTATGAAGCGTCACGGCTTCCACGGTTTGCGCGCAACACATGGTGTTCACCGCAAGCACCGTTCACCAGGTTCTATCGGTGGCTGTTCAACTCCAGGTCGCGTTTTCCGCGGTCAAAAGATGGCTGGCCGCATGGGTGGAGATCGCACTACAACACAAAACCTAACTGTTCAATCAGTTGATGCAGAAAAAGGTTTGTTGTTGATTAAGGGTGCAATTCCTGGAAATAAAGGTTCACTAGTTTTGGTCCGCAATGCAGTTAAGGCAGGTTTGTAATGACAACAGTTGATGTCAAAACTCCAGCTGGCGGCTCTGCTGGCAAATTTGAACTTCCTGAAGAGGTTTTCGGTGTGCAAGCAAATGTGCCACTGATTCACCAGGTAGTTGTTGCACAACTTGCAGCAGCGCGCCAAGGAACTGCAGATACTAAAGATCGCGGTGAAGTACGCGGTTCAGGTAAGAAGCCTTTCAAGCAGAAGGGAACCGGTCGCGCGCGTCAGGGTTCTGTTCGTGCTCCACATATGAAGGGCGGTGGCGTTGTTCATGGACCAACACCACGTTCTTACGATCAACGCACTCCTAAGAAAATGAAGGCAGCTGCACTTCGTGGCGCACTTTCAGATCGTGCACGCAACAACGCGCTTCATATTGTTAGTGCTTTTGTTGAAGGTAAATCACCTTCGACAAAAGTTGCACTTTCAGTGATTGCAAACATTGCAACCGGCAAGAACGTTCTTGCGGTTGTAAATCGTGGAGACGATGTATCAGCATTGTCATTACGCAACGCAGCAAACATTCACGTTTTGTTTGTTGACCAACTCAACACATACGACGTGCTTTTGTCAGACGATGTTGTATTCACCAAGGGCGCTATTGAGCAATTCTTGGCTGGTCCAATCGTTGGTAAATCTGTTAAAGCAGTTGCAAGCGAAAGTGAGATTGCATAATGGCTTTGAACATTGCAGACCCACGCGACATCATCATTTCACCAGTGATCTCTGAAAAGTCATACGGTTTAATTGATGAAAACAAGTACACATTCTTGGTATCAGTTGATGCAAACAAGACTCAGATCAAACAAGCTATCGAATCAATTTTCGGAGTTCGAGTTACATCAGTTAATACTTTAATTCGCCAAGGCAAAGTAGTTCGTTCACGTTCTGGACTCGGCCGCCGCAATAAGACCAAGCGCGCAATCGTCAGCATCGCTGCCGGTGAACGCATCGACCTCTTTAGCGGAAACTAATACGGAAAGGTCAGTAGATAATGGGTATTCGCAAATACAAGCCGACGACTCCAGGTCGTCGCGGTAGCAGCGTTGCTGACTTCGTAGAAGTTACACGTTCAGAGCCTGAAAAGTCCTTGGTTCGTCCACTACATAAATCTGGTGGACGTAACTCAAGCGGTCGCATCACAAATCGTCACGTAGGTGGCGGTCACAAGCGTGCTTACCGCATCATCGACTTCCGTCGTGCAGATAAAGATGGTGTACCTGCAAAAGTTGCACACATCGAGTACGACCCGAACCGCACAGCTCGTATTGCTTTGTTGCATTACGCAGATGGCGAAAAGCGCTACATCATTGCTCCAAATAAATTGAAGCAAGGTGACGCCATTGAAACTGGTGCAAGCGCAGACATTAAGCCTGGTAATAACTTGCCTCTACGCAACATTCCAGTTGGAACTGTGATTCACGCTGTTGAATTACGTCCAGCCGGTGGTGCAAAGATCGCACGTTCAGCTGGTGTATCAATTCAGTTGGTCGCAAAAGAAGGACAGTTTGCTCAACTTCGTTTGCCATCAGGTGAAATTCGTAACGTAGATGTTCGTTGCCGAGCAACCATTGGTGAAGTTGGTAACGCAGAACAATCAAACATCAACTGGGGTAAAGCTGGCCGTATGCGTTGGAAGGGCAAGCGCCCAACCGTCCGCGGTGTAGCAATGAACCCAGTCGACCACCCTCATGGTGGTGGTGAAGGTAAAACTTCAGGTGGACGTCACCCAGTTAATCCAAACGGTAAACCAGAAGGCCGTACTCGCCGACGTAACAAGTCAAGCGATTCATTAATTATCCGCCGCCGCAAGAGCAACAAGAGTCGCTAGGAAAGATCAGAATGCCACGTAGTTTGAAAAAAGGCCCATTCGTTGACGGTCACCTCGAAAAAAAGGTGAATGGTCAGAACGAAAAGGGAACACACAATGTCATCAAGACATGGTCACGTCGCTCGATGATCTTGCCTACCTTCATCGGTCACACAATTGCCGTTCATGATGGACGTAAGCACATCCCTGTGTTTATTTCCGATGCAATGGTTGGACACAAGCTCGGTGAATTTGCACCAACTCGTACCTACAAAGGGCACGTCAAGGACGACCGGAAGGCCAAGCGTAAGTAGCCCGCTGGGTTATTTCGCTTGACTTCGGAAGAGAGAAGAGAAAGATGACGATGGAAGCCAAGGCTGTCGCGAAGTTTGTTCGCGTAACGCCTCAAAAGGCACGTCGAGTCGTGGATTTGATCCGTGGCATGAATGCTTTAGAAGCTAAATCTGTATTGCAGTTTGCTCCGCAGGCTGCAAGTGAGCCAATTGGCAAAGTGCTCGCAAGTGCAGTTGCTAATGCATCACACAACCTCAGCCTTGACCCTGCTAGCTTGTGGATTACACAAGCATTTGTTGATGAAGGTCCGACCATGAAGCGTTTTCGCCCACGTGCACAAGGACGAGCATTTCGCATCAACAAGCGCACAAGCCACATCACAGTAGTCGTTGAATCACGACCTAACGGAAAGAAGGGATAACGCCATGGGACAAAAAATTAACCCAAACGGTTTCCGTCTAGGTATCACCACAGATTTCACATCACGTTGGTTTGCAGACACAACAAAAGTTGGTCAGCGTTACTCTGACTATGTCAAAGAAGATGTTGCAATTCGTGCAATGCTGAAAAAAGGCATGGACCGCGCTGGAATTGCAAAAGTTGAAATCGAACGTACACGTGAACGTGTTCGCATCGACATTCACACTGCCCGCCCAGGTGTTGTTATCGGCCGTCAAGGTCAAGCAGCAGACAAATTGCGTCAAGATCTAGAACAACTAACTGGCAAGCAAGTTCAATTGAACATTCTTGAAGTTAAGAATCCAGAAATGGATTCCCAACTAGTTGCAATTGGTGTTGCCGAACAACTTGCAAGCCGGGTTTCATTCCGTCGTGCAATGCGAAAAGCAATTCAGTCTTCACTCAAGGCTGGCGCAAAAGGAATTCGTATTCAGGTTTCAGGTCGCCTTGGTGGCGCTGAAATGAGCCGTACTGAGTTTTACCGCGAAGGTCGTGTTCCACTACACACATTGCGTGCAAACATTGATTACGGTTTTTACGAATCACACACCACTTTCGGTCGCATCGGCGTTAAGGTTTGGATCTACAAGGGTGATGCACTAGCTACTCGCGCAGAACGCGAAGCTGCTGCACTTGCAGAACGCCAAGCACCAGCTCGCCGCAGCAACGACACCCGTGGACGTCGTCCACGTCGTGACGAACAAGGCGCAAGCGACAATACAAATGTTGAAACCCCAGCTACCGAAGCACCAGTTGCTGAAGTTGCTACCGAGACCGTTGAAAGCGCAGGCTAATAATTATGTTGATGCCTCGTCGTGTTAAGCACCGCAAGCAACACCACCCAGGTCGTTCTGGTGCTGCAAAAGGTGGTACTCAAGTGACTTTTGGTGAGTGGGGACTGCAAGCACTTGAACCTGCTTACGTAACCAACCGCCAGATTGAATCAGCGCGTATTGCGATGACTCGTCACATCCGTCGTGGTGGAAAGGTTTGGATCAACATTTATCCAGACCGTCCGATCACCAAGAAGCCAGCGGAAACTCGCATGGGTTCCGGTAAAGGTTCACCTGAATGGTGGATTGCAAACGTCAAGCCAGGTCGGGTGATGTTTGAAATCTCATACCCAAATGAAAAGACAGCACAAGAAGCTCTTTTACGTGCAGCACACAAGCTGCCAATGAAATGCCGAATTATTCGTCGCGAGGAGGTGGCTAACTAATCATGGCTACATCGAACAACATTGATGAACTGCGGACTATGACTGACGCAGAGCTAGTCAACAAATTGCGCGACGCAAAGGCTGAACTTTTCAACCTTCGCTTCCAAGCTGCAACTGGCCAACTAGAAAGCCACGGCCGCTTGAATGCTGGACGCAAAGAAATTGCACGCATCTACACAATTCTGCGTGAACGTGAACTAGGTATCACTTCCGGTGGTGCTGCATGAGCTCGAAGGAAACTGTGACTATTGAACGCGGCGAACGCAAAGTTCGCGAAGGAATCGTTGTAAGTAACAAGATGGATAAAACCATTGTCGTTATCGTCGAGGATCGTTTCAAGCATCCGCTCTACGGCAAAGTTGTGCATCGCTCAAACAAGCTAAAAGCACATGATGAAACAAATGATTGCGGAATAGGCGATCGTGTCCTGTTGATGGAAACTCGACCATTGTCAGCAACAAAGCGCTGGCGTGTGGTTGAAGTTCTTGAGCGGGCTAAGTAAGCGGATAGGGAATAGAAAATGATTCAGCAAGAATCTCGACTTCGTGTCGCTGACAACACCGGCGCAAAAGAAATTTTGTGCATTCGTGTTCTCGGCGGTTCAAGCCGTCGTTACGCAGGCATTGGCGATGTAATCGTGGCCACCGTTAAGGATGCAATTCCTGGCGGAAACGTAAAGAAGGGTGACGTCGTAAAAGCAGTGATCGTTCGTACTGTTAAGCAACGTCGTCGTCCAGACGGTTCATACATCCGCTTCGACGAAAACGCAGCAGTAATTTTGAAAGCTGACGGCGAACCACGCGGAACCCGCATCTTCGGCCCAGTTGGTCGTGAACTTCGTGAAAAGCGTTTCATGAAGATTGTTTCACTAGCACCTGAGGTGATCTAACGATGGCACATGTTAAAAAGGGTGACACCGTTTTGGTTATCGCTGGTAAAGACAAAGGCGTCAAAGGAACTGTTCTTTCAGTTCTAAGAGATGTTGACAAAGTTCTTGTCGAAGGCGTTAACCGCGTTAAGCGTCATACCAAAGTTACTACTGGAGCTCGCGGTGTTGCAGCCGGCGGAATCCAAATCCAAGAAGCACCAATTCACATTTCAAATGTGAAACTTCTTAAGGATGAAAAGAAGAAGGAAACTAAAAAAGCTTCTTCAAAGGTGAAGGAAGATGTTTCTGAAGATACTGTTTCTGAAACTGAAGCTAAGCCAGTAGCAAAGAAAGCACCTGCTAAGAAGGCAGTAGCTAAAAAAGCAGTAGCAAAGAAAGCTTCTGCTGAAAAAGCACCTGCAAAGAAAGCAGTAGCAAAGAAAGCTCCTGCTAAAAAAGCAACGAAATCTAAGAAGGCATAATGTCAGTGCAAACCCAGCCACGCCTAAAAGCGCGCTATGCAAGTGAAATCGCACCTGCATTGAAAACAGAATTCAGCTACACAAATTCGATGCAAATTCCACGCCTCGTAAAAGTTGTAGTGAACATGGGTGTTGGTGAAGCCGCACGCGATTCGAAACTAATCGAAGGCGCAATCCGCGACTTGACCACCATTACTGGCCAAAAGCCATCAGTAACCAAAGCCCGTCTTTCAATCGCACAGTTCAAATTGCGCGAAGGAATGCCAATTGGTTGCCACGTAACACTACGCGGCGATCGCATGTGGGAATTCCTAGATCGTTTGACTTCAGTTGCACTTCCACGTATCCGCGACTTCCGCGGTATCAGTGGGAAGCAATTTGATGGTCACGGCAACTACACCTTCGGTTTGTCTGAACAATCAATGTTCATCGAAATCGATCAGGACAGCATCGACCGTCCACGCGGTATGGACATCACAATTGTCACCACCGCATCCAACGACAAAGAGGGTTACGCATTGCTTAAGCAAATCGGTTTCCCTTTCAAGGAGAACTAAATGGCGAAGCTTTCGTTAAAACTCAAGGCTGCTAGAAAGCCTAAGTTTGCAGTTCGTGGATACACCCGTTGCCAACGCTGCGGTCGTCCACATGCTGTGTACCGCAAATTTGGCCTGTGCCGTATCTGCTTTAGAGAGATGGCACATCGCGGCGAACTACCCGGCGTCACAAAGAGCAGCTGGTAAATCAACAACGTTGAAGGTCTAGGGAACTAGAAACCGTAACGAGGAAGGGCGAAGCCCAAAATGACAATGACAGATCCAATCGCGGATATGTTGACTCGCATCCGAAATGCAAACTCTGCATATAAGGATGTAGTTGTAATGCCTTACTCCAAGATCAAAGCAGGAATTGCTGATATCTTGAAGGAAGAGGGTTACATCGCTGAAGTCGATTCGCGCGACGCAATCGTCGGTAAAGAATTAGTAGTTTCATTGAAATACGGCCCAAGCCGCGAGCGTTCAATCGCTGGCGTGCGCCGGGTAAGCAAGCCAGGTCTACGGGTTTACGCAAAGAGCACAAACATGCCACGCGTTCTCGGCGGACTAGGTATTGCAATTATTTCAACTTCAACCGGTTTGTTGACAGACAAACAAGCAGCCAAGAAGGGTGTAGGCGGAGAAGTCATCGCCTACGTCTGGTAAGGGTGGATTGATATGTCACGTATTGGTCGTTTAGCAGTTGTCGTCCCGAGTGGAGTAGACATCCAGATTGATGGCGCAACCGTTGTTGTTAAAGGTCCTAAAGGCCAGCTACAACACACACTTGCACAATCAATTACCGCACTTAAAAATGAAGATGGAACTATTGCGATTAATCGTGAAAACGATGAACGCACAAGTCGATCACTTCATGGTCTTTCACGCACATTGGTAAACAACATGGTGCTTGGCGTAACCGAAGGTTACGAAAAGAAGATGGAACTATCTGGTACTGGTTACCGTGTTGCACTTAAGGGAACTTCACTTGAGTTTGCACTTGGATTTAGCCACCCTGTCATCATTGATGCACCAGCTGGGGTCACCTTCACTGTTGAATCACCAACAAAATTTGCTGTTGCCGGAATCGACAAGCAACTAGTTGGCGAAACTGCAGCAAAAATTAGAAAACTTCGCAAGACAGATCCTTACAAAGCTAAGGGTGTTTAAGTACGAAGGTGAAGTAATCCGTCGCAAGGCTGGTAAGGCAGGTAAGAAGTAATGGCACTAACCACTTGGGGCAAGAAGAAGTCTGCGAAAGCAGTCTCACGCCGTCGTCGCTCAATTCGTATCCGCAAAAAAGTAAACGGAACCGCATTGCGTCCACGTTTAGTTGTTACTCGATCATCACGTCACGTATTCGTGCAGGTTGTCGATGACACTAAAGGTGTAACCCTCGCGTCAGCATCAACAATGGAAGCAGATTTGCGCAAAACCTCTGGCGATAAAACCGCTAAGGCTCGCAAAGTTGGCGAACTTGTTGCTAGCCGTGCAAAAGCAGCTGGCATTGAAACCGTGGTCTTCGACCGCGGTGGTTCTAAGTACACCGGTCGCATCGCGGCCCTAGCTGAAGGCGCCCGCGAGGGCGGCTTGGCTTTCTAGGTAAACGACGGAAAGGTCTAAATAATGACTACTGCAGCAGCAGGACAGCGTCGCGGCGGCTCAAACGAGGGTCGCGAGCGCAAGAACCGTCGTGAAGAACGCGGTGCACAGCCAGAAAAAAGCCCATTTGTTGAACGCGTAGTTGCGATCAACCGAGTAGCAAAAGTTGTTAAGGGTGGACGTCGATTCTCTTTCACAGCACTAGTTGTTGTTGGAGATGGCGATGGAAACGTTGGCGTTGGTTACGGAAAAGCTAAAGAAGTACCAGCAGCAATTGCCAAGGGCGTTGAAGAAGCAAAGAAAAACTTCTTTAAAGTTCCACGCATCCAGCAAACAATTCCACACCCAGTTCAAGGTGAAGCATCAGCAGGAGTTGTACTTTTGCGTCCAGCATCACCAGGTACCGGTGTTATCGCTGGTGGCCCAGTTCGTGCAGTACTTGAGTGCGCTGGCATCCACGATGTTTTGTCTAAATCACTAGGTTCAAGCAATGCAATCAATATTGTTCACGCAACTGTTGCTGCATTGAAGATGCTAGAAAATCCAGAACAGGTTGCTGCACGTCGCGGTAAGTCTGTTGAACATGTTGCGCCAGCTGCAATGTTGCGCGCTCAGGCAGGGGTTAACTAATGAGCCAGCTCAAAGTAACCCAGGTCAAATCAACTATTGGCGAAAAGCCAGCAGCACGCGAAACTATGCGCTCACTTGGCCTCAAGCGAATTGGACATGTAGTTATCAAAGAAGATCGCCCTGAAATCCGTGGAATGATTAAAGCAATCATTCACTTGATTTCGTTCGAGGAAGTGAAGTAACGATGAGTCTCAAAGTTCACCACCTACGTCCTGCCCCAGGCGCCAAGACCAAACGCACTCGCGTTGGTCGTGGTGAAGGTTCAAAGGGTAAGACTTCAGGTCGCGGTACCAAAGGTACAAAAGCTCGTTACCAAGTTCCTGCAAACTTCGAAGGTGGCCAGATGCCTATGCATATGCGCCTACCTAAGTTGAAGGGTTTCACCAATCCAAACCGCGTTGAATACCAAGTAGTCAACGTTGCAGCAATCGGCCGCCTGTTCCCAGACGGTGGCGATGTAACTGTTAAAGCACTGATCGACAAGGGTGCAGTCCGTAAGGGCGAACTTGTTAAGGTGCTTGGACAAGGCGAAATTAGCGTCAAGGTAAATCTAGTTGTTGATGCATTCAGCGATTCAGCTAAATCAAAAATCGAAGCCGCTGGCGGCAAGATCACTAAACTGAAGTAAGAAAACTTTAAGAGTTTGCAGCCCCGGCTCCAATAGGGGTCGGGGCTTCAAACAAAACGGAAGGGAAGAGACATGCATGTAAGCGCTTTTGTTTCGGCATTTAGAACTCCAGATTTGCGCCGCAAACTGTTGTTTACTCTCGGCATTATCGCAATCTTCCGCATTGGTTCAGTGGTTCCAACACCTGGTGTTGATTACAAAGCTGTGCAAGCCTGTTTGTCTGTAGAAAATCAAAACCCACTTTTTGGTTTGATTAACCTTTTCTCCGGTGGAGCGCTATTGCAATTGAGCGTTTTCGCACTCGGCATCATGCCTTACATCACTGCAAGCATTATTTTGCAGCTGTTAACCGTTGTTATTCCGCGCCTTGAAACCTTGAAGCAGGAAGGTCAATCAGGTCAACAAAAAATTACGCAGTACACCCGTTACGTAACTATTGGTCTTGCAGTCTTGCAGTCGACCACAATCCTGACTTTGGCTCGAACTCCAGATCGATTGATTCCTGGATGTAATGAAACTTTAATTCCAAATGACTCTATCTTCACATTCGTTGTGATGATGGTGGTTTTGACTGCCGGTACATCAATGATCATGTGGCTTGGCGAATTAGTAACTGACAAAGGTGTTGGCAACGGTATGTCAATCCTTATCTTCACCTCAATCATTGCGACTTTCCCTTCACAACTTTTAAGCATTGTTCAAACAGACGGCTTGTTTACATTCGTTATGGTGCTAGCTGTTGGTGTATCTGTGATCGCGGGTGTAGTTCTTGTTGAACAAGCCCAACGCCGTATTCCAGTTCAATACGCAAAGCGCATGGTTGGTCGCAAGACTTACGGTGGCTCATCAACCTACATTCCAATCAAAGTAAACATGGCTGGCGTTATCCCAGTTATCTTTGCTTCATCATTGCTATACATACCAAACTTGGTGGTAAACCTTTCTGGAAATACCACTTCAGCATGGGCAACTTGGATTGCGAACAACCTAACTCGCGGAACTGAACCTCTATATCTAGCAACATACTTCTTCTTGATTGTGTTCTTTGCTTACTTCTACGTCAGCATTACATTCAATCCGACTCAGACTGCTGAAGATATGAAGAAGTACGGTGGTTCCAGGTTACCGCGCAGGTAAACCAACTGCTGATTATCTAGCTTATGTTTCAAATCGTTTGACTTTCCCCGGTTCGCTATACCTCGGAATGATTGCTTTGATTCCATTCTTTGCTTTCGCTTTGTTGAATGTAAACATGTCGCGCTTTATCTTCGGTGGTACTTCACTGTTGATTATGGTTGGTGTTGGTTTGGACACAGTTAAGCAGATCGAATCTCAACTACAACAGCGTTCATACGAAGGCTTCTTGAAGTAATGCGCATCATCTTGATGGGTCCGCCTGGTGCGGGCAAAGGAACTCAGGCTGTCTTTATTGCAGAAAAACTGGGCATTCCACACATCTCGACTGGCGATATCTTTCGCGCAAACGTTTCTCAAGGCACCTCGTTAGGTGTTGAAGCTAAGAAGTTCATGGATGCTGGCGAATATGTTCCAGACTCAGTAACCAACGCAATGGTTGCAGATCGCCTATCGCAAGCTGATGCCCAAAAAGGTTTTCTACTAGATGGCTACCCTCGCACACTTGATCAAATCAATGAACTAGACAAAGTGTTAACTGCAGCTGGTGTGGCTGTTGAAAAAGTCATTGAACTCACAGTCGATATCGATGCAGTTGTGCCACGCCTTCAAAAGCGTGCTGCTGAACAAAATCGTGTTGATGACACCGAAGATGTGATTCGCCGGCGCTTAGAAGTTTACGCGGAACAAACCGCACCGCTCACGGATGTTTATGCAAAGCGCGGATTACTTGTGCAGGTTGACGGCTTCGGTGAAATCAGCGAAGTCACCAAACGAATTTTGAGTGTTTTAGGAATTTAAGATGCGACAAAAGTTTGCAATACTTGTTGCAACAACTATCGCATTAATTTCAGCTTGTGCCCCAGCCACGCAATTCGAAGATCACACTGGACACATCACGGTTAAGAATCAAGTTGTGAACGTCAATTCAGGCATAATCACAATGAGAGTAAAAAACCACCATGACGAACCTGTAACGTTAATCAGAGCAACAACTAAAGTCGCAGACAAAGTTGTTCTGATGCCAAAGTCGAGCGGTTTGGAAATCCCTGGCAACTCGGCTTTGCTGCTTGTCCCCAAGACTCATTACTTGCTGTTGAAGGGTATTCATTCACCATTAATTGCAGGAAGCGAAATCAAAGTCACGCTCGAGTTCTCAGACGGGCATTTGGTTAATGTGTTGGTGCCAGTAAAGCTCCTACTTCACTAATTTTGCTCTCAGTTTGTCCCCAAAAGTGGGGAGTGTGGGTGGTCACTAGTAGTCTGCCTTTAGGCCTACATTGGTCTAACGGGAGGAACAAAATGAAAGCGTTTCGTGCGTTTTTAATTGGTGCAGTTTTGATTGCACAAACCATCATCTCAGGTCCAGCAATAGCTGTTGATTCGAATCCAGTTGGCCGGCCAATTAGTCCATATCAAACAGCATCAGGGGCAAACCTGATTTCTATTGCTTGGTCCGTGCCCATTCAAAATGCAGACGCGGTTGATGGTTACAAAATTCAATATCGCGAGATCGATTCCTCCGACTGGATCACTTTCACTGAAAATGCTTCAGGTAACACACTTGATGTAACTGGCCTTGCAAGCCCTGGTACATATTCAATGCGGATTGCTGCAGTTAACGGCACGTATACCTCACCTTACGTGAGCGTGAAAAAATCAGTCGAGCAAAAAGTAGCAACTCAAATTGCTACTGGTGGTTACAGCGCATGTGCTCTTTTGGATGATGCGACAGCTGAATGCTGGGGTTACAACTTCTCTGGATCGCTCGGGGACAACGTGCATACAACTACAGCTGACACTGATGTTCCTTACCCAGTTAAACCTTTTAACCTTTCGAGCGTAGTTGAGATTAGCGCTGGTTCGACGCACAACTGTGCATTGAAAGCAAATGGAAATGTTTGGTGCTGGGGAACCAATATTTTCGGTGAGCTTGGAGATGGTACGAACTATTACACCAAGAAACCGAACATTGTTCCTGGAATTGAAAATGCAATCGATATTGACATCAACTACAGCACATCTTGCGCAGTAATTGCTGGGGGTTCAGTGAAATGCTGGGGACTGAACATCGGCAATATCTTTGGTGATAATTCTGAAGAGAATTTGTCTCCTCGAACAATTCCTAATCTTTCAAACGTTAAAGAAATCTATGTGGCACGATCCTTTAACTGTGCGCTACTAGAAAATAATGACTTGCAATGCTGGGGAGACAACAGCATTGGCCAGATGGGTGTTGGATACATCTCGCCAGAAAATTCGCCATATGTTGATGTAATCGTTGCTTCAGATGTGAAAGATTTTGCAATTGGTTCTTCAAACGCTTGCTATCTTGATTTTGATAACAACTACTTTTGCTGGGGTTCCAACAATTATGGGCAAGTCGGCGACGATAGCGGTCGACCAGTTCTTAGCCCAAAACTGATTTTGACCGAGGTTAAGAAAATTCCAGAAAACATTACCTACCACCAGTGTGTAGTGATGATTGATAAGTCAGTTATGTGCTGGGGCTATAACCCATATGACGAACTTGGTGTGAATGACAATATCGCGCATAACTCTCCTGTAGTCGCCACTGAGGTTGCCCAAAATGATTACTCGCAAATCGAAGTTGGTTATTTCCACACCTGCACCTTGAGTGAAAGCACTGGAGTTGTGCAGTGTTGGGGTGCAAACGACCATGGCCAGGTTGGAAACGGTAGTGGCGGTGCGCCACATAACGAAGCTAATTTCAGCACGGTGGTTGGCTATGAAGATCAGTTCCTATTCACTGCTGACCGACCAGACGACATTGACTGGATTGCGCAAAGTGGAAAGGCGCGAGACAGTATCAATATTGGCTGGCGTGCACCTGCTGACAACCACGCACCGATTTTGCGCTACAACATTCGCTACACATTTGACGATATTCAAAAAGTAGCTGAAGACCAAATCACTTGGGTTGAAGCTACTTCTGGTATTCCACAATTCATTATTCCAAATGTTGCACAAGCTCGAGCTGCTTACATAACTGTGAACGCAGAAAACGCGGTGGGTGCGAATAACTGGACCGAACCGATTGTGGTTACTACTAGTGGCACCCGCGAGATCACGGGTGTTATCACTGCTTGGGATGGATATCCGGTTTATGGCGGTTCTATATCTTGGAGTACACAAGATGGTTCCTTTGCATCATCCAAGCCAATTGGTTTGACTGCTTACGGCACAATCACATTTCCGCGTGTACCGGCAGGAAACCTGCACATGAACTTTAATCAAATCCACACTCCAGATGGCGGAATTGCATCCGGTCAAGCTGATATCTATATTGGTTTCAATCAAACCACAATTAGTTTGCCGCAACCTGCAAATGGACCAATCTGGGCAATCAGGGTTCAAGCTCCAGGCGGACCTGTTCCGAATGCGCAAGTGAGCATCACCGGCTTGAGTAGCAAATCGCGAGTTGGTGGCTTTGTATTTGAGGTCGCAGAAGTTATGGACGCTGGCGTGACAAATTCCGACGGTGTCTATTTTGCATACGGTTATGCAGATTCACCACCCCAAGTTCATGTTCGATATGACGATGGGGTACTTGTCCAACAAAAAAATGCAACTATGTATTCAAACTCCACACTTGTAGAACTTGAAGAAATGCCGTGGATTAACGTCTACCAGGAATTGTTGGATGCTTACAAGGATCAACTTGTGAGCCTCACCTTTGACATAAACGAAGTAGCCCCACTTTCTATTCGGCACAATGTTGCGCCATTAACAAGCGCTGGAATTTTGATAAAAGTACAACCACCTAAAGGTGCATTGCAGAAGAACTGTGGTGCAAAATTATCTGGCCGTACTAATTCAAACGGATCTGTGACTTTGAAGGTGTGTGCAACTAAGTCGGGTAAATACCGCGTTATAGGCGCCGGAGCTGTCGCA
>JAPLBX010000098.1 GCA_026392535.1 Actinomycetota bacterium
CTATGTACAACCCGAAATACTCAATTATTGCTGTGGGAGAAGAAGTATGAGTTCGTCAAAGGAAGAAAATGCAGATGAAAAGAATGATGTTTTAGCTGCAGAACAACTTCTCTCTAATGCGCTTGGCGGCAAGAGCGGATTTATTGATTCAGGATTACCAACTCTGGTATTCCTTACTGTCTGGACTTTTAACGGCAACGAACTCCAGCCAGCTCTTATTGCAGCCGGATCAATTGGGTTAATACTTGCGGTTTTAAGGCTTGTTCAACGTAATTCAATACAACAGGTCGTGGGCGGGTTAGCAGGTCTTGCTATCTCTGCATATTTTGCAAGTCGATCCGGACAAGCCAAGGATTTCTTTTTGCCTAGCATCTTGAAGAATTTGGGATATGGCGTTGCTGTTTTCCTGAGCATTGTTTTCAAACATCCAATCGTTGGTTACATCGTTGGAGGATTGAAAGGGGATTTGCAAGGGTGGCGTAAAGATCGGGACTTACTAAAGTTTTATTCGCTTATAACTTGGTGGTGGGTTGGTCTATTCGCTTTGCGGCTAATCGTGCAGGTACCACTATTTTTGAGCAACCAAGTTCAACTTCTAGGCACTTTGAATGCGACCATATTGGGATTTCCGATTTATTTGGCCGTAGTCTGGCTAACGTATCGCGCGCTTAAATCCCGCGGAATATATTAAGAATTAGCACCTAAAAATATTAGGAATCAGTACTTAGCAAAACTTCCAGTTGCTGCGCAGTATCTTCGCCAGCGACAAAGAGCAATTCGTCCCCTGGCTCAAAGCGATCATCGGCTGTTGGCGCAATCACGCTAGGTCCTCGCAAGATTGCAACAAGTGCAGTATCTGAAGGCAAGTTAACTTCATCAACTCGCTTACCAATTACTGGGCTGTCTGCAGCCAAAGTCATTTCAACTAATTCGGCTTGGCCGGTTCTGAAAGTTAACAGCTTCACTAGGTCGCCAACAGTTACAGCTTCTTCAACGAGGGCAGAGAGCAAGCGCGGAGTGGAAACCGAAACATCAACTCCCCAAGATTCGTTAAACATCCACTCATTTTTAGGATGGTTTACTCGAGCCACAACTCGTGGGACGCCGTATTCGGTTTTCGCAAGCAAGGAAACAACTAAATTAACTTTGTCATCACCAGTAGCGGCGATCATCACCTGACAAGTAGCAAGGTCTGCCTTTTCTAGTGCTGAAGCCTCACATGCGTCAGCAACCAAAACTCGAGTTCCGTTAAATGAATCCGGTCTAACGTTGTCTGCGTCCTTGTCGATCAAAAGTACATCGTGACCGTTCGCGGTAAGTTCTCGAGCAATTGAACGTCCAACTTTTCCAGCTCCTGCAATAGCTACGCGCATATAAATCAGTCTGCTTTCGGTGGGTTGTTGAAAACGTTTTTGACTTGCTTTTCTTCAGCTAGATAAAAAATCGCGTGTACCAAATCATTTTCTTGAAGTACTAAATCTTTGCTAGGCAAGATGGCTTCACCGAAGCGCAATATGTATCCAATTCGTGCACCTGAATCCAAACCAAGTCGAGCAACACGATGCCCAATCCAATCTGGGTGGGTTGGCAGTTCAGAAAGGGACAAAGAACCGGTTGAGTCTCGAAACTCTTCGGCCGCAGTAGGAACTAGGCGCCGCATTATTTGTTCAGTTGTCCAAGCTACAGAGGCAACTGTTTCAATGCCAAGTCGTGCATAAATTTCAGCCCGGCGAGGATCGTAGATACGTGCCACAACATTTTTAACGTGGAAAGTCTCACGCGCTACTCGGGCGCTAATGATATTTGAATTGTCACCGCTAGAAACAGCAGCAAAAGCATCCGCACCGCGAATACCTGCCTCTTCTAGCTTGTCCTTGTCAAAACCAACGCCAACAATGGTGTCACCTGAAAAGGTTTGTGAAAGCTTACGAAAAGATTCTTCGCTTTGGTCGATAATCGTGACCTTATGTCCAGCTGTGTCCAGACGTTCGGCCAGAGCGCTACCTACACGGCCGCAGCCCATAATGACGATGTGCACGAATCCTCCTAGACGTACAGCCTAAGAGTAGTCCACGCGAAGTCCATACGAATTATCAAGTGCCTAAGCCCTACGATGCCCCTCGTGAAATTGATTCCATCGCTGAAACGAGTTCTGCTCGGTAGAGCCATGAGAAGTGAGCAACTCGGCGACACTTTGCTCCCTAAGCGACTAGCACTTCCAGTTTTCGCCTCAGACGCCTTATCTAGCAACGCCTACGCGACCGAGGAAATTCTTAAGGTTTTGGCTCTCGGCGGATTGGCTTACATTCACTTCACACCGTATATAGCTGCTGCAGTAGTTGTCATTTACTTCATTGTTGTGATGTCTTATCGTCAGAATGTCCATGCTTATCCATCGGGTGGTGGGGATTACGAAGTAGTTTCAACGAACCTTGGCCAGCGAGCAGGCGTGTTTGTAGCAAGTGCGTTGTTGATCGATTATGTGCTGACGGTTGCTGTTTCGATTTCTTCAGCTGTGGCAAATATTGCATCAGCAATACCAGGTGTTGCCGATCACGCTGTCGGCCTAGCCATTACTTTGATAGCAATCATCACCGCAATGAACTTGCGCGGAGTGCGTGAATCTGGAGTTGCTTTCGCAGTGCCGACCTATTTGTTTATGTTCAGCGTTTTTCTAATGATCGGCGTGGCACTCTGGCGCTACTCACAAGGTGATGTCATGTTGGCCGAAAGCGCCTCGTGGAAAGTCAGAGCAGAGGATACTTTTAGCGGAGCAGCGTTGATCTTCTTGCTTGCAAGGTCATTCTCTTCAGGAACTACCGCCTTAACGGGTATTGAAGCAATAAGTAATGGTGTGCCGGCTTTTCAGAAACCTAAATCAAAAAATGCTGCGACCACACTAGCCATGCTTGGAGCAATTGCTATGACCATGTTTGGTGGCATAACTTGGCTTGCGGTGCAAACGCAGGTGAAGGTAACTGAGCACGACGACTCTTTAATCGGATTACCTGCGGGGCAGCACCAGAAAACTGTAATTGCTCAAATTGGCTCCGCTGTATTTGAACATTTTCCAATTGGTTTCTATTTAATTACTGCAACCACGGCTTTAATTCTGGCCTTAGCTGCCAATACTGCTTTCAACGGCTTTCCAGTACTGGGTTCCATTTTGGCGCGTGACGGATTCGCGCCAAGACAACTCCATACACGTGGCGATCGATTGGCCTTCAGTAATGGCATCATCACTCTTGCTTCGCTTGCAATTATCCTGGTGGTGATTTACCAGGCAAAAGTTGGTGCATTGATTCAGCTTTACATCCTTGGAGTTTTCGTTAGTTTTACATTGAGCCAGTTAGGCATGATTAAACACTGGACCCGATACTTAAAGACTGAGGAAGATGAGAAAGCCCGAAGGTCCATGTACACAAGTCGGGTAATAAATGGCATCGGTTTTGTTATGACCGGAACCGTGTTGATAATCGTGCTTGCAACCAAATTCACTCATGGTGCATGGATTGTTTGCGTCATGATGCCTGCTTTGTACGCATTGATGATGTCTATCCGTAAACACTATGACCAAGTTGCTCAAGAACTTCGCCTGCCAGATGACGCTAAGTCAACCCTGCCAAGCCGAGTACATGCTGTAGTAACAGTTTCTCGTGTGCATAAGGCAACTTGGAAGGCAGTTGCCTTTGCCCGCGCTTCACGCCCAGCGTTCTTGGAAGCAATTACTGTTAATGTTGATCAACAAGCGACAGACGAATTGTTTGCCGAATGGGAAAAACGAAAAATCCCAATTCCACTTAGAGCGTTAGATTCACCATTCCGCGAAATCACACGGCCAATTGTTGAGTACGTAAAAAGCATCAACCCTGGAGACAATGACATTGTCATTGTCTATGTGCCGGAATACGTTGTTGGCACATTTTGGGAACGAATTCTCCATAATCAAAGCGCGTTGAGATTGAAAGCTCGTCTGCATTTCATACCGGGAGTGATTATTGCGAGCGTTCCTTATGTACTTGAATCTGGCGAACTCAAACAGGAGCAGATAGAAAACCAAGCTGCTGGAGCAGCCAGACGTGGTCAGCCGAATAGTCAAAAAAGCGAATCCACTCTTCGAGATGAATTTGAGCAAAATAAGTGAATTTAACGATTGGCTCCCGCCACGAAGTTGAAATTCAGCGTGTTGCTCACGGCGGCCATTGTGTAGGCAGAATTGGTGAAGTTGTTTGTTTTGTTCGACACACAGCACCTGGCGAAAAGGTCATTGTTGAAATTAGATCTATTGGAAAACAAAACAAATTTGTCTTCGCTGATGCAGTAGAAATTTTGTCGCCAAGCTCCTACAGAATCAAACCAGCATGTGAATACGCCGGGGTTTGCGGTGGATGCGATTGGCAGCATATTGATTTTGCCTATCAACAAGAACTTAAAACTGAAATTCTCAAAGAGCAACTAATCAGGCTGGGCAAGTTATCTCCTGATAACAATCTGATCAAAAATTTGCAAGTGAAACAATTGCCAGGTGATTCAACAGGTTTGGGGTATCGCACAAGAGTTGAATATTTAACAGACTCTAGAGGCCGCATAGGATTTAGGAAGCATGGTTCAAACGAAGTAGTCACTGTTAATACCTGCAAAGTTGCCCGTGAAGAAATAACTGGAGACGGTTTCTCTAACGTTCCATGGGCTGCTAATTCTGAACTCAGAGTAGTAGTGGGATCAAGCGGGGAAGTAGTAAGAATTGCCGAGAGCGACGATGCTGAATATCGAATAAATGAACATGTTGATTCCTTCAACTATCAAGTCAATGCTGAAGGTTTTTGGCAAGCTCACACGTTGGCCCCAAAGGTGTTTGTTGACACTGCTCTAGAAATGCTTAAAATCAAACTGGGCGAACATGTTTGCGACTTTTATTCAGGTAGTGGTTTATTTACATTGCCGCTATCAAGTGCGGTTGGCCCTGGCGGGCGAGTTGAAAGTGTTGAATCCGATTTAAAGGCCATTTCCAGCTTGAAACGAAATACTCGCAATCTGGCGAATGTGAACATTTATGGATTGGGAATTGAAAAATGGTTCTCAGAATCAAAAGTTAAAAAAGTTGACGCAATATTGCTAGATCCGCCTCGACTAGGGGCTGGTCGAAATGTGGTTCGCTCCATAGCCAAGATTCGACCATCCAGGGTTCTATATGTGGCCTGTGATCCTGCTGCCTTGGGCAAAATGCAGTTTAGTTTGGAGTAAAAATGGGACACCCGAATTCGTTCAACGCAAAACTCAAGTTGACGGTCGGAAACCAAGAGTTTGAATATTTCAGCGTTAGCCATGTTCCAGGTTCAACCACCTTGCCATACACACACAAAGTGCTACTCGAAAACCTCTTACGTTGTGAGGATGGCGCAAATATCACCAGAGAACAAATAGCAGCTCTAGGAAGCTGGGATGCTTCATCTGAACCATCTGAAGAAATCCAATTCACCCCAGCACGTGTGATCATGCAAGATTTCACCGGCGTGCCATGCGTGGTCGATCTTGCAACAATGCGAGAAGCGGTCAAGGAACTTGGTGGCGATCCACAAAAGATTAATCCACTTGCTCCAGCCGAATTGGTTATTGACCATTCAGTAATTGCTGATAACTATGGTCGCAAAGATTCTTTCGATTTGAACGTCGCCGTTGAATACCAACGAAACCATGAACGATATGTCTTTTTGCGTTGGGGTCAAAGTGCGTTTAGCGAATTCAAAGTTGTTCCACCAGGAACCGGAATTGTCCATCAAGTAAATATCGAGCATCTGGCTCGCACTGTCATGGTTCGCAATGGAGTTGCGTATCCAGATACGGTCGTTGGTACCGATTCACACACAACAATGGTTAATGGCCTTGGAGTTCTCGGATGGGGAGTCGGCGGCATTGAAGCAGAAGCGGCCATGCTCGGCCAACCAGTCTCGATGTTGATTCCACGTGTAGTTGGATTCAAGCTAGTGGGCAAGATGCCGACAGGTGCAACTGCAACGGATTTGGTTTTGACCATTACACAATTACTTCGAAATCATGGTGTAGTCGGAAAGTTTGTTGAGTTTTATGGAGATGGTGTAGCTAGTGTGCCTTTGGCAAACCGAGCCACCATTGGCAATATGTCGCCAGAATACGGTTCGACGGCAGCAATTTTCCCAATTGATGAAGAAACGCTTCGCTATCTAGATTTAACAGGCAGAAGCAAAGACGAAATTGCTTTGATTGAAGCATATGCTCGCAAACAGGGCATGTGGCACGATCCCCAAGCCGATACTTATGTAGAACCAATTTATAGCGAGTATTTAGAGTTAGATTTGAGCACAATTGTTCCTTCGATTGCCGGGCCAAAACGTCCTCAAGATCGAGTTGAATTATCAAAATCAAAATCCGAATTTGCAACTGCAGTAGCTGGATATACAAAGGGCGAAGCTTCAAAACGAGTTCCAGTAAAACTAGCAAACGGAACTTCAACCGAACTCAACCACGGACATGTAGTTATTGCCTCAATTACTTCCTGTACTAATACTTCCAATCCGTCAGTCATGCTGGGAGCTGGCCTGCTCGCCAAGAATGCGGTTGAAAAGGGATTAACTTCCAAGCCATGGGTGAAAACCACGTTGGCACCAGGATCACAAGTCGTCACAGATTATTACAACAAATCCGGGCTCACTCCATACTTAGAAAACCTTGGTTTCAATCTTGTTGGCTACGGGTGTGTGACCTGCATTGGAAATAGCGGACCATTACCAGAAGAGATTTCCGCTGCAGTCAATAAAGAAGACTTGACTGTGGTTTCAGTGTTGAGTGGTAACAGAAATTTTGAAGGGCGCATCAATCCGGATGTGAAAATGAATTACTTAGCATCCCCTCCACTAGTAATTGCTTATGCACTTGCCGGCACCATGGATTTTGACTTTGAAACAGATTCTCTGGGTGAAGACAAAGATGGCAATCCAGTCTTTCTTCGCGACATCTGGCCAAGCCCAGCCGATATTCAACAGACCATTGATGGTGCAATTGATCGCACAATGTTTACAGAACGTTACGCACATGTATTTGAAGGTGATTCTAGATGGCAAGGATTACCAGTTCCAACTGGCGATACATTCGAATGGGATTCAAAATCCACTTATGTTCGCAAACCGCCTTATTTTGACGGCATGCAAAAAGAACCATCTCCAGTTATGGACATTTCTAGCGCTCGAGTATTGGCAATGCTTGGTGATTCAGTAACCACCGACCACATTTCACCTGCGGGTTCGATCAAAGTTGGCACACCCGCAGCTCAATATCTTGATGCAAACGGTGTTGCGAAGTCTGATTACAACTCTTATGGATCACGCCGAGGAAATCATGAAGTAATGATTCGCGGCACTTTTGCGAACATTCGCCTTAAAAACCAATTGTTAGATGGCGTTGAAGGCGGCTTCACCCGAGATTTCACTCAACCAGATGCACCTCAAGCATTTATTTACGATGCGTCAATCAATTACCAGAAAACCGAAACCCCATTGGTGATTTTGGCGGGCAAGGAATACGGTTCCGGATCTTCTCGCGACTGGGCAGCAAAGGGAACAGCACTGCTCGGAGTCAAAGTAGTTATTGCAGAATCTTACGAACGGATTCACCGTTCAAATTTGATTGGGATGGGTGTACTTCCATTGCAATTCCCAACCGGCCAAAATCGAGCATCTCTGGGCCTTAGGGGCGATGAGATTTTTGATTTCACAGGTATTGTTGAGCTAAATTCTGGCAGCACGCCAAAAACTGTTTTAGTCTCGGCAAAGAAGGCTGATGGAGTACTCGTTAGGTTCGATGCTCTAGTTCGAATCGACACACCAGGTGAAGCAGATTACTTCCGCCATGGTGGAATTTTGCAATATGTTTTGCGTAGCTTGCTCTAGTCGAAAATTTTGGTTGTACTTTAATAACTTTGATTTACTCCAATATTTTTATTCCAGATTAAGAATTTTGGTTTAATTAAGTATTTAGTTCCGTGCAAAAAGAAGTTTGAAAAGATCTGCGCTTATCAATTGGGTTTGCCACGGTCGAGCTCCTTGCCCAAGCAGCCAATCGGTGAGTTGCGTTTCGTCACTTATATTTTCAAAGCCACTCCAGCAGAGCTGACGAATAGATTCTGGTGAAATAAGTATTTCGGGTGCAATTGCCAAATTCTCGGCCATCTCTAGGACCGAAGGACGAACCTTTGAAAATCTTATGAATGCTTCGGGGTTCTTCTCTTCCCAAGATTTGGTTGGTGGTATTGAATTTTGGCCACTATTGAGTTTGGGCAATTCGCTTTCCTTCAAAGCCATCGCGTTTTGACGAATTTTCCACCACAAATCTGCATTAGTTTTGTGACTTCGATTCCTTAAGCTTTCTAGCATGTAAACATCACGGGCAGATTTGAGTTCAAGTTTAGAAATATCAATGATTGCGGCATCAGACAAAACTTTGCTTACTGATTTGTCTCTTTCTTTTGCAAATCTGTCACGTTCATTCCACAATTCACGGATGATGGCTAACTGCCTAGGTTGGCGAACTTTATGAATCCCGCTGGTCTTGCGCCAAGGTTCAGCGAGTGGCTTGGGAGGCTGCCAATTGACAATATTTGCAAAATCCTGTTCCGCCCAATGCAACCGGTCTTTGGCGATTAAGTCTTCAAGAAGAATTTCCCGCAATTCAATTAGTTTTTCGACATCCAAAGCAGCATAAATCAACCAAGGTTCGGGCAGCGGACGAGTTGACCAATCTGCCGCCGAATGCTCTTTAGCCAAACTGATGCTCATTTCAGATTCAAGTAGAGCTTGTAAACCAACCCTTGGCCTGCCAAGCAATCGACCAGCGTGCTCGGTGTCGAACAACTTAGTTGGCTTTAGGCCAAGGTCCGATAAACATGCAAGGTCTTGAGTTGCGGCATGCAATATCCATTCAACTTTCGACATTGTTTTCGATAGGTGAGAAAAATCGGTGATTGCAATTGGGTCTATTAGAAATGTTCCAGCATTTTGGCGGCGTAATTGCACCAAGTATGCACGGGCTGTGTATCTAAAACTACTTGCACGTTCCGCATCGACCGCGATTGGCCCGGAGCCAAGATCTAGTTTTTTGCAAACTTCGATTAGCTTTTCATTTGTATCGATTACGTCAGGCAAACCTTCGGCTGGAAATTCC
>JAPLBX010000111.1 GCA_026392535.1 Actinomycetota bacterium
CGCCTCAACATCTCAGTTGATGAAGCATGGGCACAAATTGAAGTTCAATTAAAGCGTCGTGCTGATCTCATCCCTAACCTTGTTGAAACTGTTAAAGGTTATGCAAAGCATGAACAATCTACCTTCGATGCTGTTGTCACAGCACGTGCTAAGGCAACAACTGCCAGCACAGTTGCAGACACAGCTGCTGCCGATGGAATGCTCACACAAGCACTCCGCGGATTACTTGCAGTTGCTGAGGCTTACCCTGATCTAAAGGCATCAGCTAACTTCTCACAACTACAAGAAGAATTAGCTGGCACCGAAAATAAAGTTGCATTTGCAAGACAGTATTACAACGATTCAGTTAACCAACTGAATTCAACTGTGCAAGCAATCCCAGGAATGTTCTTTGCACCGCTTGCAAAAGTCTCAGTACGTGATTTCTACGAAATTGAAGACCCTGAAGCACGCAAGGCTCCTAAAGTTCAGTTTTAGATAATTTATGGCTGTTTCATTTAAGGCAATGCAAGCTGCCAACAAGCGCAAAACAATTATTCTGATTGCGATGATGGCATCACTTACGGCATTTGTTGTTTATGCAATTGGTTTATACATGGGTGTAGCGACAACTGGGCTAGTCCCATTCGTTGTTTTAATCTCTGTCGGCGGCACATGGTGGTCTTATTACGCAAGCGATCGCATCGTAATGACAATGACTGGCGCACGCGTGATTGAAGAAAGCGATGCACCGCAGCTTTACAACATTGTTCAAGAAGTTGTAATTGCTTCCGGAATGCCGATGCCAAAAGTTGCAATAGTTGAAGATGATGCTCCGAATGCATTTGCCACAGGTAGAGATCCAGAGCATGCTGTCATCGCCTTTACAACAGGAATTTTGCGCGTCATGGACCGCGAACAGTTGCAAGGAGTTGTCGCTCACGAAATGGCACATGTGGCGAACAGAGACACTCTGGTGTCGGCTGTTGCGGCAACCACCGCAGGCGCAATTGCGCTCATGAGCGACATGGTTAGCCGGATTCTTTGGTTTGGTGGCGGCAGGGATCGGGACCGTAACGCAAACCCAATCGCCCTTATCGGCGTCGTGATTGTGATCATTTTGGCTCCACTTGCAGCAATGCTTTTGCGAAGTGCAATTTCGCGAAATCGTGAATCATTAGCTGATGCCACTGGAGTGGAATTCACTAGAAATCCTGCCGGTCTTCGCCGCGCATTAGAGCAGCTAGAAAAAGACTCAACAGTTGTTCGCCAGCGCTCTACATCAGTTGCGCATGTTTGGATTGAATCGCCTTTGGATTCATCGTTCACAAGCAAATTGTTTGCAACCCATCCACCGCTTAGTGAAAGAATCGCTTCCCTTAAAGCTATTGAGTCTGGAACTTACGAAAACTAATCTGTTGTTTCTGTAACATGGCTCATCGCGGGTTTTAGCGAACCTTTTGCCGACCTATGTAAAGTAAATGCTGACAATATAAATAGTGTGCTACTAATGATTAGCGCGTAAGACGGTCCGTATTCACGGGAATTTTCGGCAACAATGCCAGATAAAGAATTACCAAGTGCAGCTGCGGAGCCTTCAATGAACCAGATGGAACCTAGTGAAGCAACTGCAGCACCACGTGGTCGAACGATGTCAACCACTTCAAGATAAAAAACTTGGGCAGCTCCGAGCGGCAGGCCGATAATAAACATCAAAGTTGTTGTAGGTAAACCTGCTGGCATTAAGAATAAGGGCAGTGCAATTATTGAAAAGGCATATTGGGTTTTGTAAAGACCGCGTAGTGGAACAAGATGTTTCAATCTAGTACCGGCATACAAGCCACCCAATATTCCACCCAATGCAACAGCAGCAAGTGAAGGAGCTGCCCAGCCGGCTAAATCTTGAATCGTCGCACGAGCAGGGACCGCAACATCTAGTAGTCCATATCCCAAACCGATCAATACTGCTTCCATGGCCAGCACTCGCATCGCGGGTGATTTGAAGATTCCCTTTTCACCTTCAACTTTTTGTTCTGGAACCCAGCGTTTAGATATTGGGTTTGACAAGAGCAATGTTCCGCCAATCAACATCAAAATTGCGGTTGTGGTTAATGCGACTCGACCAGAGAAATGCAATGCCAACCAAGTGCCAATTGCTGGGCCAATCAGACTTGTCACATTCAAAATTGTTGAATCAAGTGCGTATGCAGTACGAATTCTTTCCTGACCTGCAACTAATACCCAAAGCGGTCGCATACTCAAATTAATGGGTGGCGATACCAATCCCATCACCATGGCTAGCAATATTGCGCTTAGTAAATCAGTCGCGAAATAAGCCAACGCAATTGTAGAAATTGTGTAAAGCGGAACCAAAATAAGTAGCGGTTTAGTTTGGCCCCACCGATCAATCGCATGTCCACGAAAGCCTGCTGTCAAAGATGAAACCAGAGTTTGAGCTCCAATGACAAAACCAGCCGATGAAAGACTATTTGTTAGATCGAGAATGTGGAAAAAGAGGGCTAAACCAACCATTCCATAAGCGGTGCGAGGAGGTAGTGATGAAAGCATCAGGCGAAGCGCACCTGGCAAACGGAGTAACTCTTTGTATTCCTGCATTTGGCCAAGGTTAGCGGCTGCGGCTAAAAGTAGAGTGAGGGTCGCATTAACTGCGACCCTCACTCATTGAGGAGAGTTATTGCTATGCAGTTTCAACTGCCTTTGCGTGGCGGAAGCCAAACAAAGCTAATAAGAACATCACGACTGCGCCTACATAGCAGGCGTATGAAGCGATGAGAGCAATCTGGCCGATTGACCAAAATGCGTAACCTTCAAGCAAAAGTCCGCGCAAGGTGTCACCCATGAACATGGTCATACGTTGTTGACCAAGTGCAGCGGTTTCAGGTGCGGTTGGATCACTCGCCAGAGCGGCCATGTAAGCGCCTGAGATTTCTGAGTAAGTCTTGCCGCCACCAATACCAGCCATGTGGACTGCAATGTAGTGATCTGCGTAAGCCTTAGCTCCATCACCAGTGGTCAATGAAGTGCCAATGAAAGGGGCTAGTGCATCAATGTCTGCTTGGGTAAATCCACCTTCGCCAGCAACTGGAGCTGTGTCTGTGGTTGGGAAGTTGATATTCTGCTGAGCAAGTTGTTCGGTAACTGATGTGTCTGCGAAGGAATAGCCGGTGTAGGCCAAATATCCTGCAACTACTAATAGGCCTGCAAGTGCAAGACCTAGGTAACTAACCATTTTGTCTAATGTTTTTCTGTTCATGGCTTAAACCTAAGGACTCAGACACGCAGAGCAATAAGGGCAAAAGTCCTGAATTTTCCAGTCTGCATGAGCAGTAGCGCCGAACAATCGCCTTTATCTATATTTCTCCCATGGCAGAAAAGAAATTAACCGGTCCAGCTTCGTATTTCCCGTCGATCGAAAAGAAATATGGCAAGCCAATTGAGCACTGGATGAAGGAACTGAAGAAAGTTTCAAAACTTGCTCACATGGAACAAGTCGCACATCTGAAAACAAAGTTTGAAATGGGCCACGGTCATGCAAACGCAATCGTTGCAGTGTTTCGTAAAGAAAATAATTTGTAAGTTGGCTTACTAGCCATCAAGCTGAAATTACTTACTACCTATCGAGTTGAAAGTCATAGCGCAGAAAGTCGTCTTGGTAAATATCTCGCAAAACCCCACCACATTTCTCAATTACTTTGCGAGACGGTTCATTGCTGGTGCGGCAAGTAATTAGCAGGTGATTACGTTCAATTTCTCGGGCTCTAGTTAGAAGTTCTTTGAGCATTTGGGTTGCATACCCTCGGCCTTGATGAGTTGGACGAACCTCGTATCCCACATCGCCATGAGTTTGATAGAAATCACCTTCGGCGATATCTCTTAATCGAATTCGACCCACAACAACTCCTGCATCAATCCACCAATAATGCGTGTGGTCCAAAGATTCAATGTGTTGATGCAAAAGCATTTCAGGTGCATCAAATGGAAGGTCCCATTCTTTGGCCTGACCTCGCAAGGCCTCATCGTGTAAGAGGTCTCTAAATGATGACACGTGTTCAACTGACGGTCTAAAAAGGGAACCACCAATAGGTTGATTACGCATGTCCCAAGGCTATGGCACACTCACGCCGTGCCTAGGCCTTTAATAGCGACTGATCTCGATGGAACCTTACTAACGACAGGTTCGCAAGCTCCGCATCCAGATGCAATTTCCGCAGTTCATAAAGCTATTGCCGCTGGAATTCCAGTGGTGTTCGCAACAGGGCGTTCGCCAATCGATATTTTGCCAGTAGCGCAAATGGTTGGCCATCACTGGTTTGCGGTATGCAATGATGGAAGTTCCTTAGTCGATTTGGCAACTGAGACTGTTGTTCGAACCCATCCAATGAGTGAAGATTTGCTCGAGACTGTTATTTCGAAACTTCGCTCAGAATTTGCCGGGGCAAAATTTCTATTCGACAGAGTTGAAGTTGGCCCAATTAGTAGTTCTTACAAGATTATTGCCGAGACCGGCTTTGAAGCCCCATGGGCTTGGGCGCTAGATGGGGCAAGCTTTGTAGACGATATTTCCACCGAGATAAATGTTGGTGGCATTGTGAAACTCAGTGTCTACATAGATGCCGATGGCACGACTGATTCAACTTATAAAGACGTAAAAGAATTTTTACCAGAAGTGACATGTGTGCGTATACATTCAGACAAAACTTTCATAGACATTTGCAACCGAGGCATTTCTAAAGCCACCGGGGTGGCGGAAATCGCCGAGATGCAAGGAATTGCTCAAGAAGATGTATTTGCAGTCGGAGACTTGTTCAACGATATTGAAATGTTGGGTTGGGCAGGATTCTCATTTGCGGTTGAAAATGCTCACCCTCACGTGCATGATGTTGCAGATTTGATTGTGCCATCAAATGACGATGGTGGAGTAGCACAAGTGGTTCAAGCAGCGCTTGAACACCTAAATCGTCCTTAGGTTTTAAACCCTTAAACTTTTGAACTTAAGAAATCAACCACATTTTGTACTGACCAACCCTTTGGGTGAATCTTGATAAGTTCACGAGGTCCCTTTAGGTCGCTACCAAAAGTGACAAGAACCGGTTCTTCATAACCATCTGGGCGAATCTGTCCCATACCCACGGTTGCAAGAAGTCCATTGCAAAGGCATTTACGTCCGACGGTTTCACTTATGTCGCCGCCCTTGTCCAGGAATGCATCCACTGGTTCAGCCGAGCAGCGGTAACTAAGTGTGTTTGGTTCGCGTTCAAACGGTTCGCGCAAATATCCAAGATCGCATAGTCGAGGACGAGCTTCATAAACTTCTTGTTTAGCAATAGTGTTTTGAACAGCAGCAACCTTGAAAGGGAAACCTGTTGGAGATGCTTTAGCATCGGTCTTAACTTTGAATTCGGTGTCAAGTAGGTCGGCTAATAATTCATCTTTAAGCTCTCGCAAAATTCCAGATTCGTTTGAAGCTGCAAATAGTGAACCAACTTGGATGCCGCAAGCTCCGAGGTCTTTTGCTTCTAACAGTTTTTCAGGCACTGAATATCCTCCGGCCATCCAAAACGGAAGGCCAACTGCACGGAGTTTTTCGTAATCTACTTCATCTCGGGCACCGTAAATCGGTTCGCCTTCTTCGTTGTATTCAACTCTGCCACGTGGTGGTGCGTTGTGTCCGCCAGCATCCGGTCTTTCAACAACAAACCCGTCAGGTTTGGTTGCTGGATTTTTCGACAAGTGCATGGCTAGAACATGCGTGGTGATGATTGCGATAAAAAATGGTCGCTTCAAAGGTGCCGGCAAGATTGGACCCAATGTTTTTGGATCGAAAGTCATTTTGTAATTGATGGTTGAACCTGCAACGTCGATATCAAGTGCGGCTTCTTCATTATTCTGAAACTTATTTAGTGCACCAGGAATTTCAGCTGGAATACCGGCGCCCATCAATACTGCATCGACGCCAGCAAGCATTGCTCCATACAAGGTGCCAAGTGTGGAAAGTTGAATTTTTTCAAGAAGGTTAATACCGATAAGACCTTCATGGCCTTCTTTTGCCAACCAAACTTCGACGAATGCAGAAACCGCAAGCAGCTCCCAAGTTTTTTTAGCAGGAACTAACGAAAGTTTTGTAGCAGGACGATAAGTTGGTTTATCTGATCTTCCGTTTTCGCGGTAGAAAGTTTTTTGAATATTTTGCGCCATCTCTTGATCTGGGAAAGCTGCAAGTGCGCGGCGGATGTCTCCGTTGAAATCACCATTTTGAAGGCGACGGGCTAGAACGACATCTAGTGCGGTGCCAGACACAACTCCCATTTCTCCAGTTTGAGCAACAGCGTTTGCAAGTTCGTAAGAAGAAACTGCAACGCCCATACCGCCTTGAATGATTCTCGGGGTGCGCCCACTGATAGGTGATACCAAATGCGGGGTGGTGGCAAAAGTCATAGGCGGCATATTACCTAGAAACCTACGCAACCGTAGGTTAGCAATCGTGTCAGTTTTACACTCACAAAATTGCACATAACTGCTTGATTTTGCAAGCACTTTGATAGCATTTAAGAGCAGGTTGATAGCACTTAAAGTGCAGGAATAAAGCAAAAACCCCGCCAGAGATCTGACGGGGTTTTTGTGAGCCTAGAGGCTTAGATGTCGTAGTAGAGCTCGAACTCTGCTGGATGTGGACGCAAACGAACGTAATCAACTTCGCTTTTGCGCTTGTATTCAACCCAGGTCTCAATTAGATCTGGGGTAAATACGCCACCTGCTAGCAAGTAGTCGTGGTCTGCTTCAAGGGCATCAAGAACCTCAGTTAAAGAACCTGGAACCTGTGGAATTGCTGCAGCTTCTTCTGGTGGCAACTCGTAAAGGTCTTTATCCACTGGAAGTGGTGGTTCGATCTTGTTCTTAATGCCATCAAGACCAGCCATCAACATTGCAGCGAATGCAAGGTATGGATTAGCTGATGGATCTGGCACGCGGAATTCGATGCGCTTAGCTTTTGGATTGCTTCCGGTCACTGGAATGCGGATGCAAGCAGAACGATTTCGAGCCGAGTAAACCAAGTTCACTGGAGCTTCGTAACCTGGAACCAAACGGTGGAATGAGTTAACTGTTGGATTGGTGAACGCCAGTAGTGACGGCGCGTGATGGAGAAGACCACCAATGTACCAACGTGCTAAATCGGAAAGTCCACCATAGCCAGCTTCGTCGAAGAACAAAGGCTTTCCATCTTTCCAAAGTGATTGGTGGCAATGCATGCCTGAACCGTTGTCTTGGAAAAGTGGTTTTGGCATAAAGGTTACGGTCTTACCGGCTTCCCATGCAGTGTTCTTAATAACGTATTTGAACAACATAACTTCGTCAGCAGCATTCATCAAACTGTTGAATGTGTAGTTGATTTCCATTTGTCCCGCTGTACCAACTTCGTGGTGAGAGCGTTCAATTTCCAAACCAACTTCGCCCAACTTAACAACCATTTGGTCACGAAGATCTGCATATTGATCAACTGGAGAAACTGGGAAGTATCCGCCCTTTAGCCGAGTTTTGTAACCGCGGTTGCGGGTACCGTCATCTTCAAATTCGTTTCCAGTATTCCATGCGCCTTCGATTGAATCTACTTCGTAAACGCTGTGATTTGGTCCGGTCTTGAAACGTGCAGAGTCAAACATGTAGAACTCTGCTTCAGGTCCGAAGAAAACTGTGTCGGCAATTCCGGTTGAACGCAAGTACGCCTCAGCTTTTGCTGCAACTCCACGTGGGTCGCGGCTGTATGGCGCATTTGTGTACGGGTCAACAACAGAGAAGTTAACAACTAGTGTTTTTTCTTTGCGGAATGGGTCTACGAATGCAGAAGTAACATCAGGGATGAGCTTCATATCTGATTCGTTGATTGTTTGGAATCCACGGATTGACGAACCGTCAAACATGAATCCATCTTCAAATGATTTTTCGTTGAACGATGCGGCAGGCACATTGAAATGCTGCATTACACCTGGAAGATCGCAAAAACGAACATCGATGAATACGATTTTTTCGTCTTTGATGAACTTCAGGATTTCCGCTGCGTTCTTGAACATTGCTGCTCTTGACATAGAGGCTCCATCTTCCTCGCAGGGGTGAACTTAAGGCCTAAGCCCAAGGTCGCCAGTGACTTTTTTCCGAATTACTCGGATAGGTGAAACATACTTTGGCGTCGTTGCCGTTTGGTATCCCGTTTGTTTCGCGGTTGTTACGTTTTTAGCGGCGGGGAATCCGCATACCTTTAGGCATTGGGCCTTTAGGAATTGGTAGTGAGCCACCAGCGGCAGCATCTAGCTTGCGACGAAGTTCGGTCACTTCGGCGGGGCGTAGGACTTTAGGCAATTTTCTTACAGCTCTGGTCAGTTTTGCCATAGGCACTTGGCCTTCGCCATGACCAACGAATACCTCGGTGATTGGAGTCTCTCCAACCCATCGTGCAGCCTTTTGCCGAGCTACTGATGCGATTGGTGATCCAATGCGAGCTTCAATAATCAAGATAACTCCAGGACGACCAACAAGTCGGTGAACTATTTCTTGGTTCTTGTTGATTTCAACTGCTGGGGTAGTGAACCAACCGCCCTTGAGCGTGGTCAAAACTTGGGCAGCTGCGCCAGGAACGCCTTCAACACTGGCGTAGGCAGCTTTTTCAGCCTTCTTGCCGAAGACCAAGAGAGTGAACAAGATCGCCCACGCAAATGCTGTAATTTTCATAACCAAACCGAATGCTCCGTCACCTAGCGCGGTTCCCAAACCAAAGATGGCTGCAAAAGAGCCAACAAAGGTAAGTGGAAGGGCCCAACTGATGCTCGGATCGAGTGGTTTGGTGAATTTGTAGGACTCAATAACTTGCGAGATCCATTTAGGTGTTTTTATCGCCACGGCGGCAGGGTAGCGCAGGAGCTAAACAACCGTAATAGCGGCTTGGCCACCATTGGCTTTTGCCTCGGTAGCCTGCTTGTGCAACTTGCCAGCTCGGTAGGAAGAGCGCACTAGTGGCCCAGACATGACCCCTAGGAATCCAACTTCTTTAGCGAAATCCGCAAGGGCCACAAACTCTTCAGGCTTAACCCATCGGCTTACCGGGTGATGGCGTTCCGATGGCCGCAGATATTGGGTGATGGTGATTAAATCGCAACCAGCTTCACGCAAATCAATCAAAGCCTGATGCACTTCTTCAATCTCTTCACCCATGCCGAGAATCAAATTGGATTTAGTTACCAGTCCAGCATTTTGAGCTTGGGTGATTACGTCAAGTGAACGTTCGTAGCGAAACGCTGGACGAATACTTTTAAAGATTCTTGGAACTGTTTCAAGATTATGGGCAAGGACTTCTGGTTTCGATGAAAATACTTCTGCCAATAAATTTGGATTTGCACTGAAATCAGGAATCAAAACTTCAACACCACAATCAGGTAGTGCTTGATGAATTGCACGTACTGTTTCGGCATACAGCCAAGATCCTTCATCTTCAAGGTCATCGCGGGCAACTCCAGTGACGGTTGCATATTTCAATCCCATTTCAACAACTGATTGCGCAACGCGACGAGGTTCGTCCCGATCCAAAGGTTCTGGTTTACCAGTGTCAATCTGACAAAAATCACAACGTCGGGTGCATTGCGCACCACCAATTAAGAAAGTTGCTTCGCGGTCTTCCCAGCATTCGTAAATATTTGGACAACCAGCTTCTTGGCAAACAGTGTGTAGACCTTGAGAACTAACGCGTTCGCGGATCTTTAAGTACTCAGGTCCAGTACGAACTCGAGTCTTAATCCACTCTGGTTTCTTTTCGATTGGAACCGCAGCGTTTCGCGCTTCAATCCGAATCATTTTACGTTCAGTCACAAACCCACCCTACGAGATTTTTCAATAATTCGTTTACCACGAGAGCCTTCACGTCTGTGATTGAGACTTCGCGCCCAATTTCCTGCGAGATGCTTGTCACGCCAGCGTCGCTAATCCCACACGGAACAATCCTCGAATAAGCAGAAACCCGCACACCAATAGCTGCGATTTTTCGCTCAGGCCCTTTGGAATCTGCTGGAACCCAAACTCCTGTGCGATCATCAACTTTTTTAGTTGCAATGCCGTAGCTTGCACAGACATCCATAATTGCTTGTTCAAGTTTGTGGACGTAATCCATCACATCGACTGGGCTCGGCAGCTTCACAATTGGATAACCAACTAGTTGACCTGGACCATGCCACGTAATCCGTCCGCCACGATCTACTTCAATTACTTCGGACCCGTCCCAAGGCAGGTCAGAAGGTTGGGTGCGCTTGCCAGCGGTGAATACATCGGGGTGCTCTAGCAAAATCAAAGAACTTGGGCGAGTGCCATCGGCTACTTCTGCGTGAATCTCACGTTGAAAATCCCAAGCCGTTTTATAGTCAATAAGCGCGCCAAGTCGGTCAATAACCTCAATAGTCGCGGTGGATTTCATTGGAACAAGCGTACTCGCAAGACCAAAGGAGGGTATTAAGCACAATTTTGAAGCGTGTTTTATGCTCCGCCCTGTATCTGTTATCTTGATTTCTTATCTGGATTTCTAATCTTGAAAGGCTGTGGATTCCATGTCCCAACCCCGTCGTCCGAAATTTCTAGCTCTCTCCATCGTCATCGCAATCGCGTGGTTCGCGGTAGGTGGCGTACTTGGGCCTCTGAGCGGAAAACTTTCTGATGTTCAGTCAAACTCAAATTCAGAGTTCCTGCCAGCAAACAGTGAAACGACTGTCGTATCTGCAAAACTAGAAAAATTCTCTGCCAAATCAGGTGCTGCCAACGTCGTTCCGATGACTATTGTCTTTGAAAGACAAAACGGTACTTTTTCAGTTGCAGATCAACCTGTCATCGCTGAGCTAATTACCAGCATAAGTGAACTCGAACTTGTTTCAAAATTTGTGGCGACGGTTGATTTCAACGGTGTGCAAGTCCCAAGTGTTTTCCCAGCCACACCTGAGCAATTTCTTCAAGCAGTGAGTCCAGACGGTAAAGCGTTTGTACTTAATGTCAATTTTGATGCTGCCAAACTTATCGATGGTCAAGGTGCATTTGAAGTTATCGGTGACCTAGTAGATGATGTACAAGCCCTTGTAGATGACAGTGGGCTAAATGCTGATGGATACGTAACCGGCGCAGTCGGTATTTTCGCAGAATTTGCAAAAGCTTTTGCTGGTATTGATACTCAACTACTTCTGACTACGTTGATCGTGGTGGCGCTCATTTTGGTTGTTGTTTACCGCAGCCCAATTTTGTGGTTTATTCCTTTGCTGTCCGCACTCTTTTCTTTAACGCTGGCTTCAGGAATGGTTTACTACCTTGCTTACAACGACATCATTAAATTGAATGGTCAAAGCCAAGGTATCTTGTCGGTACTGGTACTCGGCGCGTCAACAGACTATGCATTGTTGCTGATTAGTCGATATCGTGAAGAGCTACGCCACGACGAAGACAAGTACCATGCAATGAAAGCTGCTTGGCTTGGAACTTGGGAACCAATTGCTGCAAGTGCTGGAACAGTTGCAATCGGTTTGCTTTGCCTTCAACTTTCAGAACTTAAGAGCAATGCGGGGCTAGGTCCCGTCGGCGCAGTTGGCATCATCGCCGCATTGGTCGTAACTCTAACTTTCTTGCCTGCTTTTCTTGTACTTTTCGGACGTCGAGTGTTCTGGCCGTTCGTGCCTAAATTTGGCTCCGAGCTTGTTGAAACTAAAGGCATGTGGGGCAAAGTGGCAAAGTTCGTTGGACGTAACGCACGAAAGGCTTGGATAGTTTCCACAGCAGTTCTGTTAGTCATGGCATACGGAATGACCTCACTGCAAGCAGATGGTGTTTCGGATGTAGATGTTTTCACAAACCGTGATGCAAAACCACTTGTTGGTATTCAAGTTCTAGAGGAACATGGACTTGTACCACCATCAGTTGATGCGACTGTGATTACCAATGCAGATAAGTCAGCAGAAGTTCTTCAAGCGATTAATAGCTCAGTCGGAACTTCTTCAGCAATTCAACGCTCCACATTCACCGCGACTGGCCCAGTGCGACTAGTGGTCGATGGAATCGCCGCCTTTGACGTTACTTTTAAAGTAACTGAGGACAGTGCTTTGCAACAAGAATACGTTAGAGATTTGCGCATCATTGTCCATGAGGTTGATGGAGCAGATGCTCTAGTTGGCGGAACTGCCGCTGCGAACTTCGATGTTCAAGAGTCATCTCGTCGAGATCGAATTGTGATTATCCCAATCATATTGCTGGTAATTACATTAATTCTAATGTTGTTATTGCGCTCAATCTTGGCTCCGATTTTGTTGATTGCAACTGTGGTGCTTTCGTTTGGTGCAACAATGGGCGCAAGCGCATTTGTATTTAATAACATCTTTAAGTTCCCGGGTGCAGATGCTTCCTATCCACTATTTACATTCGTGTTCTTAGTGGCGCTAGGCATTGACTACAACATCTTCTTGATGACTCGCGTGCGAGAAGAGAGTCTCAAGCTTGGAACTCACGAAGGTATTTTGAAAGCGCTGGCAGTTACTGGTGGCGTGATTACAAGTGCTGGAGTTATTTTGGCTGCAACATTTGCGGTGCTGGGCATTTTGCCACTTGTATTCTTGGCGGAACTTGGATTCGCAGTTGCATTTGGTGTTTTGCTAGACACCATGCTGGTGCGATCAATCTTGGTGCCTGCATTGTCATATGACATTGGCAAGAAGATTTGGTGGCCAAGCAAGCTAGCTAAAGCCAACGACTAAGTACAAATCGACTAACAACAAATCGAAGAGAAACTAGTGCAAGAGACCCGGCGAAAGTCGGGTCTCTTTTACTTTGTCCCCAATTTTTTCAATTCGGTAAGCAGCAGGGCTGGTTTCAGTAACTTCAGTTTCTAAGTCACTAATTACCTCGAATGGTTCGCCATTTTTATAGAGCAGACCAATTCGATCATCTGTTGAGAATGAGGTTGGCAAGATTCCATCTTGAACTGTCTTTTGTAGAAGTGGGCGTCTTTGGGCTTCAGAGTCGTAGTGCACTCCAGCGCCGTATTGAATAATTCCCAACCCATTGTTAATGATTTTTAGTTCTGGGCCAAATGAGTCAGTCGGACCGCCAACATGCCAGCAAATCGAACCTGCGGACACTCCACCGAGTATTGCGCCGCGTTCGTATGCTTTTTTCATTTCAACATCAACACCATGCAATTGCCAGACTGCCAATAGATTCGCAACAGAGCCGCCACCAACCCAAATCACGTCCGCATTGCCAACACTTTCTTCGACAGGTTGGGTTGGTTGAGTGAATAGCGCTAGGTGATTTGCATTCACACCAAGTCCGCTTACGGCTTGGTAAGAAGAATTTAAATATGTGGGACTATCTCCACTAGCGGTCATCACGAAGAGGACGTTTGGCCGCTCCTTGCCCGAAAGTTCAATAGCTCGAAGAAAGTTCTTACCAGGTTTTAAAACTCCCCAACGGTCTGTTGGAACAAATCCAGCAGAAGTAGCTAAAACATATTTATCAACCATGGTTTTCCTAACGCCTCTTCGCAATTATTGCACTTGCAGCCAGAAGTCCGCTTTCAATTGCTCCGTCTATTGATGGATTTGTGAAAGTGTCGCCAGCAACGAAGACGTTTGGACGCACCTCAACGTCACTGAGCCGAACTAGTGGCGCAGTTGATATTGGTAGTGCTTTCTCGATCGTAAACACGTCAATAGTCTGAAAATCTTGAGTGTCGACGTTATAAATCTTTGCGAGGTGCTCGCGGACTTGGTTTTCCCTAGCCAAGGAGTTATCTAGTCCTAGAGTTGAAGTGGAAATTAGGTGTTTGCCGGGTGGAGCGTATGAACTCGCTGCGTGGGAAAGGGGAACTGTATTCAAAACTGGGCCGCGCTTGGCGCTGTCCACGTGAAGTAAGGCCTTACCGCCCGCTAGATGCTCACGTGCGATATCTGTGCTGTGGTACCAAGTGGTGACGCTTTGCCACCCCCGAGATTTCGTGCCAAGCCATGCGGCAGTTGTGTCTTGATCGGTGGCAACAATTACATGATTTGCACTAATGGATCCGCTGTCGGTTCTGACAGTCGTGCCTTCAATTCCGTGTGCTGGATTAGACAGCTGGATCGAATCGCTTGGAAGCTGACTAGCCAATTGTTCAGCGATACTTCCCATCCCAAAGGCCGGAATTGCAGGAGTTCCTTTTAGGAAATATTGCAAAACAAATTCCAAGAATCTGCTAGATGTTTTCATGTCGGCTTCTAGAAAAACACCGCTTAGAAATGGCTGGAGAGTGTTAGCAATGAAGTTCTCGCTTAAACCGGCTTGTTGCAAAGCAGTGTGAGCATCAGCTTCTTCACTAATTTCTTTCGATTTCACAAAATCTAGTAGTGAAGAACAATACAATCCAAATTTTGCA
>JAPLBX010000189.1 GCA_026392535.1 Actinomycetota bacterium
TCCGACAGGTTTTGGTTTTATCTAAATAGTTTAAATATCGTCTGATTAATAGCGGGGGCCAGAAATTTCACGCAAATTTGGTTTAAGGTCCACTTGATAAACCACAATCGCGACAGTCGCGACAATTCCAAACAGCGTATACATCGATGTAGAAAACACAACTAAAGTAGAAATACCTAAGCCAGCTAGCCATGCAACTCGAGAACCACGACCATAAATTTCAAACGCCTGGGGATTTTGCCGAAGCGCATCAAAAAACCCAATTGCGCCGAACGCAACGACAACCAGATTAATTATGTTGATTAAGAAACTCAGCATTATTTTCGATTAATCTTTTCATTAACAGTTGTTTTTACTTTGTCAACTAAATTTTCAGCTACTGGTTTAGCAATTTCAGCAAGACCATTCATGGTGTCTTTGAAGCGATCAAATCCAACATCAAATGCATGGGCGGCGTTATCTGCTTGTTTCGCTGCAGAATCGGCAAATTCGCTGAATTTCTTGCCGGCCTCATCAAAGAACGGTTCAGCTTTTGCAAGTGCTGGTTCTAGCAATTCTGTTGCCTTCTCAATTACTGGCTTGGCCACAGCTTCTGCTTTTGCCACAACAGGAGCCAGGGAAACTGCAGCATTTGCAACTACTGGTGTGACTTTTCCGATTACGTTAGCAATTGCCGGACTAGCTGCTTCAACAACTTTTTCCATCATGCTAGGTTTGAAAGCAGCTGCAGCTTCTGCGGCGGTTTCACCAATTTCTTCGAACACTCTGGCAGATTCAGCCGCCGTCTCGTGAGCAAATGCTTCGGTTGCTTCAGCAAGTGGTGAATGAGTTTCTGGCAATTCAATTTGTTCAGCAATTATTTGGTCATCATCGCTTGGTTCCCAAACTGCATCATTTGGTGTGCCTGATGTTGGATATGTCATTATGACTCCTTTGAATTATTCGTGATTAGAAATTCGGAATACAGTGCAAGTAATTGAGACTTTTGAAAGTCGTTGAGTTCAGGATCGTTTGCGATTGTTTCGGCCGTGAATTTTCTGGAACTGTCTTCATCTAATAGACCAGCTCTCACATAAAGAGTCTCAGCAGAAACCGAAAGTGCTTTTGCAAGTAATTGCAAAACTTCAGCACTTGGTTTTCTTAGCCCACGTTCTATCTGTGACAGATATGGATTTGAAACTCCGGCAGCTTTCGCCAATTGTCGAACCGAAACTTCAGCTGCTTCGCGCTTTTCGCGAATGAAGTCACCGATGCTTGCGAATGTGTCCATAGCCCAATTATTGAGCCGAGTGCTTGCATTTGCAAGCAGGCGAAAGTCCTGACTTTTTAGTCAATAACTGCGTTGAATGCTGAAACCTGCAAAAGAGCATTTGGCTCAACATTGCGCTTGATTACAGCGCTGGCAATAGGCCCTAAAACCGCGTGGTGGACGCTCCGGCCCACGAATCCCACAGCCGCACCTTCTAGGGTGACTTCAGAGTGTGAGGCTGGCATTTGGTCGCTAGAGCCGTCGAGCAAAAGCCGAACTAGTCGCCTTGGGGGTTTGCCCATCCGTTCAACCTTCGACACCGTTTCTTGGCCCCGGTAGCAGCCCTTGTTCAGGTGAACTGCCGTTTCAATCCAGCCAACTTCATGTGGAATCGTTCGATGATCGGTTTCAAACCCAATCCGGGGCACCAGCGCCTCAACCCGTAAAGCTTCGTATGCCCACATACCACTTGGCTTATCGCCAAGCACTTCTAGCAATTGATTTCTTGGCACCAAGATTTCACGTGCATTCCAGCTAAA
>JAPLBX010000055.1:0-870 GCA_026392535.1 Actinomycetota bacterium
CAAGACCGCGAGCAAAGTTCGGCGCTAAATCAGTCATCATCACTACCGCACTAGAAAGCACTCCGAAATAGCCAGTCAACATCACAACTTCACCAGCAGTGATTTCAACTAAACCACTGCGCGTCGCCCAAACGGCGGTAATTAGTGTCACTCCGTTCAAGATGTTGTAAATCACCCATGAGCTAGCTCCGAATGCTGCATTAACAAAATCAAGATCTAGTGCTGCGGATTTAGTTTTATCAAATTCACGTTCAATGTTGCCTAAGGCTGTGCTTTCCAGCCCATGTGCACGAGTTACCGGAACCAGAGTCATCATTTCGCTAGTGCGAATAGACATCTTCTCAACAGATTTTCTAAAGGCCTCATTGCGGGAATTGAGTTTGCGTCTTGTGAAAACGAAAATCGCACCCCAGATTGGCAACATTATTAGGAAGAAAACTAAAAATTGCGGCACCTTGATTGCAGTTATTGTGACTGCGCCAACAAAGTTAAAGATGGCAGCGAATCCACCGTTTCCGGCTTGTCGCAATCCAGCTTCAATATTCTCAACATCGCGCACCACTTTGGATTGCAGTGATGCGACATTCATGCGATTCCAAAAACCGATGCTCAGTTCTTGAATTCTTTCACTTAAAGCAGAACGTAGGCGAACCTCTAAATCGCGTAAAACTCTAGAGAGAATCATCGTGAAGAGGATATTTACTGGAAGATTTTGGGCCAGTAATACAAATAGCACTAATGAATAGAACCAAAGTTGATCTAGTGGTTCGTTTTGCACTAAAACGTCGATTACACCAGCTGTGACAAGTGGCAAGGCCCAAATTGGTGAATGCTTGATGCCGTAAAGGACGAATGCAAGCAAAAGTTTAG
>JAPLBX010000055.1:894-3811 GCA_026392535.1 Actinomycetota bacterium
CGATTGTGCGAAGTGGGTGCTTGTGGTCAAACACATCAACAACTTCATGCGTGCGCATACTTAACTCGCTTTCCGTTAGGCGAGAATAGGGCAATGATAAATCCAACACCACAGGGCACCGAGATTCGCACTTACAAGTTGCGCCGCTCCCGGTTATCCGCTCTGCAGTCGATTGCCATATCGGAATACGGTTTGCAATATATGTACCCAGATGGCCCGGGCACAATCAATTTGTCCTCGGAACTTGGGCTAGGGAATTTTGTAATTGAAATTGGTTTCGGCATGGGTGAGGCCACTTGGCAATATGCAAATGCGCAGCCAGATGTGGCTGTCTTGGCAATTGATCTTCACACCCCAGGAGTCGGAAAACTTATAGACGAACTTCAAACTCACAATTTGGATAATGTGCGAATCATCGAAGGTGATGCCTTAGAAATCATTCGCACGCGAATCGCTCCATCCTCAGTGGATGGTATTCGACTGTTTTTCCCAGATCCTTGGCCAAAGACTCGGCACCATAAACGTAGGTTTGTAAATGAATCCAATCTTTCACTTCTCGCACAAGTGGTAAAGCCTGGTGGCTTTTTTCACTTTGCCACGGATTGGCAGGATTATGCGGATTGGACTTTAGAAGAACTTACCAAACATCCAGACTGGAAACTCGTTGACAAACTTGCGGATGGGATTTGGTCTGGCAGACCCACTACTCGCTTTGAATCAAAAGGAAAAAACTTAGGTCGGGACATAACCGACTTAATTGCGTTTAGGAAATAACTTCCACAAATAAATGCCGGCCATGAGATTGTGGAAGTTCATAGTTGTTGGCTTGAGCAAATTTCCAACCAGCATTTGATTTTTCAACAACTGTTTGCAAGCCAATTTTTATTCCAGCTGCAATTAAACCTTGGAAAACTAATTCATCATGTTGTAGTGGTTCCGCGATGCGCTTTATCTCAACTTTGGCCGAATCAATCTCAAATAGTGTCTGATATTTGCCTTCACCACTTAAATCAGATTCACCACTTACTCCAGGAATTGGATTTCCAAAAGGCGAATGAGTTGGCCGGCCAAGCAAATCGAGAATTCGCTCTTCAATCGAATCACTAATTACATGCTCCCATTTACAGGCCTCTTCATGTACTTCATTTAACGGCACTTTTAGTACTTCAACCAACATACATTCAGCCAAGCGGTGGCGGCGCATTACTTGCTCTGCCAAGCGCCTACCTTCGGATGTGAAATCTAGAACTCGACCATTTACTAACTCAACCAATCCGTCACGCTGCATGCGCGAGATAGTCTGCGAAACAGTTGGTCCGCTTTGGTTGAGGCGTTCGCCAATTCGAGCCCGCAAAGGCTCAACACCTTCTTCCTGCAGTTCAAACAGCGTTCGCAGGTACATCTCAGTTGTATCAATGAGCTCACTCATGTGGCAAACCTACTGCTCCCCCTGCTTCTTGCCCCAGCTTTCCTTAGGCTTGCCCGCATGAATAGCGTTATGTGGTTCCGCCGTGACTTGCGTCTGCATGACAATCCTGCATTGGCCGCCGCAGATTCGCATGGTGAAAAAACTGCATGCATGGTGATGATTGATTCAGCTCTTTGGCCAACCTGGGGAGCTGCTAAGCAGGCTTATCTCGTGGACTCGCTTTCGAGTTTGGATGCATCCCTTGATGGCAAACTTATTGTTCGCCATGGAGATCCGATTGAGGAAGTTTTATCCGTCGCAAAAGCTGCAAACGCAACTAAAGTTTTTTGTGCCGCTGATTTCACTACTCCTGGCATTGAACGAGATCAAAAAGTTAAAGATGTCTTGGCCGCAAACGGAATTGAATTTGAAATAGTTGGTTCAAATTATGCTGTTGCACCAGGGCGGGTTAATAAACCAGACGGCACTCCCTACAAGGTTTACACACCTTTTTATAAGAATTGGCTCGTCCATGGTTGGCGTGCACCTCTCGAGATGAACTTATCTAGAAACTGGATTAGTGATGTTGAAAGTGACGGACTGCCAGTTGTGCAAATGCCTGCGGGTATGGAAAGAAGCGTCGCAGGTGAAGCAGCTGCACTAGAAAGATTTGACGCATTTTTGAAAACCGGAGTTAAAAGCTATAAAGATTTACGTGACCGCGCAGATGTTGACGGCACATCCCGATTGAGTGTGGCCCTTAAGTGGGGTGAAATTCATCCGCGCACGATTCTGGCAGAACTCGGCGAGTCAGAAGGTGAAGAAACTTTCCGCAAGGAAATCGCCTGGCGTGAGTTCTACGCTGATGTTTTATTCCACAATCCTCATACCGTCACTGAATATTTGAATCCTGCTTTTGCAAACATGGAATACAACTCAGGCGAACTTGCTGACCAACATTTCGATGCTTGGAAACAAGGCAAAACTGGATATCCATTTGTGGATGCGGGTATGCGCCAACTGCTGCAAGAAGGTTGGATGCACAACCGGGTTCGCATGGTGGTTGCATCATTCTTCGTCAAGGATCTGCATCTTGAATGGCAGCAAGGTGCGGCTTGGTTTTTCGAATTACTCAAGGACGCTGATGTGGCAAGTAACCAACATGGCTGGCAATGGACTGCAGGATGCGGCACTGACGCATCACCATATTTTCGGATCTTCAATCCGATCACACAAGGTCTTAAGTTTGATCCAAATGGTAAATATGTTCGAAAGTACATCCCAGAACTACGCCATATTGACGGTGCAGCGGTCCATGAACCTTGGGACCAAGGCGATGGCTATGCAAATGGCTATGCAAAACGAATTGTTGATCATGCGACCGAACTAGATGAGTCCCTACGCAGATATAGCGAGATTAAGAAATAGCTCAGGGCGAAAGCCGTGAGATTTTCCAATCCGCTTCAACTGCTAAATCTGGACCTGCAACTTTTGCTGAGTAAACAAAGC
>JAPLBX010000054.1 GCA_026392535.1 Actinomycetota bacterium
TACCGCTCAATGCATTTACTAGACGGTCGCCGTCTGATCATTGCCGATGCGCCAGGTCATGAGCAATACACCAGAAATATGGCTGTAGCCGCATCCCGCGCAGATGTTTCACTGGTTCTGCTCGATGCTTCACGCGGTATTCGCCCACAAACTTTGCGTCACTTAACTATTTGTTCTTTGATGGGTGTTTCCCGCATCACAATTGTGGTTAACAAACTTGATGCGGTTGACTATAGTGAAACTGTTTACAATCAAATCAAAATTGATTTGGCGGAAACCATCGAACGATTAAACATCAAGGACTACGCATTCATTCCTGTCAGCGCACTAGCTGGCGATAACGTGGTTGAACGTAGTAAGAACATGGATTGGTACACAGGTCCAACTCTGCTCGATTACATTCAAAATTTTGATGTTGAAGAAAGTGCATTAACAAAACCACATCTTGGTGTTCAGATTATTTCTCGTGCAGAAAACTTCCGTGGATTAGCCGGAACCGTAGTTGGTGGAACTTTCAAAGTTGGCGACGAAGTTATTGTGCTGCCAACCAAGCGCAAAGCTAAGATTTCTGAACTAGTAACTTTTGATGGCAATTTGAAGGAAGCAACAGATTCGACTGCTGTGACCATGGTGTTGGAGCCTGATGTTGATGCGTCACGCGGTGACGTGGTGCAACTTGCAAATAACTTTATAGAACCAGCAAACCGTTTCACTGCAAATGTAGTTTGGTTGGGCGAGACTGAGTTGATTCACAGCCGTTCTTACTACCTCACCAGCGGCAGCACGACTGTGCCAGCAATCGTGACATCGATTCGTCACAAACTAAACATTCACAATGGAGATCACGAATCTGCACGTGTGCTTGCGATGAATGAAATTGGTCTAGTTGAAATAGCAACTGACCAACCAATCTCACTTGATCACTACGACATTAATCGTGAAACCGGAAACTTCATTCTGGTAGATCGCACCACTTCAAACACCGTGGCTGCGGGAATGGTTGTTCACACGCTTCGCCGCAGTGCCAACGTGACTGAACATCACTACGAAGTTAACAAAGAATCTCGTTCAAAGCAAAAAGCTCAGAAGGCAAAAGTAATTTGGATGACTGGACTTTCAGGTTCAGGTAAATCTACGATTGCAAACGCATTCGAAAGTGCTCTCTATGGACTAGGTCACCACACATACATTCTTGATGGTGACAACTTGCGTTTAACTTTGAATAAAGACCTTGGCTTCACAAAAGAAGACCGCGCTGAAAACGTTCGCCGCGTTTCTGAAGTTGCACACTTGATGGCAGATGCTGGATTGATCACCATCGTCGCATTAGTTTCACCTTTCAAAGAAGACCGTGATGCGGCCCGCACAATTTTTGAAGACGGAGAATTCATCGAAGTATGGGTTAAGACTCCAGTTGAAGTAGCTCAAAAGCGAGATCCAAAGGGCTTATATGCAAAAGCTGCGGCTGGTGAAATTCCAAACCTCACAGGTGTTGGTCAAGACTACGAACCACCAACCAATGCTGAACTAGTCCTCGATGGCACAGCGCCAATCGAGGAAAACGTCAAGAAGTTGATTGACTTCGTTTTATGACCGAGCGTCCAACTAAGCCAACTCTTGCGCAAGTAAAAGAAATCACGCAGCCAGAGTCAGTAACTGGACGTGCAATGGCTGAGCATTGGGCCGGAACTCTTTATCTTCGCAAACTTTCACCTTACTTAACAAAACAAGTTATAAAAACTTCTATCACCGCAAACGGTGTTACTTGGATCATGATTGTTTCTGGTTTCAGTGCAGGACTCACAATATTGATTCCCGGACAGTTTGGTGTTTTTCTACCGATGCTGATGGCGCAAATGCAAATGCTTTGGGATTGCGTTGACGGCGAAGTTGCTCGCTGGCGAGAAACATTTTCCCCACTGGGGGCTTTCCTCGATCGAGTGGGACATTACCTCGCTGAAAGTTCAATCCCAATTGCACTTGGTCTTCGAGTTGGCGGCTGGCCAGAACAGCCAATCACAAATTCAATCTACCCATTCATAGGCGCTTTCCTTGCCACACTCGTTGTGTTCAACAAAGGAATGAATGATGCGGTGCACGTTTCACGAGCAATGAGCGGACTTCCAAAGCTTTCCGACACTAAAGGTATGAACCTTTCAAACAAGTCTCTCTTGCGCAATGCAAGAAAGATTGTCAGCTTCTTCCCATTCCATCGGGTGATGCATTCAATTGAAATGACTTTGTTCATCGCCATACTTGGTGTTGCTGAATTAATCACCAACAATCATGAACTTCTCAAATTTGGTCTAATCGCAGTATTTGTTACTGCACTTTTCAGCACTCCACTACATGTGGCAGCGATTGTCACATCAAATAAACTGAAGGCGTAATATGAATAAGCCAACGTTTGGTTGCATCCTTCTAACCATGGGCACGCGTCCTGAAGAACTCAAGCGTGCTGTTGAATCCCTTAAATCACAACTTGAAGTTAACACAGACATTTGTGTGGTTGGAAACGGTTGGGACCCGGCAACTCTCTTCAATGACGTTTCAACTCTTCACCTAAAGGAAAACGTTGGAATTCCAGCTGGAAGAAATGCAGGAGTCAGCCAGGTTCATGGTGACTTACTTTTCTTCCTTGACGACGATGCATACCTCGACGATCCGCACACATTAAAAAAGTTTTCTGACATCTTCAACTCAAAACCAAAAATCGGTTTGATCCAACCACGTGTCGATGCAGCTGAAGAAACAAAGGATTCACAAACTCCTAAGCGTTGGATCCCGCGTTTGATAAAAGGTGACAAGCACAAACCATCACCTGCTACCACACTTTGGGAAGGTGCAATTGCAATTCGCCGCATCACCTTCAAACAAACCGGTGGCTGGCCAGACAATTTCTTTTATGCCCATGAAGGAATTGAACTTTGCTGGCAAGTTTGGAATGCAAATCAGATTCCTTGGTATGCCGGTGACATTGGTGTAAAACATCCAGTGATCAATCCAGCTCGTCACGCATATTTCTACAAACTAAATGCCCGCAACCGAGTTTGGTTGGCCAGGCGAAATCTGCCTATCGTTTTTGCACAGCTTTATGTTCTCACCTGGACTTTGCTGTCACTTAAGCGTTTTAGAAAACCAGATCAACGAAACCCTTGGCTGGAAGGTCTTCGTGAAGGTTACGCAGTTGATTGCGGAAAAAATAAACGCTTAACTTTGCGCGCAATTTGGAACATGACCAAGGCCGGTCGCCCGCCCATCATCTAGCTTTAATTAGAAAATTTGTCTAAAAAGGTCTCTTTTTTGCAACGATTTGTAATAAAAATGGGGACAATGTTTTTACAATATCTAATCTAGTTTTTGTATGATTTCCCCTCACAACCTGCCGTTGGTACTTCAAGTTCTCGAATTTGTTTCTTTTGGCAAGTGGTAACTAACCTACAAATAAATTTCACATTGCTTCGGCAATGTGAAAATGGAAACAGATTCATTTCTGTTCCTCTCGTAGGGCACGTCAATGACCTACAGGGGGTCCCTCTTTGTAGGTTAGAGGGACTCCCACTTTTTATTTTCTAGACCTAAATGCGACAATTTTGCAAATACAAATTCCTCTCTCTTACGAAACCCATTCACTTACTAGTTAATCGCACCCAATATCTCTAATTTGAGAACATTCAAAATCAATTTCTTACCTTGAATATGCCTCCGTATCTTCCCACTACGGGCAATACAACTTGAGGAGAAATAATGTCTGTTCTAAACGCGGTGCTTGCCGCTAATGCACTATATGCCAAGGATTTTGGGGATAAAACCAATCTTGCATTACCACCAGCTCGCCAATTCGCAATTCTTACTTGCATGGATGCTCGGCTAGATCCTGCGAAATATGCAGGCCTAGCTGAAGGTGATGCGCACGTGATTCGCAATGCTGGTGGACGTGCATCGGATGATGCAATTCGATCACTTGTGATTTCTTACAAACTTCTGGGCACAAAAGAATGGTTTGTAATCCATCATACGGATTGCGGAATGGAATTCTTCACTGATGAAGTAATTCGCGGACTGCTCGCAAACAGCCTTGAAACAGCAGCACTAGGTGCTGATGGTTTCTACGATGTTGGTAAGGGACCTGGTTCTGCTGAAGCCAACTACATTGATTGGTTGACCATCAAAGAGCAAGCACAGAGCATCACCGAAGACGTAATTCGCATTAAGTCTCATCCATTGGTGCCAGCAAATATCCCGGTCTATGGCTACATATATGACGTTAAAACAGGTAGCTTGATTGAGATTCCTGCAGCAACCGCAGCAGGCAAAGCAAAGTAATTTGATGGGCAAAATGGGGCTTGGGTTGCTTACTCGAGCCCCATTTTTATGTGCTAAACCCCGATTTCGCTTACCTTCTATGAGCGGGTATTCTTCGCCAACACTCGTAAGAGTGCACGCGCCCGTAGCTCAACGGATAGAGCATCTGACTACGGATCAGAAGGTTAGAGGTTCGAGTCCTCTCGGGCGCGCAAGTAAAAAACTCCCGTAACCTGATGCCTATGTCTATAGGGTCTATTGCCGTTGTTGGTTCGGGCGAATATCTACCTTCAATGCTTGAGTTGGAGTCACTTCTTATTAGCGATGGAGTGGCAAACGGTAAAAAACCAATATTCGTCCAACTTGCCACAGCTGCGGGACGTGAAAGCAAAGACAGTCTTGATTACTGGAAACGCATCGGGCAAGAACAAGCTAGCCGACTTGGTGTTGAAGCATATTTCCTTCCTGTGTTCAATCGAGCTGATGCGGAATCCGAAGAATTGGTTGAATTGGTTAGCAATGCGGCTCTTGTTTACTTTTCCGGCGGAGACCCAAATCATTTGGCTAACTCAATGCGTGAAACCGTACTTTGGAAAGCAATTCAAGAAAACTATTACTCGGGTGGATCACTAGCTGGTTGCAGTGCTGGTGCAATGTTTATGTCAGCACAAGTTCCACGTTTGCGATTATCAAATAAGCCAGTTGAGCGTGGAGTTGGATTACTTCCAAATTTACAAGTGATTCCACATTTCAACATGATTCACCGATGGATACCGGATGCTGCTGTTAGGGCACTGGCCGATATCCCAAAGGGTGTGCTGCTTGTGGGAATTGATGATGGGACTTCACTGCTTCGACGTGGAGACTCATGGTCAGTGTGGGGTTCTGGGCTAGTGCATGTATTAAACGGAGACTCTCCGCGCACTTACCAACACTTGGAGATGGTTCCAGGTATTTGATGGCGCATGTTTTCGGCTAATAATCAAGGATTTTAAATCTGCGTCATATATATTTTGGCATTCTCAAACTAGGAGACCCCATGCGCAAGCTAGTAGCCGTATTAAATGTCATTGCAATGACCGTCCTTGGTATTTCAAGTGCGCAGGCGTTTGATGTAACTAGAGGTGATGAGAACATCAGTTCGTATAGTGTCGCAACTAGTGGCACAACACAGGCCGCAATTTGGTCAGTGAATACACCAATGGGAAATGATCCTGTTTTGACCTCCGTATCAATTAGCGTAAAACGCGGAAAAGCTGATTGGTCAACCCCTTATACTCTTTATACTCAATCAGACACGTATATCACTCCGGCCGTAGAGGTCAGAAAGAATGGCACAGTCTTTGCTGTTTGGGTTGTGGATGGTCACTTGTATTTCTCTGAAACTGGCGATAACACCAATTCATTTTCGACGCCAGCTGAGTTGCCAAATGCGTCAGGTATGGAATTCACTCATGACATTGCACTACTAACTGTAAATAACTCAATGACAATCGCAGCAGCGGTTCAGCGAACTGATGGCTCAGGCGAGTACTGGCTCGCTACCTGGCATCGTAAAGCTAACTCAATCCCCTTTAGGCGTGACTTTGTCATGAACGCTTTCCCTGCGAGCGAGTTTTCGCCTTGCGATTCTCAGACACAGGCTCGCTGCTCATACGACGTGTCCTCTGTGACAATAAGCGGTAATGCCAAAGGGCAGCAGACAGTGACAATTGGCGCGAGTCTTGAAACACAAGTGACAGACGAAGATCCGACTACTGAGAAACGTACAATTTCAACTATGCAGAGAGGTAAGCCAAGCCTTTACTGGGATAGTCCACAGATAATCTCAACCGTTGGCCCCATAGAAATCAATTCATACAACAACTGGGTGTATTCAAATATCACTACCCCAGCTGGAAAGACGGCGATTAGTTACTCATTTGAGTTCAATGATGATCCAGGCAAGGCTAAAATTTTTGTGAGCCCAAAATTAGGCAAGCGCTTCAAATCTCAGGACGTAGAAGCCTTAAAAGGCTACGCAGCACGTGACATCTGGCTAAGTGCAGAAGGTGAAACTCTCTATGCGGCTTTCAATCGACAACTCGATTCGAATAGGTCTCACCTAAATGCATACTTCGGAAAAGTTGGAAAACTCTCCAAAGCAAAGAAACTTCCAACCGGTAACAGAAGTCGCACTAAGGGCTTGGCAATTATTAAGGGAACCCCCGTGGTTGTGCTCTCAAAGATTAAAAACTTTCAAGTTCACGAATATGGAAGCTTGATCCTTAGCAAAAACAAATGGAAGTACAAGAAATTGCAATTAAACCCACCAACGGGCTATGGATTGACATTTTGGTTTTATTGGTATTACTCCGACACGCACTTTACTTTTTCAACCATATATGAAGACCTTGATCCGGAAATCTGGTCCTCCTTCGGTGTTGACGTTGTGACGCTGATCTAAAAGTCTGCCAAAAGGCTTTTCAGCTTCGCAAGCAATCCAGTTACGTCTTCTTCAGCTGTGTCGAATGAGCACATCAAACGAACCTGACCTGTTGCTTGATTCCAAACATAAAATCGGTAATCCTGCTGGAGTTTTTCGGTGATCTCTGCTGGAAGAATCGGAAAGACTGCATTTGCTTCCGCTTTGTTTGGAATCTGAACAGATGGATTCGACTTCGCGATTTCTGTTATTCCAGCATAAAGCTTGGCTGCCATCGCGTTTGCGTGGCGAGCGTTTGCGATCGCAATAGCTGCATTGTTTTCAAAAAGCGCATTTAATTGGCAAGAAACAAAGCGCATTTTGGAGGTCAATTGCATTGAAGTTTTTCTTAAGTATGGAAGCGCCTCAGCTAGTTGCTTGCCACGTGCTGTTGAAGTGTCAGTAACAATCACAGCTTCGGCAGCAAGAGCGCCAATCTTGGTTCCGCCAAGTGAAACTAGATCTACTCCAACTTTGGTTGTGAAATCTGCCAAGCTAAGTCCAAGTGCAGCGGCGGCATTTGAAATTCTTGCTCCGTCTAAATGGAGGAGAAGTCCATTCTTATGTGCAACATCTGCCAGCGCCTTGATTTCTTCTGGCTGATAAAGAGTTCCAAGCTCAGTGGTCTGAGTAATACTAATTACTGCTGGTTGCGCTCTGTGAACTACTCCCATGTCAAACAATTGGCTTTCAACAAGTTCAACAGTGAGTTTGCCGGTGGAAGATGGAACTGTCCAAAGTTTTAGCCCACCCATTTTTTCAGGTGCGCCACCTTCATCAACGTGTATGTGTGCAGTATCGAGACAGATCACTGCTTCCCAACGCTTACAAGCAGCTTGCAAAGCAATTACGTTCGCACCGGTGCCATTAAATACTGGGAAGCCAACTGCGTTTAGTCCAAACAGTTCTTTTACTACTGAGTCGAAGCGTTCTGTTTCAGAATCTTCACCGTATGCAACTTCATGACCATGGTTGACTCTTCCAATTGCATCAAAAACAGCTGGATGTAAGCCGGCGTAGTTATCGCTAGCAAAACCTCTTGGATTATTCACTTGGCTCCTCAGGAATGGCAGGTGGTCTGGATTCGAATGCGGTTGAAAGAATGACACTTGTCTTGGTTGAAACATTTGCGGTGGAGCGGATTCTTGCTAGTAGTTCTTCAAGTGCTTCAGGGTCAGCTACTGCAACTTTGACAATGTATGACTCAACACCAGCCACCGACCAGCATGATTCAATTTCTGGTATCGCTGAGATTTTTTCAACCACGTCGTCTGGCGCAGCAGGATCTATTGGTGTCAGCGATACCAAAGCATTAATTTTCAGTCCAACTTCGCGCTTATCAACTTCTGCTCGATAGCCAGTGATGATTCCCTTGGCTTCGAGTTTCTTGACCCGCTGATGGAGAGTAGAACTTGGTACATCTAACTTTGCAGCAAAGTCAGAGAGCGATAATGAAGAATCCTTGGCCAAAGCGAGGACGATTGTTCGATCGAGTGATTCCATGCTGAAAGTATGCCCTAGCCCGTAATGCCTTTGGTAGACAGAACCAAGTCTGAAAGCTTGCGGTTCAGGGTCTCATAAAACACATTGAGCGGGAACTCATCATCAAGCACTAAGTTCACAACTTCCTTGAGCTCGCCACCGGTCGGCAATTGGTCGGTGCCTTTGGCCCAATTAGATGCAGGATGTGGCGGAACCAACCCTTTAACGAATTCGTATGAGGCAATCCATTGCGCCAACCGCGAGCGATTGATTCCATCGTGATACAGCGCATCAACCTTGTCGCAGAGTTCAAGGACTGAATCAATGACCTTGTCCCACTCAAAAGTCAGCCGATTGTCTCGCCAGTGGAGCGCACCCGATTGGTGAAGATGTGCGAACATGATTTGGCCGCCAAGTCCGTCATAGTTTCGAGTTCGATCACCTGTAATTGGAAAGCGGAACAAACGATCAAACAAAATCGCATAACGAATGTATTTTGCGAGATAGTCGCCCTCTGCGTCCAAGACGATGGTTTCGCGAAATGTTGTCAGGTCGCATCTAAGTTCTTCCAACGCATACATCCAAAACGGCATCCGCTGCTTAATCATGAATGGATCAAAAGGCAGATCACCGCGTGAGTGGGTGCGATCGTGAATTAAATCCCACAACACAAAAGTTTCCTGTGCCAAAAGTTGATCTGAAATCAACTCATCAGCGCTTGCCGGAAGTGGGATGCAGAGAAGTTCCTTTGCACCCGTTACGACCTTGCGAAATCTTGCAGCTTCGCGATCGCAGAAAATTCCACCCCAGTAGTAGGTAGCCACTTCTCTAACCGCAACAGTTTCTGGGAAAAACACCGCCGAGTTAGTGTCATAGCCGGATGTGAAGCCAACAAATTCAATCGGGATTAAGGCTGGGTTGGAGTACTTCTTCTCTTTAGCTGCAAGCCAATCTGGCCAGAATGTATTGGTAACTAAAACTTCTAGATTCCGATTTGGATTTCCATTCTGGGTGTACATTGAAAAGATGGCCAAATTCTGCACATCGTTTTTTCGAATGAGATCTGGTCTGAATAGCTCAAGGGATTCATAGAAATCAGGTGTTTTGAACCCGTTATCACGCCATTTTTCTACGTCTTTTATTGCCTGTGCAAGATATTCGTTTTGGTGCGAGAAGTTTGGAGAAAGCTCGCGAATGCCGATAATTAGTTTCTCAATAAGTGCTGCTGCAGAAGAATGAAGCGACTCGTCTTCGATTGCACCTTCTTTGCTCTGCATTGGTCGAAGACTTTCAATCACTTCCTGCATCGACATCCACGCTGGGTTGTTGGCTAATTCGGTTCGTGCAGCAGCAACATCTCGCTTATCCGATTTTGATCCGAGCGTTAAGAACCCTAAAACGTTTAACAAAAGTTTTGCATTGTCTAAATCGTTTACCGAGTCGTCTCCAAATATGTCAGAGTCAGCAATCACCACGATTTTGCCTTCGCCGTTTTGCAAAGCTACTGCGACCGGAGTTTGGGCAGGAAGGGCAGACTCACTCGTGGTCAAGAAAACTTCACCAGCAAAATCATTTGCAAGTTCCAGTGTTCCAGATCGATAAATCACAACATCGTGAACCATGAATCGGAAATCAGAAAGTAGAAGAGTGGGAAATTCTGGCATTGGCCATGAAGCTACATTTTGAAAGTTTCTGGTTGAATCTTGCACAGTCTCATTTGTGAGCTTGATTCCATATTTCCCAATTAGCTCATTGAAGTTGTTGCCATATTTGGCTTGCTCGTTTTCACCTAGGACGAGAAGCCCACCGCCGGCCGCAACGAATTCTTGGATGGTTTGAATTTCATCATTCTCATAAACAGGGGAGCCGTAACCAACGGTTTTTTCCCAATCTGAGTTTGCGCAGTGAGGCAAAACCAAGACGTCAACATCTTCCAAGACCGAATGCGTGATCGTGCCAATCTTGTGAGGCAAAACCTTATGCCCGGCTTCTTGTGCCAGTTCCTGAAACTTGGCGTAGCTAGCATCAGCTGGATTGGCAGGATTCATTTGCTGGGCAAGACTCAAATCAATTGTCCAGGCCTGCGAATGAGCCTGGTCAATCAGAATTCGGGATATTCTCTGCATTTTGCACCTTATTCTTGGAAATTCTCCATGATTCTATGGCAAAAGACGCATTTCCTCCATATCCGCAGTGAGTTCCACGAGCGCTTTAAGGCCAAACTCAATCTACGCCCACTTAAGAGGCCTAGATAGGCTCTTCACTCTCAACAAATCATGAAAATAGGTGCGACCTTGAAAGCAGTAATCACTGGTATGAATGGTGCAGTCGCACCACAGGTTGCAAAGTTTTTTACCAGTAAAGGGATTGAAGTAGTTTCGTTCGATCGCAGCATCATTGACATCAATGACGAAAAAGCTATTGCTAAATTTTTGGCAGATGAAAAACCAAACTATTTCTTACACATAGCAACCGGCCCAGCTCAGTGGGCAGAAACCAATGCTCGTCTCTGTCGAGAATCTGACATCCATTTTTTGTTCACAAGTACCGTGAGTGTTTTCTCAGAACAAAGCTCTGGACCCTACACAATCGAAAGCACGCCTAATGCTGAAGATGATTATGGAAAATACAAGAGAGAGTGTGAATCAAAAGTTACAGCCGTAAATCCTGATGCCTTGATTGCAAGGTTAGGTTGGCAGATTGGTCACCAAGCCGGATCAAACAATATGTTTGATTACCTTGAAAGAACGATGAATGACAATGGTTTTATTGAGGCAAGTGATACTTGGTATCCATCCTGTTCATTTATGGAAGATACTGCAGCTGCGCTTTTTGATTTAGTCACAACCTCTGCCAGCGGACTGTACTTGCTCAACAGCAATAAACGCAGTTCTTTTTATGAAATCGTAAATGGGATTAACGAAGAGCTAAACCGCTGGCAAGTAAAAAAAGGTAGTAGCCCAAATCGCGATGATCGAATGTTTGATGACCGCGTGACGATTCAAAGTATCGAAGAGAAGTTGGGTCTATA
>JAPLBX010000142.1 GCA_026392535.1 Actinomycetota bacterium
TCTCATTAGAGTCAAGCACCTTGAGAATATCGTCAGCGTATGAGCCTGAGTAAAAGTAATAGCCGATATCCAGCTCTTTCAAAAACTAATAACCGTTGAGCTGTTCATAGTAGGTATAGGTGACAGTATCGAATTTGGCTTCGTCCTGAGGAGATAGAACAGCATCTGTGTCACCGCGAAAATATGAGCCTGTCATTGCAACGATATGAACCTTGTCACGGCCAATCATCTGTCCAAGGTATCCGCCAAGTTTGTTGTCTGGGTTAGAAGATACGTGATGAAATTCATCCACTGCAATCAATCGATCATCAAATACCTCAATGCCGAATTTTTCAACTGCGAAGCGAAATGTTGCGTGAGTACAGATAAGAATCTTGTCTTGACTAGCCAAAAAAGAACTGACAGATTTAACTTTTCCGCCGTCCTCTCCTGGAGCATTACAAAGATTCCACTTTGGCTGCACTACCCAGTCTGACCAAAAACCAAACTTACTCAGAGGTTCGTCGTTGAAGCTGGAGCCGATAGATTTCTCTGGAACAACTACTATTGCTTGTTTGATCCCTTGGTTTTGTAACTTATCCAAGGCAATAAACATCAGCGCTCGACTTTTACCTGAAGCGGGTGGTGACTTAATCAGTAGGTACTGTTCGCCTCGTCTTTCGTATGCGCGCTCTTGCATCTCACGCATACCGAGAGCATTGGGAGTTGATGACTTTCCATTATGGGCAAATGAAACTGAAACCGAGGGTATGTTTCTTTTTATGGTCATACCGTGGCACCCGCTTTGTTTTTGTTTGATGGTGATTTTGAAGTCATCTTTGTGTACAGCTCGAACAGTTTTTCAAGACGTTCGGTGTCATTGCGGAAACGTCTACCGATGTAGATGCGCTCAATCACTTCGTCATTTCGCTCGTGCGCTTCACGTAGATTGGCTGGAATCGCTTCAGGGTTGTACAAATCGGCAATGGTTGCAGGGAAATGTGCTTCGCGAGCAAGCAAAATATCCTTAGCACAACGGCCTAAATCTGCTTTATTTTTTTCAGTTAGCTCTGGAATTGGAAACGTATTCCAACCGATCGTATTGGAATAGCGCAATCGCGTCTCCAGCTGCCCACAAACTGTAGCTATCCAAATTCTATGCAGAAGTGATGCGACGATGGCCAAATTCCATATAGGTGCATCAAAGATTGCAAATGCTGCATTACTTACGACCGAACGCTCATTGAGAAATCCGACAGGTAGGTAATCTCTCCCTTCAGATGAAACTCCCGGCAGAACCAGGGACTTTTCTTTGGCGCAATTCATTTCACGGAACTGATGTGCCCGCAAAGCCATTTCTCGAGTGCCCGCATCCTTACTAGATAGCCGCATTGCCCTTACAGCATCGACACGATTCCGGATATTTTCTATTGCAAGTGCTTCATCTTTGTTGTCGTTTGTAATCCACAAACAATATCTAACGTTGCCACGGATGAATTCCGCTGAACCATAGATTCGTCGGATGAATTTTTCTCTTTGTGCGGCATTTAAATTAAGCTCTAAAACTTCATCAGGTGTGAGTAAAAGGTGGCCGCCGTCAACTGGCATATTGCCAAAAGACATATCTGGCAACTTGGATATGCTTTTTCTTTCGCCATTGATCACGAAATTTTCCCCAACGGTCAAGTATGGAGTGATGTTTATTGCTTCTCGTACCTCTATTTCACCAAGGCGATTTTGATAGTAGATGTGACGTTTTTTAGTGTTCCCATTGGTCAGCCCAATGATCGCCACAGTCACTCCTGCATTGTGGCTTGCCAAGTTTGCCCATTTAAATGATGTATGAGCAAAGCGTATTACCGAACCCATTTCAAAAATTTTCGGCCACAAAATGGGAACTATGCGTCCCTGACAAATTGAATTTGTACTTACAAAAGCAGAATCGGCATCAGATACTTTGGCGTACGCAGCAGCCTTCATCAACCATCCGCCTACGTAATCAATCTGCTTTGAAGAAATCCCGTAAGGCGCAAATACTGATTCCAGATCTGCCTTTTGCTCCTTCGTTTGGGTCTGGCTGCCTTTATATGGAGGATTGCCACATATATACGTCTCCCCACCTTCATTCTCAAAGTCAATCGAGGCTTGATCGATAGGCGTATTGAAGAGTTCATCCCCAACTAACTCAATGGCAGTACCCGTCGGGGGACAAACCCTAAGCCAATCAATGCGTAATGCATTTCCACAAGTGATCCAGTTCTGAGAATCTAATGGAAGAAATACAGCCAATGCCTCTTTTTGCCCGCGATAGACAAGGTCACATTGGTATTCGGCGATCACTAAAGCTAGCCTAGCAATCTCTGCCGAAAAGTCTCGAATTTCAATTCCACGAAAGTTGGTCAATGGGATGTCACTTGCACGCCCAGCTTCACCACGTTGTTTGTTGATGATGTTCTCAATCTCGCGCACCTGCTTGTAGGCAATGACCAGAAAGTTGCCTGAGCCACAAGCAGGATCAAACACTCGAATTCTTGAAATACGTTTGCGCAGGTTCAGCAACATTCGCGGGTTATCGGTTGCTTCCTCAAGACGCTCACGCAGATCATCAAGAAACAAAGGGTTAAGCACCTTGAGAATATTTGGGACGCTGGTGTAGTGCATACCCAGTTCGCCGCGCTCTTCATCATCTGCAACAGCTTGGATCATCGATCCGAAAATATCGGGGTTAATCTTGGTCCAATCCAGACTACCGATATGCAATAGGTAGGAGCGAGATATTTTGCTAATCCGAGGCACTTCCACGCTGCCTGAAA
>JAPLBX010000056.1 GCA_026392535.1 Actinomycetota bacterium
ACTTCATTTATCGCAACGAATCCAGAGTTCGGGTATCTATCATCATCATTGATCAAAGAGATTAGTCGCCATGGTGGAGATGTGAGCGGACTCGTGCCAGATAAAGTATTAACAGCACTAAAGGCGAAATCCACACAAGGAGGAACCAAATGAAAGCAAGTTCTTTAGTCGATGAATTAATCGACATTGTGGAAGCGGCAAAAAATATGCCGCTATCGCAATCTTGCATGATCAATCGCAGCGAAGTGCTCGGATTACTTGATGAAATTCAAGAAGCACTGCCACGAGAGTTTTCACAAGCCGCATCACTTTTAAATGAACGTGATGGTGTTTTACAAGACGCTGCGGCTGAGGGCCAACGAATAATTGAAATTGCAAAAGCAGAATCTCGCGCACTTGTCACCGAACAAGCAATTTATAAAGAGGCCTTAAAGTCTGCTGAAATCTTGACACAAGAAAACGAAATGGAAATTTTGAAGAAGCGTCGCGAACTAGATGACTACATTGATGCCAAATTGGCTGCCTTTGAAGCAGCGCTAGTTAAAACTTTGAATGCCGTCCAAGCTGGTCGTGAACGCACCGCCATTCGCCTGCAAAGTGACCTTCTGCACGATTCTGAGACTCAGGACCCAGGCAACTTCTTCGGAGACTGGCAAGACCCACGCCCGTAAGAGCCGAAATCTGCTCTTTTTGGGATACCACCAATTCTCAGGTATCTTTCGCCCTCGGTCTACAGGGCCAAGACCTGCAACTGACTATCATTGTGAGGACCTGTGAACACGCTTGATCCGCGCTCAGCGCTGGTACTTGATACCCATGAACTTGGGCGTCGAGCAGGAGCGATGTTCAAAAAGTCTCTCACAGTGGGTGCACCTGAAGATCTTGGCGACGATGTCATCGGCATTCAATCCGGTTCTGACATCACACTGAACATTCGGTGTGAATCAGTAATCGAAGGAGTTCTGGTTTCGGGAGATGTAGTTGGGCAAGCAACTGGAGAATGTTCTAGATGCCTCGATCCAATCGCGTTTGACGTAACCGTTGAGATCCAAGAGCTCTACGAATACGAAGAATCTGAAAACGATGACGAAGAGGCCTTAAAACTTGAGGGAGATTATCTCGACCTCGAGCCGGTGGTAAGAGATGCACTTGTGCTTTCATTGCCGCTTGCACCACTTTGCAATGATGAATGTTTGGGACTGTGTTCCGAATGCGGCATCAGGTTGAGTGAAGCACCAGACCACCAACATGAATCAGTAGATTCAAGATGGCAGGCCCTTAAAGGTTTGCTAGATGAAAAGAAAGAAGGCTGACCTCAATGGCAGTACCAAAGCGGAAATCTTCACGCTCGAACACTCGCGCTCGTCGTTCACAGTGGAAAACCACTGCTGCAACACTTGCAAGTTGCGAACGTTGTCGTGCACCTAAGTTGTCACACCGCGCATGCGGAAATTGTGGAACTTACGACAAGCGCCAAGTTCTAGACGTTTAATCTCTAAAGTTTCAGCGCACCTGTGCATTCTTAGGAACGCGGGTGCGCTGATGTTTTATTGGCTAAAGTTTGACTTATGAGTGCAGATCGCGTTGACGTAGTGCGAGCCGCCGTAGCGAAAGTTATGGACCTCCCGCTCGATGTTTTGATTGGTTCAACCCCGCTAGATGATCTTGGCGTGGATTCAATAGCTCGGATTGTCATGGTGGATGTTATTTTGGAAAAAGAACCCAACTGGCAAATTCCAGCCGTAATAATTAAGCACGCTAGGACCATTGCTGAATTTGCTGACGGAGTAATTGTGGGAGAGTCAAATGGCTGACATGTCAGAACTTCGCTCCCGATTGGGCTTTGACGTAAGCGATGAGTTATTGACTCTTGCGATGACGCACCGTTCGTATTCCTACGAAAATGGCAACATTCCAACCAATGAACGGCTGGAATTTCTAGGAGATTCAGTACTTGGAATAGTAGTTACTGACACTTTGTATCGATTGCATCCCAATGAGCAAGAAGGTCAATTAGCAAAGTTACGTGCCGCGGTAGTTAATGCCCGCGCGTTGGCGGAAGTAGCCCAAACTGTTGGCTTAGGTGAATTTCTTTTTCTAGGTCGCGGTGAAGAAACCACTGATGGCCGCTCGAAACCATCTATCTTGGCCGACACCTGTGAAGCAGTTATCGGTGCTGTCTACATCAGTGGTGGAATTGAGTGGGCAACAGCTTTGGTTCACCAATGGCTCGATCCACTAATTGAAGTTGCTGCCACCTTGGGCGCAGGCTTAGATTGGAAAACTAGTTTGCAAGAACTAACCAGCGAATTTGAGCTAGGTGCTCCACTTTATGTGATTGAAGAAACTGGGCCAGATCACGCAAAAAACTTCACCGCACAAGTCAAAATTGGCGAGGATTTCTATGGCAACGGCAGTGGCCGGAGCAAGAAAGAAGCCGAACAGCACGCCGCAGCAACAGCATTTCACGTCTTGTCTGAACAACATAAAAATGCCTGAACTTCCAGAAGTCGAAACTGTTAGAAGTGGTTTAGCCGCGAAAATTCTTGGTGCAAAAATCCAGAACCTTAAAGTTTATGAAAATCGCTCAATTCGTCAGCATGAACAAGGCAAGAAAGATTTTGAATCTCAACTAACTGGAAACAAAATCATTTCCGCCAATCGACGCGGAAAATTTATGTGGCTCCAACTCGACAATCAAAATCGTGATGACGCTTTGGTTATCCATCTAGGGATGAGTGGGCAAGTATTAATTCATAAAACTAAGGTATTAGAAAAACATGCTCGCATTGTTTTTGATTTAGAAGGAAAGCGCAATCAAAACATCCAGATGAGATTTGTCGATCAACGAATGTTTGGTGGAATGTTTTTAGACACATTGGTATCTACTTCCCAAGGGGATTTACTGCCAAGCCGAGTCAGTCACATCGCGAGAGATTTATTCGATCCATTTGTTGA
>JAPLBX010000188.1 GCA_026392535.1 Actinomycetota bacterium
GAGGAGAATAGGGTTCTCCGCTGGAGATTCAACACTAATTCCTTGTCACCCTTTGCCCATCCGACTGCGATTGCTGAAGCTATCCGAGACTTGCTCGGTGAGGCCGTCATGGCGTGGGGAGATGCGGTTCCGATTCGCTTCGACGAGAATCCGGATAATTCTGACTTCGAAATTGTTGTTCAGGAACTGCCAGACTGCTCGCCGCAGGGATGTGTCCTCGCACAAGCCTTCTTCCCCGACTCGGGACGGCACCAACTCCTTATCTTTCCGACCATGTTTGAGCAGATCCGGGCAGAACAAGTAGAAACGCTGGCACATGAAATTGGCCACGTCTTTGGCTTACGACACTTCTTTGCGCCTGAAATGGAAACCAGTTGGCCCGCAGAGGTTTTTGGTGAACATACTCCCTTCTCCATCATGAATTATGGCGAGAATAGTAAGCTAACAGATGCGGATCGTCGAGACTTGAAACTCCTTTATGGGAGCGTGTGGAACGGCCAGTTGAAAAAGATAAATGGTACTCCAATTAAATTGGTTCGACCCTATCATTATTCCTTTTAGCCGGTCGTAAATAGCTCTGAATATACACGGTATATTCAGAGCATCGCACGAATAGGAGTCAGTAGATCAAGAAAATTGTTCTGCATCATGACCACCAGATGGAACTCATAGTCTAGTCGGAAAAATTAAAGAAATGCAAGAAGAATCACCTCAATCACCAGACAAAGATATTAATTATGCCGCTTCCGGCCAAAATCAACTTGTAGGTTTCGGCAGGCATCGACTGTCACTCTCAGACGTTTCTTCATCCGAACTGATTCAGGTTGCCGATATTTTTGCTCACGCTGCAGTTAAACAATATGGTGGAGATCACAAAATATATGTTGCTAACGCATTACGCTCAGTCACACTATCTCGTCGCTCGGTAAATGTATCAGACAACTCACTGTCTTTGCGTTCCTCAGTGTGGCAACTTCCTTCGGCACGAACAAGCATTATTGGAGATGTGAACTCGCCAAATTTCCTGAACAATTGCATCGCAATAGTACTAAAAACCAGTGTCGGAAACACATTTGTAGGTTCGGGCGTGTTGATCGCGCCGAACCGAGTTCTCACGGCCAGTCATGTTGGTGTGGGGCACCCGCCGACGGCATTCGCCGTTTCGACGGCACCAGACGTTAATTCTCCCGACGTAACTCTGACAGCAGTGCTAGATGCCACGTTCGTTACTGGTTCCACTGATCTAGCTGTTTTATTACTCCAAGACGACCTAAATATCGAACCAGCGATTCTAGCGGATGCTTTCACCAGTATTACCAATCCGTTGATGATTGCGGGCTATGGTCTGTCTAACAATCAGCAGACAGGAATCCGTCATTCTGGAACAGCAGTGCCTTTGCCATCCGACGGCAATTTTGTGTTCATTCGGAAGCTAATCTCAAATGGAGGCGTTTCGACAAGTAACCCAGCCCCTGGTGACAGTGGCAGTCCTGCGTATAACCTGCCTCTGAGTAGCCCTCCTATAGTTATTGGTATCCATCAGACTATGCCAGGAGGTGTTCCCGGCTTCGGAGGATTTTACGAACTGGTTGCACCAATCAGGGATGTCATCCTGAATCTGTAACGATTCTCACTGTGATCTTTGGGCTGTTCTTCCCGTACGGGTGTTGCAGCCCTTTGGACTAGAACGGTTTGTCTTGAACGGCATGACTCCTGTCGCGCCGCACACTCTAACACTAAATCTGGAGGAAAATATGCATCTAATTCGTGTTTCTGTCTTGTCCCTGGCATTGCTCGGGGTTACTCTTACCATTACACCTACCTCATATGCGCAATCCTTAGCGCAGAAGTTGGCAATATCCAACAATTCTGAGAAGATCATCTGTGTTGATTTTAGCGGTGAAACTGCCTATACAGCCCAGGGAA
>JAPLBX010000027.1:0-1870 GCA_026392535.1 Actinomycetota bacterium
ATAGCAGTGTGGTCTTTGGATCAAACAGCAATTCGTTTTCGATTCCAGCAAAACCTGGACGCATTGAGCGCTTTAGGAAAACAATTTGTTGAGCATGATCAACATCAAGAATTGGCATTCCGTAGATCGGAGCTGTTTTATCTTCACGGGCAGCTGGGTTGACCACGTCATTTGCGCCAACCACTAGAGCTACTTCAGCAGATGGGAATTCTGGATTGATTTCATCCATTTCCTTCAACTGCTCGTAAGGAACTTGAGCCTCAGCCATCAAAACGTTCATGTGACCTGGCATACGACCTGCAACTGGGTGAATTGCGTAATCAACTTCAATTCCCTTTGCGGTTAGCAAATCAGCAAGTTCGCGCAATGTTGATTGAGCTTGTGCAACTGCGAGGCCGTAACCTGGAACGAAAATAACTTTGCGGGCATAAGCCAACATAATTGCGATGTCCTGTGGTGAACCACTCTTAACTGGCCGGGTTTCTGCACCGCCTGCACTCGCTGCAGATTTAACTGCGTTAAAGGCACCAAACAAAGTATTAGTGATTGGTCGTCCCATTGCTTGCGCCATCATTTGGGTTAGCAAAGTTCCAGAAGCTCCAACGAGTGTTCCAGCAACAATTAGTAGCACGTTCTGGAGAACGTAACCTGATGCTGCTACTGAAAGACCAGTGAAGGCATTCAAAAGTGAAATAACGATTGGCACGTCTGCGCCACCAACTGGAAGTACGAACAAAATACCTAGCAAGAGTGAAAGTCCAAGCAAGATGAAAAGCGTGCTTTGTTGTGGATCGACAATCAGCATAATCGCGGAAGCAATCGCACCAATTCCAACAAGTGAAGTTATGTATTTACCAAGTGGAATCACGACTGGACGGGATGTCATCAGTTCTTGCAGTTTCATAAAGGTAATTAGTGAACCTGTAAATGAAACCGAACCAATTAGCACAGTAAACACAGTTGCACCAAGGGCAATCTTGTCGATTGCAGTTCCCGATGAACTCATATTCAAAAATTCGATTACTGAAACAAGAGCGGCAGCGCCACCACCAACACCGTTGAACAAAGCAACCATTTGTGGCATCTGAGTCATTTGCACGCGTTTGGCAGCTGGCCATCCGATTGCAAAACCAACCGCAATGGCACCAACAATGATTGGCACATTCTTCATATCTGAAATTGTGAAGAAGATTGCACCAGTTGCAACCGTTGCTGCAAGCGCACCAATTAGATTGCCGTTTCGAGCCGTCTTTGGTGCGGACAATCCTTTAAGAGCCAGGATAAAGCCGACTGCAGTTAGCAGTTCGAGAATTCGGGCGATGTTTGGATTTAACATTTCACTCACCCTTCTTCTTTGGCTTGAACATTTCAAGCATTCGGTCTGTTACGACGAACCCACCAACCATGTTGATGGTTGCCAAAACGATTGCTGCAACACCAAGTCCGGTTTCAAGTGAAGTATCGGCTTGACCGGTCACCATGATGGCACCAATAAGCACGATGCCGTGGATTGCATTTGCACCCGACATTAGTGGAGTGTGCAAAACGGCAGATACTTTTGAGATGACTTCAATACCAACAAAGATTGAAAGTACGAAAATTGTTAATAGTGAAATCGAATCGACCACACTGGTTGATTCAGCAGTTGCCAACAAAATGCTCATTTAAGCAACATCCTTTCTGATTTCACCTTTAAGAACCACTGCGCAACCATCGATGATTTCATCTTCAACATCTGGAGCGCCTTGTCCTTCTTTTACGAACAACTGCAGTAGTGCGTGAACATTTGCACTATATAAACGCGATGCGTGGACTGGAAGTTGTGATGGAACATCTTGCCCACCCCATTGGCGAATGAATCCGCCATCTA
>JAPLBX010000027.1:1910-16181 GCA_026392535.1 Actinomycetota bacterium
TGCAGTCATCAGCATTGGCGCTTTGCGCCCTGGAACTGCAGCTGTGGTGATCACAACATCCGCTTTTGCAATAAATGGTGTTAACAGTTCGCGTTGGCGAGCAGCGCGATCTTCAGTCATTTCCTTTGCATAGCCGCCAGCGCCATCAAGTGCTTCCAATTCAAGTTGAATGAAAGTTGCACCCATTGATTTAACTTCGTCGGCTGATGCAGGACGAACGTCATAAGCTGAAACGCGAGCCCCTAAACGTTTGGCCGTTGCAATTGCTTGCAAGCCAGCAACACCAGCACCTAAAACAACCACGTTTGCAGGTTGCACAGTTCCGGCTGCTGTCATCAACATTGGGAAAAACTTAGGTAGAAGTTCCGCACCAACAAGTGCTGCCCGATAACCAGCACAAAGAGCTTGTGAAGTTAAAGCATCCATGGATTGGGCGCGAGATATACGCGGCACTAATTCGAATGAAAGTGATGTGGCTCCGGCTGCTGAAAGTCCGCGAATTGCTTCGCCATCAGTAGTTGGTGCCAAGAAGGACAGAGTTACTGCGCCTTTCTTCAACAACTTTGATTGTGCAGGAATAAGTGGCCGCACGCTCGCCACGATGTCTGCATCTTTAAGTGCAGAAGAAATGTCTTTAGTGACAGTCACTCCAGCTGCAGAATAAAGCGAATCAGAAGCTCCAGATTTTTCTCCGGCTCCAGATTCAATAACTATTTCAAGTCCTAATGCTGTTATTTTTCCCACTAATTCTGGGACTAAGGCAACACGATTTTCTCCAGCCCGCGTTTCGCAAGGCACTACTAACTTCATGAACCTAACTCTCGTCCTTATTCCCCGTAATTACGTAGCAGCCTTGTCAAATGTTTGTCGAAGATTTCTCGCATTTCACGGCCACCAGCCGTAGAAACAACTTGGACCGGTTGGCCAAATGATTCTGCTTGTTGCATTGCGACGCGTTCTGGAATTGATGGGCTCAAAATTGCACTACGTCCGTGGATGCGAGCCATTTCCTTTTGGCGGTATTCGTGTTCTTCGACTGTGCTGCGTACTCGGTTAATTACAACACCTGCGAAATCTAGTTTTGGATTGTGGTTGCGCTTCATGTCTTTAATTGTTTCAACAGCGCGATCAACACCTTGCGCACCAAAGAAAGATGGTGTGGTGACAACAATTGCTGCATCTGAGACTGCAAGTGCTTCACGAACCAAGGTTCCATGTGAAGGTGGGCAGTCAAATAGAACTAAGTCGTAGCCCTGCAAATACTTGAACGCTTTTGCTAAACGTGGTCGGAAAGCTCCTGGTACGTATGCATCATGAACAACTAGTTCGGGAGTAGATGGCAAAACGTCAACTTCACCTGGTTCAATTTCCCAATCACAAATTGTTAGGGCGCGCTCTAACATTTCGACTGACGGATCATCGATTACATCTGCAACTGTGGCTTTTGGCTTTTTCGCTGCCAAGATAGAAGTTGCATTTCCTTGTGGGTCGAGATCGACTACTAATGTCGCAAGGCCACGCAAAGTTGCGGCGCCAGCAAGACCCAAAGTGACCGAAGTTTTACCAACGCCACCCTTTAATCCCATAACACTGAAAGTAAGCATGAGCGGAGTTTGCCAGCGAATTGGGGCAATTGACCAACTGCCAAAGTCCCTAATTTTTAGATGGACGGCTAGTCTCAGAGCATGACCGTCTTGGCTAAGGGCAAACTTCACACAGTTCACACACAAAAGCGCCGTGTGGACTTCTGGGTGCCTGATAATTGCAACGCTCCGCACCCAGTCTTGGTTATGCATGATGGGCAGAATCTGTTCCAACCACAGGAAAGCTTCGGTGGGAAAACTTGGCAGGTGGCAGAAGTCCTGTCCGATATGCCCGAATTTGCTGGGAAGCTGCCAGTAGTAATTGGACCATGGAATTCAGGTGTTACTCGGGCCGCCGAGTATGCGCCACAGGATGCTATTGAAAGTTGCGGAGATCCATTTGAATTTGTTGGGGCGCAAACTAGTGACACACTTTTTGGAAATTCGTATCAATTAGAACTGATCGAAGAAATCATTCCTGCGGTTGCGGACTTGGTCTCACTTAGTAGAGAACGTAAAGAAATTGCAATCGCTGGTTCAAGTATGGGCGGACTTGCATCTCTTTACGCAATTGCAAAATATCCGGACAAATATGGCACCGCACTTTCGCTGTCCACACACTTTCCAATATCTTCATTAAATTTCGTTAAAACTTTTATGTCCATGATGCCACCACCTGAGTCAGGTAATCGATTGTGGTTAGATCATGGAACTACCGAACTTGATGCAACATATGCACAGCATCACGATGTTGCCATACAAACATTGCATGAGCTTGGATACAAACATCCGCAACTTGAATCACATATTTATCCCGGCACAGGACATAACGAAACTGACTGGTCATTACGATTGAAATCTATTTTGCAATGGTGGTTAACAACTGCAACTAAAGAAGGAAACTAAATGCGTTCATACACCCATCCACAACTACCACACCAGGAATTGCCGCTAATCGGTGTTGGGGCAATGCCCTTTAGCCATGGAGGTAAGAAAAGCAAAGATGCAATTGCAGTTTGGCATCACGCTTTCGATCTAGGAATGAACTTGATCAATACTGCCGACTGTTATGCACCTTCTGCACAAGAGTTTGGTCACAATGAAAGACTTGTTGGCAAAGCAGTTCATGAATATTCGCGTGGACGTGATTCAGTATTCGTAGTAACAAAGAATGGAATTCAGCGCAAAGGCAGTGATTGGCCGCGCGACAACAGCCCCGAGTATTTATTGCGTGCAGCTGAGGAATCGAATGAAAGACTTGGTTTTATGCCGGACGCAATTTTGATTCACCGACTAAACCGTGAACAATCCTTAGCAGCAGCAATTGAAGCAATGTGTGAGGTCCGCGAACGCGGGTTAGCAAAATACATTGGGGTATCGAATGTGAACCGTGTGGAACTTGAATTGGCATGGGAAGTAAGCGATGGCACTATCGCCATTGTTGAAAACGAACGCTCACCTCGTTACCGTGAATTTGCAGACGTGCTCGACTTCTGCAACGAAAAGGGCTTGGCATATTTGGCTTGGTCACCACTAGGTGGCGGAAATGATGCCGCCAAACTTGGCGAGCTCTATCCAGTGTTTGCCGAAGTTGGCCTTGCCCACAACGCAACCGCGCAAGAAATCGCCCTTGCTTGGCTGCTAACTCAAGGTTCAGCAATGTTGCCAATTCCAGCTTTCACACGAAAAGAAACTGCAGACTCAACAGTTAAATCAGTTTCTATAAACCTAAGTGATGCTGAAATAGATTTGTTAACCGCCAGTCACACTGGCAACGGTTCGCTATATCCAGACTAATTTTTTGGCTCTAGGCCAATTAGGTAGTCAACGTATGCATCATTGAAGAGCACAACTTCTGATCTTTTATCGCGCAGAAGTTTGATTGCATCTTCTGCCGAATAATCAGCCCGCATCAAAACAAGTGCAGACACCAAACCTGATCGGTTCATTCCAGCTTGACAGCGAATCAATACTTTTTTACCTTCTTGCCAACGTGCATATGCCCATTCGGCTAGTCGATGCAGACGTACTTCATCTATGTGTGACATCTTGGCATCAGCGAATCCATAGCGGAGTTCTTCAATCCCCCACGGCATTGGTTGTGCCCATGAATAAAGCGTCACAACCGCATCAAACGGAATTCCATGTTCAAAAGTTGAAAGTGGCTTGGCATACTCAATGGTGTCATCATCTGCAGTCCCACCCATAAATAATCCGGGCAGTATTTCGGTGTGCAATTCTTTTGGTTCTTGATCCGCAGACACCCATTGCGGTGCATACAGATCTCCGCGCTTTGAAACCACAGTTCTAACCCTCTCAACTATTTCGAGATTAATAATCTCTTCGTCGGACTTACCCGCTAAAGCAAGTATTGCAGACAGCCACATCGCTGGTGTGAAATCATCAGGTGTGTATCCACCTGCACCTGAAAAAATGAAGGTCAGATCTGGAAATGCCTCTTTGACCAGACGAGCTGCGCGTGCGAATCCGATTTCGGTGTATTCAAGATTTGCAAGTGGATCGGAGTAATGCCCATCTGCACCGCCAGCAATCATTATTACGTCTGGTTTAAATTCCAGGGCCGCTTCGACAAAATCTTGCACAGCATTTTGAAGTTCTAGATCTCCTGAGCCAGATTTCAATGGTCGGTTGAAAATCCAATTAGTTTTGTTACTTTCATCAACTTTGCCGGTACCAGGAAAAATACCTTTTTCGTGAATTGAGAAAGAGAATAAGTCAGTTCGGTCTTTGAGCAGGCTCTCAGTTCCGTCTCCATGGTGAACGTCAATATCTAAAATTGCTACGCGTTTGCCATAAGTGTCTGCGAATCGAATTCCCGCTGCTGCGAAGTCAGCAAATACGCAAAATCCAGATGAATGCGTTCGCATAGCGTGGTGTTTTGCCCCAGGCAAGTTCACTACAAGCTGTGCTCCGCCTTGAACCATTTCTACAGCGAGCATTGTTCCGCCAAAAAACATCGCCGCTATTGCTGATTGATCTGGCTTAGAGCCCGACCATTCATCGCATTCACCATCGCTCAACACCTGCTGGATGTACTCATCAGAATGGACAAGTTCCAGCTCTTCCAAGAAAGGACCGCGCGGAGTTACATAATTAACTTCAACGACTCCTTCATTTTCAAGCTGTTGAAGCACTCTAGTTGCATGCTTGTAGCGGCGACCCTGAGTCGGATGGTTTTCGCCGCCTGGCTGCCAATCGTAATAGCTGTTTGTATCTATGTAATCAATCTTCATGTTTCCTCCGTATGGCTAATTATCAAGGATGAACATGACGCTTGATTAAAGCGTTGCTGCTCCAAAAATTAAACCAACAATTGAAGTAACGGCCATCGCGATTGATCCGCCGATAACGACGCGAAGTGTCGGGCGGAAAAGTCCACACCCGGCTGCTTTTGCCGAAAGGAATCCAGTTAAGAAAAGTCCCAGAATTGTTACTCCGACAATTGAGTAGACCTTTTCTTGAATTGGAATCAAAATTCCGATGAAAGGAATTAGCGCACCAAGAACAAAGGAAACTGCAGATGCAACTGCTGCTTGTCCTGGCCGAGCTTTGCTTGTTTCATGATGACCAAGTTCTTCGCGCAGATGTGCACCAAGTGCATCGTGGTCCGTAAGCGCTTGTGCAGTTTGACGAGCCAAGTCATGCGATAGGCCTCGCTCAATATAGATCTGGGTAAGTTCTTCAAGTTCTCCATCGGGATCGTGTGCAAGTTGCGCTAATTCCATTTTTGTGTCGGCAACTTCCACATCTGTCTGAGCAGCAACTGAGACAAACTCACCTGCAGCCATACTCATAGCGCCAGCAGCGATGCCTGCGATGCCTGCAGTAATAACTGGGGCTAAATCGTGAGTGTTGATGAGTGCTGAAGCCACACCAACCATAAGTGCAGACGTAGAAACCAGACCATCATTTGCGCCTAATACGGCGGCTCTTAGCCAGCCAGCGCGGTGAGCCCTGTGCTGCATATTTGCAATTTTGGTTTCTTCAATTCCCATAGGGTGAGTATCCCATGCACTCACAAATATCTTGTAGAGCAAATACCTCTTATGCTAAAACCACTTAAGAAAGAGGGAATATGTGCAGTCCGGCCTTATGTGACGTATGCAAGAAGGTGACCTGGTCAGGTTGTGGCGAACATAAAGACCAAGTTCTTGAGATGTTCACACCTGAAGAACGTTGTACTTGCAACTAACTTGTTTTATCAAAAAACTATTGCGGACTTAGTTTTCTAAGTCCGCAATAGTTTTAGGGAAGAAATCTTTTTGAGATTACTCTGCGATTAATTGAGCTTCAATAAGTACTGCTTGCATTGAATCGTAATAAGTCTTAGCGGTGTATGTCGCACTAGTTAGCGCACCTAGATTTTCTGACCAAGTCCAGGAAGAAAAATCTGAACCAAAAGATTGAATGTAGGTTTCTACCTGATTGACAAACAAAGTGTTGACCTGGGCAGCAGTTTTTGAACTACCACTAGGCACTAATCCATCTGTGATGTCATCAAGCGGCCAAAGAGAAATATAGTCATTTTGTGAAGTTTCACGATCGGCCTCTAAAACCATGGATTCATCTATGCTGTAGCAAAGATCCACAACTTTTCCGCCTTTAACAAAAATGCGAGTTGAGTAATCACCCCAAGTTAAGTCAGCTTCTCTAGTTGATTCAAAAACCGGAGTACCAGTAACGGTTGCTTTGAATTGAGTAACGGACGACGCAGTGGTTGCATTTGCAAGTGCTGCGTTTCGCTTACCTATTGCTTTGGTGAGGTTTTTCTGGGCTGCTGTCTTTGCTTTGCCCTTCTTGCCCTTAAGCGCCTTCTGTGAATTCTTAACAGCTGCTACCAATTGCTTATATTTACTGCCACCTTTGTAGTTAGCGATCGCAGCAGTGTTGTATGAGGCAACCGCTGCATTCGCAGTTACATCAGTTTGAGTTGCATCACAAGTTGGAAGTGCGGGTGCTGCTGCAGATGCAGGGGAAATCAATAGTGGATTAAGTGAGTTTGCAGCAAGTGTTGCAACGCCTGTTGCAAGCCAAGTTACTTTTTTTGCTCTATTCATCGTGTGTCCTTAGATTCCAGCAGCTGTAAGGGCTGCTTGTAGTGAGGTTTTGAATGCTGTCCAAGTTGCAGAAGCACCAGAGACGTTTGAGATTGCTGATGATTGTGCAGCGATTGCTTTGGTGCAGAAGGTTGGAATTGCACTTCGGTTAATTGAACCTGAGTCACTCGATGTTGGGTATGTTGCCCAGCAACCGGTGATTCGATGATCTGTAACTGCAATTGTTACTTGAATCTGACCGTAGGTAGTCAAACCACGTTTATCTGCCACCGAAGTTCCCTGAAAAGGACTTGCTGAAATTGTTGTAGACGCTGGCGAATCAACAGTTCCATCAGTTGCAATTACATGATATGACTTCAAACTTGCAAGAGCGGCTGAAGTCGGTGTGTAGTTTGTAGTGGTTGATGTTCCAATTTGAACATTATTTCTGAAAATCTTGTATGAAGTCGCACCAGTCACTGCAGTCCAACTTAACCGAAATGCTCCAGTGTTAAGTGAAGTTGAAGTGCCAGCCTTTAAATTTGTTGGCGCGCCTAAAACTACTGGAACTACTGGAACGGTTGGATCAACAGGAACAGTCGGAGTTGGGTCCACAGGAACTGTTGGAGTTGGATCAACGGGAACTGTTGGAGTTGGATCAACTATGCCACAATCTGAATTAAACCGACTGCGGATGGAGCTTTCAGTCGTTGATTTTAGTTCGGTGTAAGTTGCAAGTTTTGTATTGTATGTTGAAAGAGTTGACGCAGATTTAATCACTGCGGCGTCATAGGTTGCTTGAGCTTTTGCCACCAAAGACAAATGTTTCTTTCCAGTTTTAAGTTTTGCTGAATTTAATTTCAGCAAAGAAGAAGTCTCTGAACTAGCAGCAGATTGATATGCCTTTTCGGATCGTTTCATTGCATTTTTCGCTGCGTCTATGGCTGGGCTACGACGAAGTTCCTTTTTGACTGCATCGTTGAAGTCCGTCGGACTAGTGCAGATATTGATTACAACTTCGTGTTCGTCATCATCCTCATCGTCGTCATCATCCTCATCTTCGTGGTCTGAAGCAAAAGCTGTGCCTCCGATAGACAGCATCGCAAACAATGTGGCTGCTGAAACTGTTGCGCTGTATCTAACTAATGACTTTTTCATTTGGTTGCTCCTTGAATTTGCGAGAAATTTGGATCGAATGCAGGTCCGAAGAAATGAGATTGTTCGTCTTTGATTAAGAAGACTGACCAGTCTGGAAGGTCAACAAACCACTTTGCGCCTTCTTCGCCGGCAATAACTAGTGCAGTTGCCAGGGCATCAGCCATTCCACCGTCAGGTCCAACAACGGTTGCCGAAGTAAGTTGAACTTCGCGCTTGCCAGTTAACGGATTGAGAATGTGCTTGCCACGTTCATATTCACCTGATGTTGCGATTGCACCATTAAATACTGATGTTGAGCGCACAACCTGCATTGCATGTTCTGGATGGCGAATGCCAACTACCCATGGCATATCTGGAGATTGAAAGCCACGGCAAGTGACATCGCCAGCGGCATTGACTGAAACATTTGGGTAACCAGCTGCAACAATTATGTCCGCTGCAATATCTGCTGCCCAACCTTTTACATAGCCCGAAGGATCAACTCCACCTTCAACTGCCCAAGGGTCGAATACGCCGCCGGTTAGTTCTTTCAAATACATGCAATTGTCTAAAACTTGTTGAACTATTTCTGGCATCTGCTCAAATGAACGCAATCCATTGCGAAGAGCAGTTATTGGTGAGTCAACGCGGTATGTAGAAAACCATTCATCAACTTGATGCAAGAAGCCAACTGAGTCTGCGATTGCACTTTGGATTTCGTCATCGAATTCTTCGCCGCGAATATCGTAAGTCACTACGGTTCCCCAAACTTCTTCAAGATGGGTAACGCGCTTCCAGCCTTCTAGGCTTGCGAAAGTCACTTTTGGCTCGTTCATAAACCAGCCGCCGTAAGAGCTGCATTTAACGATGCTTTGAAAGCTCGGGTTGTCCATGATGCGCCAGAAATGTTGGAAACATTTGCAGATTGCGCATTCAAAGCTTCTTGACGAAGTTGTGGAAGTGCGCGATTACTTAGATCAACTGATCTACCGTCACGTTGTGGGTAGGAAAGAAATGAGATATCAGTTAGTTGTCCACCGCTAACGGTGATTTTCACTTGAACAGAACCAAAATTCAGCGCCTTGGCATTTGAACCTGTGTATGTGCCATCAGCTGGACCATTTTGGCTTGGTGTGGTTTCGGTAGCAGCAGGAGTTGAAGTATTACCACCAGTTTTATTTTTCTTAGGTTTCTTAACAGTTTTAGTTTTTGTTGAACTTTTAGTCGCTTTAGGAGTTGGAGTAGAAGAGTTATTCTTCTTTATCACTTTATTGTCTGAATTATTTTTATTGCTAGCGGTAGGAGTGCTTGAGCCAGAATTAATTGGAGCACTATTAGAAGGAGCTGCAACCAAGTCATTTAGCGCAGATCCGCCTTGTTGTGGAAATAGCGCAGCCTGGGCTCCGAAGGCAACAGTTGTTGAAACACCTGCCAGGGTGCCACCAATCACCAGTGCTGTTCGAGTCGATGACTTACGCATTTTCTTCTCCTAATTCGCCGTTTTGGCTCTCAGGAGAGGAGGTTATGTGCGTGAGTAGGGGTGAGCCACCACTTTGGCTACCTCTTGGATGTTCCTTGGATTAGTCAGTTCCTTTTCTTAGATATGTAAGAAAGAAACTCACTTATTCTGCGGAAAACCGAGATTAATCCCACCGGCTGTGCTCTGGGCAGGATCCACCCAGCGACTAGTTATTGCCTTACCGCGGGTGAAGAAATGCACACCTTCAGCGCCATGCGCTTTAGTGTCGCCAAACAATGAAGCTTTCCAGCCACCAAATGAGTAATAAGCCATTGGAACTGGGATTGGCACGTTGATACCAATCATCCCAACTTGAACATCGCGTTCAAACTTTCGTGCTGCACCACCATTGTTTGTGAAAATTGCAGTTCCGTTGCCATAACGATTTGAATTAATCAGATCCACACCTTCAGCAAAAGTTTTTACACGGATAATTGAAAGTATTGGGCCAAAGATTTCATCAGTGTAAACAGAAGATGTTGGTTTCACTTTGTCAATCAATGTTGGTCCAAGCCAAAAACCATTTTCATCGCCATCGATCTTTACGCCGCGACCATCCACAACAACATCGCAACCATCTTTGATCGCAATCTCAATATAGGAAGCAACTTTGTCGCGATGTTGTGAAGTGATTAGTGGGCCCATATCGCAAGCACGACGTCCATCACCAGTTTTAATCTTTTCGATTCTTTCTTTAACCTTCGCAATCAAAGGATCAGCCACTGGTTCAACAGCAACCAAAACTGAAATCGCCATGCAGCGTTCGCCCGCAGAACCGAAACCAGCGTTAACTGCTGCATCTGCAGTGAAATCAAGATCTGCATCAGGCAGAACCAGCATGTGGTTTTTAGCGCCACCAAGTGCTTGAACACGCTTTCCGTTTGCAGTACCTGTTTCATAAACATATTTAGCAATCGGAGTTGAACCTACAAAGGAAATTGCTGCGACCTCTGGGTTTGTCAGCAGTTCGTCTACAGCGACTTTGTCACCATTTATGACGTTGAAGACGCCGTCTGGAAGTCCAGCATCTTTTAGAAGTTGTGCAATCCAAATTGCTGCAGATGGATTTTTCTCGCTAGGTTTAAGAACAACTGTATTTCCCGCAGCTATTGCGATTGGGAAAAACCACATCGGCACCATTGCTGGAAAATTGAATGGACTGATGATTCCAACTACTCCTACAGCTTCACGCGTTGAATGAACATCAACTCCAGTTGATGCATTTACTGTGTGATCACCTTTTAAGAGATGCGCAATGCCGCAGGCGAATTCCACAACCTCAAGGCCACGTGTTACTTCGCCTAATGCATCCGAAACAACCTTGCCGTGTTCAGCTGTAATGATTTCAGCTAGTTCACCTTTACGGGCATTGAGTAGTTCGCGGAAACTGAACATGACTTGTTGGCGAACAGCTAAAGGTGTGTTCGACCAGGATGTGAAGGCAGTTTTGGCAGCACCTATAGCTACCTGCACTTCTTCAACAGATGCGAATGAAACTTGCTTTGTGACCACACCTAATGCTGGGTCGTAAACATCGCCAAATCTCTTCGATGACGACTTATGGGCTTTGCCCGAAATCCAATGCTCTACAAGAGCCATAAATATTCTCCACGCTCGAAAGTTGGCACTACCGTACTCCCCATGCGCACAAAAGTTGAAGGGCGAACCCACCCTACTAAGGCGAAACTGCTAAATACCTTTGTCGAATTACTAGATACCCACCTAATCGAAGACATCACTCTAGAAATGGTTCTTGGAAGCTCGAAGATCTCTAAGGGCTCGATGTACCATCATTTCGAAGACTTTGACGATCTAATCGAATGCGCAGAGGTCCAACGGTTTTCGGCATATGTGGACTTAAGCATCCAAAAACTCTCTCAAGCCACGATGCAATCGAATTCGGTCAGCGACTATCGGCAACAATTGCACAAAGCCACTGTGGCAACACAAAATCCAGCTTTAGCAGTTCTTCGAATGGACAGAGTTTCAGCTCTAGCACGTGCTGGTAAAAGCCCACGCTTTCATGAAGCACTTGGTAAAGAGCAGCAAAGGCTCACAGACGGAATTACCGAACTTGTCGAGACAGGGCAAGATCGCGGTTTGGTCCGCACCGACGTTGATCCGCGCGCAATTGCACTTTTGATTCAGGCCTACACACTTGGTCGAGTTGTTGACGATGTGGTTGAAAATAAAGTTGATCCAAATAAATGGATTGAAGTTATAGATAGAATCGCTGACATATTCTTAATTGAAAACTGAGATTTCTCTTTCAGAATAAACTTATGAGAATTTCTCAAAATGTCTTTATCTACAGAGTCTGCATATTTAGCTAGGCCAACACCTTCGCACTCATTTGCAAGTTGTAAATCAATATGGAAGGCACTTTTAATATGATTGTGACAAAAATAATAAGAATTTGACAAAAAGGATTTCAATAACAGTGCTCTGATCTTCATTACCAAGAGCAATCGGCCTAAAAGCCAAATTCGGGCTACTTTTCTAGGCAATCCATCCACTACTCCCAGAGCTGCCAACTCTTTACATGTGTGCGGACATGGCTCGAATATAAAGACTTTCGTACTCAGCCAAACCCCAGAATGTGTGCAAAATAGGACAGATAGTGGATTTTTGCCTATTACGCTTAGCGCCTAATCAATTTTGAGAGTTAGTGCATGGCTGAATCAGTAAATAAAGATCTTGCAAGTTTGGGGTTGAAACGCATTGACCAGCCTCCTGCCTTTTCGCAATACCTGAAATCTGTTTGGAAGTCCCGCGAATTTATCCTCCGATACGGCATCGCAAAAATCAAAGGTGGCGCAGCAGAAAACAATCTGGGTTTGATTTGGGAAGTGCTAGACCCACTTCTACTTAGCCTTGCTTACTACTTTGTATTTGGGTTAATCCTTGGAACCGAAAGAGACTCGTCAAATTTTCCGATGTTTTTGATTGCCGGTGTGATGACTTGGAAACTTTTCCAAAGCACTTTGATAAATACAGCAAAATCTCTTTCACGCAATCGCGAACAAAACATTGTCCACGCTAGTTCTATTCCGCAACTTGCAATTCCAATCGCTACAGCTGTGCAATGGTCGATCAAGTCAATCCCAGTTATGTTGCTGCTCTACCCTGCATCTTTATTACTTGGTGCACCAATTTCGGCTAAGTGGATTTACCTTCCGGTCGTATTTGCGCTAACTTCCTTCTCGGCATTCTCGCTGGGCTTGATTTTCGTGCGGCTGATTTCAAGAATACCCGACCTGATGAATCTAATTCAGGTAACTATGCGAATGATGTTCTTCATGACAGGGGTTTTCTTCTCGGTCAATATCCGTTTTGAGAGTGCTCCTGACTGGGTGCAAACAATTGTTTTGCACAATCCATCAGCAGTGTTACTCAATCTTTGTCGATCAATTTTCCTAAATGACATTCCGATTGAAACTAGTCAGATTATTTGGGTAATCGGTTTTTCACTTGCCATATTCATAATTGGGAGCTTCAACTTTTGGCGAGATGAGCGCAAACATGGCTAAAAAACAAGCAGTGTTAGTGGCTCAAAATATTTCTCTATCGTATGAAATAAAAGCAGCACGCAATAACAAAACTAGATGGACCAGATTTTCTAGTGCAATTATTGGATACAAGAAAACTATAAATGCTTTGGAAGATATGTCGCTGCAGTTAAATGCGGGTGAGATTATTGCGGTGGTTGGAGATGCTGGATCGGGTAAGTCTTCACTTCTTGAAACCCTTGGGGGAGCTGCGAAACCTGATACTGGAGAAATTTGGGCAATCGAAAATCCAGTGTTACTCAATGGTTCATTTTCATTCTTTAGGCAATTGAGCGGTTCGGAGAATATTCGACTAACCCTTTTGTCTATGGGTGTGGATAAATCTCAAATTACAAATTTGAGCCGCGATATTATTGAAGCAACCAAAATTAGGAAATTAGCGAATAATCCAATTAGTTCTTACTCGGGCACGACAAAGAAGAAGTTAATGACAGAAGTTGCTTTCGCGCAAAATCCGAAACTGCTTTTTATAGATCAACGAATAAAGCTTCGTGGAATTCAAGAACGCACTGAGTTTGAAAATCGGATTAAGACTCTTGCAAAATCTGGTTGTTGCATCGTGATGGTTGGACTTCGCACCGCTGCTATTGACAGACTTTGTACTCGAATGATTTGGTTGGACAAAGGACAGATCAGGGAAGATGGCACCGTAAAACGTGTGCTTCCACTTTTTAGAAATCGTAAGAGATGAAAATCCTTTTTATTGGTGGAACCCGATTTGTCGGTCTAGCGATGGCACGCGAAGCAATTACTAGAGGTCATGATGTTTCGATTTTCCATCGTTCTGACAAAATCCCAGTTGGCACTGAGTCTGCAACACATCTGATTGGTGACCGCACTAAAGATTTCACAGCTCTACAAGTTGGAAATTGGGATGTAGTTGTGGATGTCTGCGGATATCGGCCTCACGAGATCCATGCGCTTTACGATGTTTTTGCTGGCCGGATTAAAAAGTATGTATACGTTTCGACTGTCTCAGTTTATGCAGACGACATCGAACCGAACCTAGATGAGACTGCAAAACTGACTGATGTTTCGATATTGGATGACAAGGAATTAATTACGGTTCCCATTGATGGCGATACCTACGGCCCACTTAAGGTTTTGTGTGAATTTGCAGCTCGTGATCATTACTCGAACCTTCTAATAATTCGGCCGACCTACGTTATTGGCCCAGATGACTACACGAATCGATTTAATTTCTGGGTAAATAAGTTTTTAAAGAATGAAACTGTTGAAGTGCCCTCAAACACTGGTACCACTTTGCAATACATAGATGTGCGAGATCTTGCCAGTTTTACGATTTCAGTAATTGAGAAGGACTTAATTGGCGAATTCCATGTCTGCGAAACAGGGACAAGTTTCGATGTTGTCCTAAAAGAAATTGCGCTCGCTACCAATTCGAA
>JAPLBX010000175.1 GCA_026392535.1 Actinomycetota bacterium
CATCGTCGGAAACGGAGCTGATCGAAAATGGTTAGATCAAGAGGTATCGAAGCTAAAATTAGAAAGTCGAGTACATGTTGTCGGTAGTGTTCTGCACGAAAATCTCCCAGAATACTTTTCCGCGGCCGATCTTTTCTGTTTGCCAAGCTATAGGGAAGGTGTACCGAACGTTCTCATGGAAGCAATGTCATCGGGCAAACCTTGTGTTGCCTCAAATGTTGATGGAATTCCTGAAGTTCTTGCCGATTTTTGTGGCGTCATGCCACCGCCTCAGAACACTGATGCGTTGACCACCGCAATTGAACTCGCGTTAAGCTGTAATTGGGATTCATCAAGGATTCGGTCTCATGCATCCCAATACTCTTGGGAAGCCACCGGGGACAAATACGCCGAAGTGATATACCAAACCTTACAGCATGTTGCGTGTAAACGCAGAATTCGTAACTGAGTTGACTACTGGGTCAGTCAAAGCTCTAATGCCGCAAACGAAATATCCGACTGCAATATGCCCAATACTGCCAAACCATTTGATTACAAGATACCCAGGAACGAGTTGATGCGCGCTATGAATCTTCTACGAAGCCACTGGTTATTCTTAGCAATTCTGGCCTCGATATTTTTAGGCTTTCTTCCTGGATTTAGGTCAATGATAGCAAATTGGACCGACCAAGACTTTTCGCACGGCTGGTTGATTCCACTGATATCGATGTGGCTCGTGTATTCACACCCAGAGCCAGTTCGTAAGAACCTCGCTCCATCGTGGATTGGGCTTTGGATTATTTTTCTGTCTAGTTTTATAATGTTAGCAGGGTTCTTTACTGCGACACAAATTGTGATGCAGACAGCTGCCGTTCTCGCAACCATTGGCGCATGTCTTGCTTACTTTGGTGTTGGAATTAGCAAACAATTTTGGTTCCCAATTGGTTTTTTGATTTTTATGCTGCCTATCGGTACTAACTTTATCCCGTCATTGACGAACTGGACTGCAGACTTCCTCGAAATAGCCCTGAAGATTACAAACATTCCTGCCTACCGAGAAGAGGCGGATTTTGTTCTACCTACAGGTCGCTGGTCCGTAATTGCTGCATGCAGCGGACTTCGGTATCTCGTTGCATCAGTCATGTTGAGTACGTTGTTCGCATACCTGAATTTCAGAACGGCATGGAAGGGTATCCTTTTCATCCTAATCGCGACCATCTGCTCGATCGTAGCGAATTGGATTCGTGCCTACATTACGGTTGTTACAGGACACATAACTGAAATGCGCTTCGGCCCTGGAGTGGAACATCTATGGCTCGGATGGATATTGTTTGGAATCGTAATGATCACACTTTGTTGGGGCGCACTGAAATTTAACGAAAACTCGCCTTCAATTAATGATAAGGACCTGGAATTAAGAAAGACTACTTTCGAACAAATAAATACATTCACTCGAATTAAGGGGCTAACACCAATCTGCGGCTTGATTAGTGTAATTTGCGCCGGACTTTTATTCGTCACACAAAAAACCGACCTTTTTCCAATCAACGTAAATCTGGCTCAAAACCTTGATAAAGAATTTAGTGGAATCACAAAAGATAAGATTGAATATCTGCGGCCGAACATAGGTGCAAGTAGTGTTGTAAACAAACAGCTGAGAGACTCTGACATATCGTATCGAGTCTCATATTTCGCCAATCAACCACAATTGGGAGCGATGATTTCGATGTCGAATTCAATACTTCCCGATGAAGAAGAGACTGATTGGCGACTTGCCAGCCAAAGAATTCTACTATTTGAAGGTGCGAGACCTGGATTAAAAGATATTGTAGTAAGGAAGCGAGGACGCACTGTTCGCGTCATATCATGGTTCGCGATCAATGGAGTTGCCACACCTTTTGGGATTACAGGGAAAATTGAAACACTGAAAAAAATCGCCTCTGGTAAAGG
>JAPLBX010000091.1 GCA_026392535.1 Actinomycetota bacterium
CCGGAGCGGCATTTGCAGGTGTTTGCGCATCGATAACAGCAATAACCGATCCGACTGGAACTGTTGCGTCCACATCAGCAAGAATTTCTAGGAGTATGCCAGATGCTGGGGACGGAATTTCGGTATCAACCTTGTCAGTTGAAACTTCTAGTAGAGGTTCATCGGCGTTTACGTATTCGCCAACTTGCTTTAGCCAACGGGTAACTGTGCCCTCGACAACGCTCTCACCGAGCGCTGGCATTGTGACGGAGACCGACATGTCCGGCTCTACTCCTTTTTTGTCTCATCTCCCTCGTGAGGAGAGTGGCTTATCTTGCCTTAGTTTGCCTACTTTAGGCGTGGGCGTGAAGAGGCTTACCCGCAAGGGCAAGATGGGCTTCACCGAGTGCTTCGTTCTGGGTTGGGTGTGCGTGAACGTATGGCGCTACGTCCTCAGGAGTTGCTTCCCAGGCATAAATCAGCTGGGCTTCACCAATCTGCTCGCCAACCCTTGATCCGATCATGTGTACGCCCACGATTGGACCGCCATTTTTGGTGCGAACCAATTTGATAAATCCAGCAGTACCAAGAATTTGGCTCTTGCCGTTTCCACCAAGGTTGTATTCGTATGACTCAACGTTGTCTGCGCCATATTTTTCTTTTGCTTGAGTTTCGGTATATCCAACAGAAGCGATTTCAGGTTCACAGTAAGTAACTCGCGGAATTGCTTTTTCATCAATAACTCTTGGATTCAATCCAGCAATTTCTTCTGCTACAAATATGCCGTGTTGGAATCCGCGATGTGCGAGTTGCAATCCTGGAACCAGATCACCTACCGCGTAGACGTTTGAAACGTTAGTTTGCAATCTATCGTTTGTTGGAATCCAACCACGATCAACTGTTATGCCAACTTCTTCAAATCCATGTCCGGAACCATTTGCTCCACGGCCAACAGCCACAAGAAGTAAATCTGCATCTATTGTTTCACCTGATTCAAGTGAGACCGTTACTTTTTCATCTGTTTGAGTTGCATTTGCAAACTTAACACCAGCTTTAACAGTGATGCCACGTTTTCTAAATGCCCGATCCAGTGCTTTGCTAACTGATTCTTCTTCAGCTGGCACAATGCGAGGCAAACCTTCGATTACGGTTACTTCAGAACCGAATGAACGCCAAACACTTGCAAACTCAACACCAATTACGCCGCCGCCAAGCACGATAACTTTTGACGGAATCCAATCGAGATTAAGTGCTTGATCAGAAGTAACAATGCGGCCACCGATTTCTAATCCTGGAAGTGAGCGAGCATATGAACCAGTTGCAAGTACTACGTTCTTACCAACATAACGAGTTCCATCAACTTCAACTGCGTTGTTCGCAACTAGCCGGCCGTTACCTTCAATGTAAGTGATGCTCTTGCCGTGAGAAACTAAACCTTGCAAACCCTTGTATAACTTTGAAACAACACCATCGCGGTATTCGTTAACTTTGTTGATGTCGATACCTTGAAGTTCTGTGTAAACACCGTAATGAGCAGAATCGCGAGCAAGGTCAGCGACTTCAGCTGCGTGAAGCAAAGCCTTTGTTGGAATGCAACCACGATGAAGGCAAGTGCCACCAAGTTTGTCGCGTTCAATTAATGCCACGTTTAGTCCAAGTTGGCTTGCGCGAAGTGCACATGCATAGCCACCGCTACCGCCACCCAAAATGACAATATCGAAATTCTGATCAGACATCTCAAGACCTATCTTTAGTGTTCAGGGGCTTATTCTCTCCAAGCCTGAAGCGCAGAGCGAAACCAGTCCAAATTGTGAGTGCCTATGAGCGCTAACTAGCGCAATTTGAGCAAACCTGAGGCCACGTCTTCAGCGATGGTCACAAGCGTGCGGACAGCGCTACCGGTCGCACCCTTGGGGGTGTAATCGAATGGACCTTCACTGTTGAAGGCGGGAGCAGCGATATCTAGGTGCGCCCATTTTTGCCCTGGCTTGATGAATTCCTGCAAGAAGAGTCCGCCGTACAGGGCGCTGCCGATTGGCTCGGCAATATTCGCAATATCAGCGACAGCAGAATCGAGTTTTGGGCGATATTCGCTAGGAAGCGGAAGTGGCCACATTGATTCACCACTTCGGGTTGCAGCATCAACAACGTGATTGCGCAAATCATCGCTATTTGCCATTACGGCTGCAATTCGGCGACCAAGTGCAATAACCGCAGCACCAGTCAAAGTCGCAACATCAATCACGAGATCTGGTTTTGCTTCTTGCGCATACACAAGTGCGTCCATTAAAACTAGGCGACCTTCTGCGTCTGTGTCTAATACTTCAACGGTACGTCCACCATATGCGGTTACAACATCGCCAGGGCGCTGGGCACTTCCACTTGGCATGTTTTCAGCGCATGCCGCGAATGCTGTAATTGAAACTGGAATTTTCAATTCGGCAATGGCTGCGATTGCATTAATTACTGCAGCTGCTCCTGCCATATCAGCTTTCATTTCGTGCATTGACTGTTTAGGTTTGATTGAAATTCCACCAGTGTCGAATGTAATTCCTTTTCCGACAAAAGCAATATGTGCAACTGGCTTTAGTGGTCGATATTCAATTCGAATTAAGCGTGGTGGGTTTACTGAGCCTTGTCCAACCCCAACAATACCGCCAAAACCTTTTCGCTTAAGCATTTTTTCATCAAGAACTTCAATTTTTAGTTTTAACTCTTTCGCCAAACTAGTTGCATACTTAGCAACTTCAGCAGGCGGTAAATGTCCAGGTGCTGTGTTTGCGAGGTTTCGGGTTTCGTTTACGAAGTTGCTAACAATCTCGGCTCGATCAATCGCTTCACGAACCAATGGATTCTTTGCATCGCTTGAGACTAAAACAATTGCTTTTACACCTTCACGCTTTGCTGACACACTCTCTGAGCGATGTAAGTTGAATGAGTAGGAACCAAGTAGTGCACCTTGGGCAATTGCGCCGATTGCATCAACGTTTTCATCATCCACGACAATCGCAAGTTTCTTTGCACCAAATGAATTTCTACCAATAATGCCGGCAGCTTTTCGGAAAGTTTCGTGGTTTGGGTTTTCGCCAACACCTACGACCATAACAATTCCGTTGACCGAAATTGTGGAACCAGGAACTGATACCAATTCACTCGCACTGCCACTAAATTTCATTGATTTAGCTGCGGCAGCAAGCTTCTTGGATTGCACAGAAGTTAGCTTTCCAGCGCTAATGACAAAGCCTGTCTTTTCTTTGGTAGCAAAAACTGCAGTTATGTCGGCGGTAGGTAGGGTTGGGGTTACTGAGATTTGAGTCATGAGCAGAATCATGCCCTTTCATGTATTGGATTGGTGACTGGGGAGTCGAAATGTGTCGGGCAAAGCAGTCTTTAGTAACTTAGGGCTTATGAGTATTGAACTTAAGCACACACCTCTATATGACTGGCATAAATCACAGGGCGCTAAAACCTCAGATTTCGGAGGCTGGGACATGCCGATTGAATATGTAGGGGTAGTTGCTGAGCACGAGATAGTGCGCACTTCGGTTGGGATTTTTGATGTTAGTCATATGGGGAAAATCGAAATCCAAGGTGAAAATGCAGCTGCTTGGCTGAACGCAATCTTGACCAACGACATAGAAACCTTGCCTGATGGCAAAGCTCAGTACTCGATGTTGCTTAACAGCCTCGGTTGTGTGATTGACGATTTGATTGTTTACAAATTCAGTAAAGATCTTCTTTGGATGGTGCCAAATGCATCCAATGCATCGGAAGTATTTAGAGTTCTAGAAACCTTCCAAACTCCTGGAATCACTTTAAATAACCACCACAACGATTTCGGCATAATCGCAGTTCAAGGTCCCAAATCAGAAGATGCAATTGCATCATTAGGTTTGCCAGAAGTTTCACAATACATGAGCGCAGTTCAGGTAAAGTTGAAAGCAAAAGATGTAGTGCTTTGTAGAACTGGCTATACCGGTGAAATTGGTTTTGAAATCATTGCACCAAATGAAATTCTGCTGGAAGTATGGCAAGACCTAATCGCATTTGGCGCGTCACCAATTGGACTTGCTGCCCGCGACACTTTACGCCTTGAAATGGGCTATGCATTGCATGGTCATGAAATTACTCAAGACATAAATCCAATCGAAGCAGGATTGAGTTGGGCAATCGCGTTTGATAAACCAAAATTCCAAGGAAGAGAAAACTTACTTGCCGTAAAAGAGGTGGGTGCAATCCGCAAACGAGTTGCACTCAGCGCTTTAGAGCGTGGGATTCCGCGTGCAGATATGAATGTTTTACAAGGCGAAGAAGTAGTGGGTGTGACCACAAGTGGCACATTCTCACCTTCTTTAAAAAATGGAATTGCCCTGGCATTGGTCGACACGAAAATAAAAATTGGTGATCAACTTGAACTAGATGTTCGAGGCAGACGATTGAAAGTTGAAGTTGTCAAATTACCTTTTGTTGAGACGAAAACAAATTAGCGAACTAAACAACAAATTTTGATTTCAAGAAGCTTTAACAAATCTGAGCGAAATCAACGAGAGAAACAAATCAATTTGCGTTAAGTCTCGAACCAATGAATTTGGCAAGTCGACCTGGCTCTGGTTTACCGAACCAATAACCCTGACCATGCAGAACGCCCAAAGATCGTAATGTTTTGCGTTGAGCATCAGATTCGACGCCTTCCACCACCAGCATCATGTTCAGCGCATTGGTTAATTGGACCAAAGCTTTAACGATTGCCTGTTTAGGTTCACTATCTGCTAAATCCTGGGTGAATGTTCGATCAAGTTTCACGATGTCCACCGGTAATTGATTTAGTAGGCCGAGAGATGAATAGCCAGTTCCAAAATCATCGAGCGCAATCTTGCATCCGAGTTCCCGCACGCGCTTCAGCGGCTGATTCACAATAGCTGGATCAATCACAGTGTGTTCGGTGACTTCGATAATTAATCTTTCTGGTGGGAGAGCGGTCTCGGCCAAAATATCTCGTAAATCTTCCACAAACCTCACATCACGGAGTTGGCTTGCAGAGACATTCACCGAAACACTTCTGTCTTCTGTTAGTGCACCTGCAGCACAAGCTTCTCGAATCACCCAGCGACCTAAATCAACGATCAATCCAGAGTCTTCTGCAATCGCCATGAAGTCCTTAGGCATAAGTAGGACATCTTCACCACGCCGCCATCTGACTAGCGCTTCGAGTGTGTGAACCTGACTATTCTTTAAATTAACAATTGGTTGCCAATGAAGTAGTAACTCATTGTTGGAGATTGCCTTTCGCAAAGCATTCTCGGTATCTAACCTTCGGCTGAAGGTGTCTCCCAATTCTTCAAAGTGTTTAACATTTGAGCTGCTTTGAGCTTTTGCGCGATACATAGCGATATCAGCATTTCGCAAGAGCTGGTTTGCGTTGGAATCCGAATTTGAAGTCGATATTCCGATACTCACGCCAATTTGTATCTCTTGCTCGTCGGTCACAAAAGGTTTGGACAAAGCGCGAGTCAAACGTTCGGCAGTTCTCAATCCGGCTTCTCGATCTTCTACCTGTGTGGAAACTACGACGAATTCATCACCTCCAAATCGAGCAACGAAATCTTCCGGGTCAACAGCCTTAGAAATTCTGCTTGCCGCCTCAGCCAGGATCTCGTCACCGGTTACGTGACCAAGCGAGTCGTTTACTATCTTGAAGCGGTCAAGATCGCAAAAGAAGACCACAACATTAGTTCTAGGCTCAATTGCCAATAGTTCTGAAATCTTTTCTTTCAGTGTTGTTCGGTTTGGTAGTCCAGTTAGAGCGTCATGCTTTGCTTGATGTGAAAGTTGGTCAGTTGCATGCTGCAGCGCAGCGCGCGCACTTTCAACTTTTGCACGTTCGGACGAAATAATCAATCGAGAGCGTCGATAAGCGTCTGCAACGCTAAATGAAATCCAAGACAGAAGCCAAACTGACAGTGCCAAACATAAAAAGAGCAAAATCGCTTGATTGCGCTCATTAGTAGCACGAACTTCAGCTAACACTCGAACTTTTGCTACCGCGCTAGATTGATAATCTGCTAGCCAGTTACGAGATTCACGTAAGACAATTGCGCGAGCATTTTGAGATAACGGATTGTAGGAAAAATTGCCTTCCAACGAGGTGGTAAGAATGGTAAATGCATTGTTGAAATCCGCGCTTACAACATTTGAGGCAATCTCATCTTTTTCATCAAATTTACTTAGTTGAAATTCAATGTTTGTAGCAAGACCTTTTACGGTGGTTGGCACAACTTGGCCATAAGTCATGTCGTCATAAAGCTGGATAAATTGCTGGGTATTACGTTGCGTTGTAAGAATCGATGACGCAGTATCTTCGACGCTCAGTAAGTATTGGGTTTCACGATCGCGAGCATCAGCATTTCGAAATGCACTTACACCCAGAGCGGCAAGCAGCGTTACTAATATGATTGCCGTTAATGCATGTGAGGTACGCAAACCAATTCTGATGGACTCGATTTCACTCGAGTCTTCAACTTGAGAATTGATTCCGATACTCACAGGGACACTATTGCCTACCTGTGTGCTCCGCGGAATGACTGACCACAATCTGGCGAGTAAATCGGCGAATAACTTTCAAAAGTTGCGGTGCGCTGACCGCGACTAAAGCCGCAGTTAGCAAACTTCGGGGAATGTCAAAGCCGGCACTTGTAATGAGTGAGAAGTTGATCCAAGCGCCGAGTCTCTCGATTGGACTATCTGCTGGATTGAAACCTATGCCTGATTGCAAACCCATTGTGTTTGGCCAAAACCAAAGATTTAGAAACCAACCGAGCAAGAATCCAGTCACTGCGGCATAAACAGTTAGCATCCAGACTTCAATGCCTCCGCGGAATTTCGGCAACAAACCAGCGCCGCAGCCAATCATTGCAGCCAACAGCATTTGATAGGGGACCCATGGCCCAATCGCGCCAGTAACAAATCCACTTGTGAGCATGGCTGTAACCCCAAGTACGAATCCAATATGAGCACCAAGTGCTCGTCCAGCAATAATGAAAACTGCCCACATAGGTTCAATACCTGCGACACCTGCACCAAGCGGCCGAACCGCAACTGCCAGCGCGGTGAGAATTCCAACTAGTGCCAAGGTCCGGGTGTTTAGTTGCTGACTCAAAAGGTCACTCGCGATTAATGCGAGGGCGATTGGTAGCAAAATTAGTGAAAGGGTGGGACCTGAATACTGCTGCCAAGTTCCAATCGATTCCGAACTTGCAAATATCGGCCATCCCAATGCACAGCCACCGGCTATAAATCCAAATGCAAGAAGCAAATTGGATTTCACGATCCGCCTCTATCTAATGCAGTTCTAACATCGTTCACAGATAACCAACCAGCTGGTGCAAGAGCACGAGCGGTAATTGAGCTGAATGCATTTGAATTTGTAAGAATTTCGCTGGTCGGGCCATTGGCGACTATTGAACCTTCGCTAAGGACGATCACTTGATTAGCGATTTCGGCAACTAGTTCAACATCGTGAGTTGCAAGAATCACAGTTTGACCAGCTGCAACGCATTTCTTGAGTAAAACAACCAACTCAGCTTTACCATGTGAATCGAGGCCTCGAGTAGGTTCATCAAGTAACAGCATCTTGGGATTTGCAGCCAATGCGATTGCAAGTGCCAATCCGAGTCTTTGCCCTTCGGATAAATCACGAGGATGTTGATTGTCTTCGACATGCGGGGAAATGAGTGCCAACAAAGATCGGGTTGCACCAAGCGCTGTGTGACGAAGTTTGTCTGAGAGTTTGCATTCATCTGCCACCCGATCGCACAAAAAGAGGTCACTTGGGTTTTGCGGGATGATGCTGACAACTTTTAACAATTCTTGACCCACAAGGACTGCAGGATTTTCATCTGCTATTTCGATTGAACCACTTTTTGGGACATTATCACCCATCAAGGTGTGAAGCAAAGTTGTTTTGCCAGAGCCATTTCTTCCCATTAAGGCTGTGATCGTGCCTTGAGCGCAATCAAAAGAAATATCATGGAGAATTTCATTATCTTCCTTTTGCAAGGTAATTGATTCGGCAAGCAAAATAGGTGCGATGTCTTTGTTTTGGATCAAGCGCAGTGGTGGGGTTTTGCCAGCCAACATTTGCCGCAGTGGTTCAATAGATTTTCGTAACTCGCTTACTGTTAGAGGTGATTGAGAAATTCCAGCTAGTTCCGCTAGTTGTGTGATAGCAGGTTTATGTTGCAAGTGAAAGACGCTTTCGCTAGGTGATAAAAGCTTCGGTGCCTCATCTTGATTTAGTACCAAGACTGAATCAGCATGTTGCAAGATTCTTTCAATTCTGTGCTCGGAGATGAGTACTGTGATTCCTAAATCCTGAACAAGTCGGTGTAACACGGTCAAAATTTCATCAGCAGCTATGGGGTCCAATGCGCTAGTTGGTTCGTCTAGCAAAAGCACTTTTGGTTCAAGTGTTAGAGCAGAAGCAATTGCTACTCGCTGTTTTTCGCCACCACTCAATGTTGCAAGTTCCCGAGTTCGTAGATTTTGCAAACCTAGTAGATCTATAACCTCTTCAAGTCGCTTCCACATTTGGCTTGGTTCAAAGCCGTGAGTCTCCATTCCAAAAACAATCTCATCCTCGACATTTTGTGCAACAAAGGTGTCATCTGGATTTTGGCTTACGGTTGCAACTAAATGTGACCACTCCTGCGGGCTAGCATTATGTGAATAGATGCCATCGATACTGATTGATCCAGATAAAGAGCCACCGGTGAAATGCGGGACCAAACCGTTAATGATTCCGATTAGGGTGCTCTTGCCGCAACCGGTTGGCCCGACTATCAGAACTAATTGACCTTCACGAATTTGCAAATTCAGGTTCTGATGAACAGGCTTGTTCTGGTACTCAAATGAAATGTTCTCTAACCTAATCATGCAGTCACCATCACTTGAGCTTTAGTGGATTTTGCATAACGTATATATAGAGCAAAAGTTGTGATTACAAAGCCGGTAATAAATTGCATGCTTACCTGGGTAAAAGTAGATAGAACAACGATTATTAGTGAAATCACAATCACGCTGAAGTCAGCCGTATGCCAAGATTCGGTTCGGAACTTAGTTCGAGTTGCAGATTTCCCTGCTTTACGAATTCCAACTGCAATTAACAAGGCACTAAAAGAAAGCACCAGCGCATCCAAGTAACTTGCCTGTGAAACCAATAAGCGTAAAACTTCAAAAGTGAGCAGGAAAAGTCCAAAATAAATCGGTCTACGCCAATTTTGGTTTGAAGTTGCATTGCCGTATCCGCGGACAGTCAATGCGGCCGCTAGGCGAACACTTCGCTCGAGGGCTGATTCACAAATACTTACTAAATTATTGGAAATGGATCTGATCCTGCCAGTTTCCTGACCTCGCCACCTACTGGCTTGTCGGATTCTTTGGACATCGGCAAACAGATGTGGCAAGAAAGTGAAAGCAATAATGATCACCATTCCAAGTTCATGGAACGCAACTGGTAATTGCTGGATCACTCGGCTAGTCGTGGTGAGTGAAACTGCGGTTGCAATCACGACGATTAGACCCGATAGACGCAAGCTATCGTTTAATGATGCACTCAAACTTTCCAGGGTAACTATTCCGCCAATGCGTAGTCCGCTTATCCAATCTGGAAGATTTACCTGTGGCAAACGCAAAATGATTTCGTCTCCAACAGGTACTCCCAAAACTATTTGCAAAAGCACTCGTGTGGTGAAAATAAAGAATGCAATTTTGGTCATCACTAAAAATGATTTCCAGTTTTTTGCATCAACAATCAGACTATTTGCAATCCAAATTGAAACCGCAATGATCAGCAGTACGAGCACTAAATTTGTTTGGATCGAAATTGAAAAGTCGGCACAGACAGCCCACAACCACCAAGTGGAGGCGTGGTACTGGACTGTCTGTGCTGCCATTTGGTTATCTACTCTGCTTGTTCTTTAACACAAGAGCCAATAAGCCAACAGCCAGTGCTCCCGCCAAGAGAAGTTGAAAACTGGAATTTTCATAGAAGTTAAGCGGAGCAACTTTCTCATCTTCGGCTGAAGTAGATAGAAGTTCATTGGCTGTCACAGCGGAAATGTCTACTTCTTCTCCGCATCCCGATGATGGCAAGTTAACAACGCCGCAAACCATTCCGCTTTCTTCGCGGGTTTCGAATCCGCTACTTAAGATCAGTGATGAAGGATCTCCAGCATTAATCTCAACACAAGTGGTTTTTGTCGATGGGACTGAATCTGCATCTGTTGGATTTGAATAATCTGTTGCGTCACCAAAGTCGACCACGAGTGCAACTCGAGCCACTCCGTCTTTGGCATCAACGCCAGCGCAGATGCTCTCGAAAGTTTCTTCAGTTCGAGGAGCGAATTCTTCAGAGATGTCGATACCGGCAGTTATGTAGCGCCAGCCTTGGACTTGACCGTCTTCTGCCTTTACATCAGCAGCGCCTGTCATGGCCATTTCCCAAACACCGTCATTGAGTTGCCAGTAACTCCAATATCTCCAAGCACTTTCGGCATTGGCGGAGGTGATTGGAACTAAAGCGAAAAAGAACGCTGCAATTGATACTAAAAACTTCTTCATGTTTACCTCTTTAATTAGAGTCAACGAATGCGTCAAAAGAAAAACCCTCTGCATACCAATTGGGATGTACAGAGGGCACCTGATGCCACCTACGTAGACCACGACGATTTTGGTGTTTGTTCTCGTCAGGTGCTCCGACTCGTTTGCATTAGCAAACCTACGGTTGCGGGTCAGCGTCGGAGTTTGACCGACTTCCCCTGAATTTCGAGAACCTTTATTTAGTTGTTCGCCAATACTAACTCAGAGAGTTAGTCTCTAAGCGACTTGGGGAGCTTGATCTCGCGTGGCGCGCCACCAATTTTCACATTCGGTTTAGGCAGGCGCATGACCCTAAGGGTGAGGCTGCGACTAATCCCGTAGAAAGTTGAACCTTTGCGCTCTGCTTTTTCGAATTGTTTCTTTAGAGCACGATTTAGGAGAAATCCAAAGGATGCGATATCAATGAATAACGCAAACAACATAAATAGGAAGAACAGATTAAAAAAACCAATTATCTCGCTGTTATTTGCGTCAGCTACCGGGTAAGCCATGGTTAGCACTACGGATACGAATGTGATTGGCATGAAAATTTCTGCGAGTGTTAAACGCGAATCGGTATATTTACGAATGAAGGCTCTTACTGGACCGCGATCTCTAGCAGGCAAATATTTCTCATCTAAAGTGTAAAGTGCTTTTCGAGTCAGAATTCGAGAATCAACTTCGCGAGTTCGCATTGCTGCCCGGGCACGCTTTTTGTCTTTAGGAATCGAGATTGATTGCTTTCGTGCCGCTTCAGCTTCTTTGCGACTGCGAGTCGCTTTGCCTTTGGAATCATTATTTGTCATGGTTTAAGCCTAACTTCGGTTAGTCGAGTGGGGCAGTGGTGGCAGGTAAGGCAAGCATGCGATCAAGTGCAACTTTGGCTTCACTGGCAATCTTCTTATCAACGCTGATTACGTTGTGGATCCGATTGTCAGCAATTGCCTCAAGAATCCAGACTAAGTGCGGCAAGTCAATTCGATTCATAGTAGAGCAATAGCAAATAGTTTTGTCTAAGTAAGTTATGTGTTTGTCTGGGAATTGTTGCGCAAGGCGGCGAACCAAATTCAACTCTGTTCCGATTGCCCACTTGGAACCAGCTGGTGCATTTTGCAGTGTTTCGATAATTTTCTCGGTGGAGCCAACGAAGTCTGCTTGTGAAACAACTTCGTGTTTGCATTCAGGATGAACTAAGACATTTACTCCAGGCAATTCTTTTCTAACATCAATAACGTTTTGGGCAGTGAATCTTCCATGAACTGAGCAGTGGCCTTTCCACAGAATTACCTTTGCGGCTTTCAGCGATTGAGGTGTTTGCCCACCTAGAGGCTTGGTTTGATCCCAAACCACGCAATCTTCAAGAGATAGTCCCAATTCCAAAACTGCTGTATTTCGCCCAAGGTGCTGATCTGGCAAAAAGAATACTTTCGATTTCTGATCAAAGGCCCAGACCATCGCACGTTCGGCATTTGAAGAAGTGCAGATTGTCCCACCATTACGCCCAGTGAAGGCTTTGATAGCGGCAGTTGAATTCATGTAGGTAATTGGAATGATGTCTTTTGCAATTCCAAGTTTTTCAAATTCTGCCCATGCAGCATCAACTTGGCTTTCACTTGCCATGTCTGCCATAGAGCAACCAGCTTGAAGATCTGGCAGCAAAACTTTTTGATTGTCAGAAGTAAGAATGTCGGCACTTTCAGCCATGAAATGAACACCACAGAAAATAATGAATTCAGAATCCGGTGAATCAGCAGCTTTTTGCGCAAGCTTGAAAGAATCTCCTGTCACATCTGCAAATTGAATTACTTCATCACGTTGGTAGTGATGACCAAGTATGAAAACTCGCTTTCCGAGTTTCGCCTTTGCAGCAGTAGCGCGAGCTACAAGGTCTGTGTCACTTGCTGCCGGCATCTCGCCAGGGCAAGAAACCCCGCGCTCGCTAAGCAAGTCAGTCCCTTTGGCGCGCAGTAGCAGCGAAAGCGGGGTATTGCTTGGCTCAATAAAATTTGTGCTCACGGGTCAATTCTCTCACGAATGCATGGCTTAACCTTTTGCCTATGCGGATTGTGGTGTGCCCCGACAAGTTTGCCGGGACTTTGAGTGCGTCTGAGGCCGCTTCAGCGATTGCCCAAGGTTGGCAAGACTTTGCGCCCGAGACTGAAGTAGCGCTAATTCCGATATCAGACGGTGGCTTTGGCTTCCTAGATTCAATATCTTGCGCACTAAATCTCACAACGGAACCAGTATTAGTTCGGGGATTGCTGGGTCAATCAATTCCAGTTGAATACGCATTCGATCACCAGACTGCTTACATTGAAGTGGCGCAATCGATTGGCATTCATTTGCTTGAGCCATCGTCCCAAACCGCTCTAGTTACAAGTTCGTATGGCGTAGGTCAGCTAATCAAAGCGGCCATCGATAAAGGTCTAACAAAAATCGTAATCGGTCTAGGCGGTACTGCCACTAGCGATGGAGGAGCTGGAGCATTGGCAGCGCTTGGTGCAGTTGCTTTTAATTCTGAAGATGTCCAAATCGATGCACTTGAAAAAGGTGTGGTCGAATTGAAAGATATTTCTCGAATTGATTTGTCCCAAGTTGAAGAACTTCTTGAGAACATCTCAATTGAAGTTTTGACCGATGTTGATAATCCTTTCCTCGGCGCTCGAGGAGCTGCAAAAGTTTTTAGTCCGCAAAAAGGCGCAACCGAAAAACAAATCCAAGAAATAGAAGAATGTTTAACGCACTTTGCACAATTAATTGGCAAGCGGAAAGACGGAAGAAATCCGGCTGTCGCTTTAGGAGCAGGAGCGGCTGGCGGACTTGGATTCGCACTGATTCGAATCGGTGCTGTTCGATCTGCTGGCATCGAACGAATCATCAGCATTTTGGGTCTTAAGCAAGCTATTGAACAAGCTGACTTAGTAATTACTGGTGAAGGAAAATTTGATTGGCAAAGCCTCGACGGAAAGGCAGTCACTGGCATATCTAGAGCTGCAATGAACTTGGGTAAAGCGACAATAGTCCTCGCAGGGCAAGTTGAGATTGGCAGACGAGATTGGCAGACCATAGGCGTATCGGGGGCTTTTAGTATGAGCGACTTCAGCACTCTGACTGAGTCGCTCAATGACCCCGCAAGCACGCTGAAAAGATTAAGTGCGCGGGTCGCTCGCACTTGGAATCGCTAAATACTCGTCTTGGGTTACTCTTATCCAGTAGAGCACCTGAGGAGAAAAAATGGATGCAACACAAATCGACATCATGCCATCAACCGGCACTTCAACTGGTTTGGTTTTGACCGAAACCGCAGCTTCCAAAGTTAAATCTTTGATTGACGCTGAAGGCGAAGCTGGTTTGGCCCTTCGCGTGGCAGTTAAGCCAGGCGGATGTGCAGGCTTCCAATATGACTTGTTCTTCGACAACAATTCATTAGATGGCGACATCGTAAAAGAATTTCACGGTGTAAAAGTTATTGTTGATCGCAGTAGTGCTGAATACATTGATGGCGCTGTGATTGATTACGTTGATTCTTTAAGCGAATCAGGTTTCAAGATTGAAAACCCACTTGCAGCTGGTGGCTGTGGCTGTGGAAAGTCATTCTGCTGATTTTTAAACATTAGAGCGCGTCAGACAACTGGCGCGCTTTTTGTTTGGGCACAATAGGAATGGAGGATTAATGAAAATCGCAATAACAGGTTCGATTGCAACCGATCACTTGATGCGTTTCCGTGGAAAATTTTCCGACTCCATCGTGGCCGACAAACTTGATCGCATTTCACTATCTTTTCTTGTAGATGATCTAGAGATTCGTCGCGGCGGGGTAGCACCCAATATTGCTTTTGGAATGGGTGTGTTGGGTTTAAGACCAATATTGGTTGGCGCTGTCGGACCAGATTTTTCTGATTACCGGTCATGGTTAGAGCGACACAATGTGGACACATCTTCGGTTTTTGTATCCGAAACATTGCACACTGCTCGGTTTATCTGCACCACCGATGATGAACAAAACCAACTAGCATCTTTTTATCCTGGTGCGATGTCACAGGCTCGAGAAATAGAACTCGGTCCAATTAATGATCGAGTCAAAGGACTGGACTTAGTTCTAATCGGTCCGAACGATCCTGAAGCAATGTTGCGTCACACCGATGAATGCAAATTCCGCAAACTCCCATTTGTGGCAGATCCTTCTCAACAATTAGCGTCGATGTCTGGTGAAGACATTAGAGACTTAATTGATGGGGCATATATTCTGATTACAAACGAATACGAAGCAGCTCTTATTGAGCAAAAAACCGGTTGGTCAGATGATGAAATCTCAAAGCGCGTTCAAATTCGGGTCACAACACTCGGTTCAAATGGGTGCCAGGTCTCTCAGCGCGATGGAGTAACTATCAAAGTTTCAGTTCCGCCTGAAGAAGTTAAAGCAGATCCAACTGGTGTAGGCGACGCTTTTCGAGCAGGCTTTTTATCCGGTTTCGCTTGGGGAATAACTCTTGAAAGAGCTGCCCAAGTCGGATCTTTACTTGCTACTTATGTCATTGAAACTGTTGGGACCCAAGAATATGACATCGCGCAGGAGAAATTTCTGCAGAGATTTGCTAACACATATGGTCAAGATGCGGCAACTGAAGTTTCAACGCACCTAAAGTGTCTGCGATAGTTCAGCCACAATTGCGGGCAATTTTTCGACGAAGAAGTCAACATCTTTTTGTTCAAAATCTAGTGGGATCGATAATCGCACATTTCCTGCACTTGCAACTCCCATGGCTTCGAGCACATGGCTTGATTGCGAATTAGAAACTGCACACGCACTACCTGATCCAACGGCGATTGCAAATTTATCAAAAGTTAATGCGGCGGTTTCGCTATCCACATTTTTAATGTCAAATGAGATGAGGTGAGGTAGAGCGTGTTTATCTCCATGAATAGTTATTTGATTAAAACTTGCAAGTGCCCCGCATATCTCAATCGAAAACCCTCGGATGCGCTCTTCAGTTTCAGATATATCCCCAAGATTTTCAAATGCACTTGCTGCCCAAAGCAATGCAAAGTCATCTGGCATTAGCTGTGCACGTTTGCGGGCGTCTATTTCAATACTTTGGTCTTTTGAAATAATGAAACAAACCGAATTTGGTCCGGCCCAACTGGATGCCTTTGCGATCAGAATTTCACCGGCTGGCAAATTTTTTGTTCGACCAATCCATTCTGTTGCGTCAACAATTGCAAGCGCGCCAGTCTTAGATGAAATTTGCTCTAAGTTCTCGATTACGCCAGTTTCTTGATTTGCAGCGGGGGCGAAGAAACTCTTATAACCAGTGAATTGATTTATCCGTCCGACATTGTCAACAGTTAGTTTCGTGCCTGTGAAACTTTGTAAGGCACCTTTTCGACTAACGCTACTAACTGCAGAGTCAGGATAAAGTTCAGCAAGAATTTCAAAAACATTACCAAGGCGATGAATGGGAACTATTTGATTGGCCTTTACTCCAAAACCCTTCGCCAATGTGTCGATTGCTATCTCACGGGCAGTTTGGCTAGCCGCCGCTTCAAAGTGACGAGATTTCCCATCGTTCCACGACAGGGAAAGCATGGCTTTGGACATGTCCGAAATGGTCTGATTGGGGTGCTGACCACCTTGGGCGTCTAGGTAAATCCGAGATTCATTCACAGCCCAAGGTTAGTTATGCATTCGTGCGAGTTAGGTCACATTTTTGGGCGGTCGAAATCTAAGAGGTGAAGCGTCGGCTTTGCTCACACTGGAGTAACCTGAGGGCACTGAAAATAGCCAAATTCTTGAAATATTGGCACAACGTGATGGGATCGCATTTTGAAGAAGCGGATGCTCGGATTACTCACAGTGAGTGCTTTCGTTTTAACCGGATGTAGCGGTGATGATTTTCTTCGTATGGGTATGCCAGCCCCTGCGACTAAAGAAGGTCCGATCATCGAGTCCCTATGGACAAACTCTTGGCTTGCAGCTTGGTTGGTTGGTGCGCTGGTTTGGGGACTAATGATTTTTGTCTTCTTTCGCTTTAGACGCAAGAAGAATGATGGAATTCCAGAGCAAACCAAATACAACATGCCACTCGAAATTCTTTACACCCTTGCACCACTTGTAATGATTTTAGTTTTAGCAGTATTCACTTGGCGTGATCAGACCGCGCTAACTGCTTTAACAGATAAGCCAACTCACACAGTTGGTGTTGTTGGCTTCCGTTGGTCATGGACTTTTAACTACTTAGATGAGGGTGCATACGAAATCGGAACCCCAGGACAGCGGCCAACGCTTTACCTTCCTATTAATGAAACGGTTCGCTTCGAGCTAACATCGCCAGACGTTATCCACTCGTTTTGGGTGCCAGCTTTTTACCAGAAGATGGACGTTATTCCAGGTCGTAAAAACATGTTCGAACTAACCCCTAACAAATTTGGATCGTATGTAGGTAAGTGCACCGAACTTTGCGGAGCAGACCATTCAAGAATGCTTTTCAACGTACAAGTGGTTTCGCGTGCGGACTATGAAGCCCACATCCAAAGCCTTATCGATGCCGGTCAAGTTGGAGTGCTTGAGTCTGGTAGATCCACCGATGCAGCAGGAGTAACGAAATGACAATTCTTTCCGAACGTCCGACCAATGTATATGAACCCCGCGCACCACGCGAGCGTCGGGTCGGCCGAACTGTTGTCAAGTGGATTACATCAACAGATCACAAAACTATCGGATACATGTATCTGATCACATCAATGGTTTTCTTCTCACTTGCTGGAGTCATGGCTCTGGCGATGCGTGCTGAATTGGCTCGACCAGGTTTGCAATTTTTAAATAACGATCAATACAACCAGCTATTCACAATGCACGGAACCATCATGCTTTTCCTTTTTGCGACCCCGCTTTTTGTTGGCTTCGCAAACGTAATCATGCCATTGCAAATTGGCGCACCTGACGTTGCATTTCCACGGCTTAACATGCTCGGTTACTGGTTTTTCCTATTCGGTGGCTTGACTGTTGTTGCTGGATTCTTAACTCCAGGTGGAGCTGCGAGCTTTGGTTGGTTTGCGTATGCACCACTTTCCAATGCGGTTAATTCACCTGGTGCGGGTGGTGACATGTGGTTACTTGGCCTTGCTTTGGGTGGTTTGGGAACCATCCTCAGCGCAGTTAACTTCGTAACGACAATCTTCACAATGCGTGCACCTGGTATGACGATGTTCCGCATGAGTATTTTCACTTGGAACACTTTATGCACAAGCGTTTTAGTTTTGATGGCTTTCCCAGTTCTTGCTGCTGCACTTATTGTGCTCGAAGTTGATCGAAAATTTGGATCTGTAGTTTTTGAAGCTGCAAATGGTGGCGCGATTCTTTGGCAACACCTATTTTGGTTTTTTGGCCATCCCGAGGTTTACATTCTTGCTCTGCCTTTCTTTGGAATTGCATCTGAAATTTTGCCGGTGTTTAGCCGTAAGCCAGTTTTTGGATACAAAGGTCTAATTTTTGCAACGATCGCTATTGCTGGTCTTTCAATGACTGTATGGGCACACCACATGTATGTAACTGGGGCTGTAAATCTTCCATTCTTTAGCGCCATGACGATGTTGATTGCAGTTCCAACTGGGGTGAAATTCTTCAACTGGATTGGAACCATGTGGGGAGGTTCTCTCACCTTTGAATCTCCAATGCTTTGGACGATTGGCTTTTTGGCAACATTCCTTTTCGGTGGCTTAACTGGAGTTTTGTTGGCCATGCCACCAATCGACTTCCACGTAAGTGACACCTACTTTGTTGTAGCTCACTTCCACTATGTTGTTTTCGGAACTGTTGTATTTGCGATGTTTGCTGGCTTTTACTTCTGGTGGCCAAAGTGGACCGGACGCATGCTCGACGAACGGCTAGGAAAACTACATTTTTGGTTAGCTTTTATCGGCTTCCACACCACTTTCTTGATTCAACATTGGCTTGGCGTTATGGGAATGCCAAGACGATACGTTGACTATTTAGAAAGCGACGGATTCACACAGTTGAATATGATTTCAACGGTAGGTTCAATAATTCTCGGAGCTTCAACTTTGGTGTTCTTCTACAATGTTTACAAGACTTATCGCACAGCTCCACTTGTCACTTCTGACGACCCATGGGGCTGGGGGGCATCTTTGGAGTGGGCAACTTCATGTCCACCGCCGCGTCATAACTTTGTCACCTTGCCAAGAATCCGTTCCGAACGCCCAGCATTCGATTTACATCATCCGGATGTAGAGAGCGAGTAAACCTAAAATGAAAATTGAAGGTGGATTATTTGTCGGTGGCGCAGTTTTCTACGCCGTAATTGCTTGGATTTACTCTGTAATGAGTGGCGATGTTATTGGCACTACAGTTTTGGCTTTGACCGGTGGCTTGTCGGTAATAATCGGTTTCTATCTTCTGGCAACAGGTAAGCGAATTGGAACTCGGCCAGAAGATCGTGCAGATGGAAATATTGAAGAAGCAGATTCTGATTATGGTTTCTTTAGCCCACATTCCTGGTGGCCACTTCCAGTTGCTATCGGTGCATGGCTAACCTTCATTGGTTTGATTTTTGCAACTTGGATTGTTGTACTTGGATTTGTGGTGCTTATAACTTCGGTATTCGGCTGGTTGTTTGAGTACCATCGCGGCGATTTCGTTCAGTAATTAAGATTTCTATGAAGTCTGACTCAAAGTGGGTGCCGGCATACGTAGCTACCTCTTTGATGTGGGGACTTTCGTTCTATTTCATCATGGTGGGACTACAAAGTTTCACACCTAATCAAGTCGCAGCTGGTCGAGTAACAATTGGTGCGATTACCTTGTGGATCTTGGTTATTTTGTTACGTCTCAAAATCCCAAAGCCCACAAAACTCTTCTGGCATTTCTTTGTCATGGGTTTGCTGAATAACAGTTTGCCAGGGCTATTTTTTGCTTACGCAGAAACATCTGTGTCTTCAATCGTTGCGAGCATCATAAATGCAACCGTGCCCTTACTTGGCTGGTTGGCGACTGTCGCAATTTTTCGTGAAGCCAAACCTAAGATAAACCAGCAAATCGGTCTGGTAATCGGTTTTATTGGCGTGTGCGTTGTTTTAGGCGCGTGGCAGGCTTCAACTGCCAATAACTTAACTGGCGTTGCCTACTGTTTCGCTGCTGTCTTGCTTTATGGAATTTCTTTTCCATATATGCGCCGTTTCATCTTGCCGCAGGGATTGCATCCGATTCTTGGAGCTGCACTGCAACTATCTTTTGGCACAATTCAAGTCCTGCCATTTGCCTTATTTGAATGGGCTCCAATACATCCGACATCTTCAAGTTTGGTTGCCGTAATCGCTCTGGGCGCATTTGGCTCTGGCTTAGCTTTTGCCTCCCATTTCTTTGTGATTGAAAAGAAGGGACCACTAATCGCAAGCACCGTTACCTATTGGATGCCACTGGTTGCGGTGTTGGCAGGAGCTTTCTTGCTCCAAGAAACACTTTATTGGTATGAACCGGTTGGGGCTTTAATCGTCCTACTTGGAATTCTTATAATTCAAGATCGGATTTTGGTTTCGAAGCGATAGCTAATCTCGACAAAGCAATTCCAATAATAAAGATGGTGGCTGCTTGGCCATTTTTAAATGACACTCCTGATAGTTCTTGAGTTCCATTTGGAAATTGGTGCAGGCCTGTTCCAGCCACAGCGAGTAAGCCAGTTCCAATCAGAAAAACACCAGAAATTGCCAGAATGTTTCGCCATTTATTACCATGAATAAGGTTGGCATTGCCTTGCCACCACTTTATCTTTAAATGTTCAATAGACCAGGCGACTTGGACAAACCAATACACAATAAACCCACATAACAATATGAATGGAATAGTTTGTAGCCAAAATCCTTCACCTGGGTAGGGTCTTCCAGCAATCAAGATCGCAGAGCGGTCATAACCAAGCAAATGGCTCCCAACGGTCAAGAACATGATGATAGGAATATGCCACAGGTAAATTGTCATAGCGGCCATATTTGCACCGACAACGATTTTCCAAACACGCAAACTCTTGCAAAGCTCGTTAATCCGGTCCTTAAAGATGCTAAGCAATCCCCAAACAAAGATGCTGTGCAGAGCAAGTACCAAACTTGGTGGCGCCATATTGCTAACAGAATCAGTTGGCATTCCCACCAACGATATTGGATAGGGGAATAGTGCCACCAACGCAATTTCAATACTGAGTGCGGTAATCAATATTGTGCCTGCTACTTTTTTGGAAACCTGATTTTTCACAAACGAATAACCAAATTGACTGACCATGGCCCAGACAAAAATAAAATTTAGTAAAGAAATCGGCGCAAATGCCGTATCTGCAAGGTGTGCATAATCAATGCGAAAACGTTCGTAAAGACGCATGCTAAAAGGAGTGATTGCAGTAATCACAATATATACACCTAGGAACCACAACAACTGGGTCGAAATGTTTAACAACACTCTACCCATTTCACGATTTGTGTTTGGGGTAATCAATGCACCAAGAATGATCATGACAAATAAATAGACCAAAGCCGGACTGAGCAAACGGTGTGCCCGCTTCCACAGCCAGATTGCGTAAGGGATTTGTTTAGTTTGAGCAGAATTCCATGAGATGTAGTTGGCAGCCCCGCCTGCAATAAAGAAAAGTGGCATTACCTGAAAAATCCAGGTGATAGCTTGGAGGTTGATGGAAGAGGAAAGCGTGTTCCCAAGGTGCGGAACATTGCCATTCCATTGGACAATCCCCATTAAGTAGTGGCCGGCCACCACAATTATGAGTCCGTATGCTCGAATTGCATCTATAGATCTGTCTCTATTATTTGGAGTATCAATCCCACGAAGTTGCTTGCTTAATAAAAGGTTGCCGAGCATTAGCCAAATGTACGAGAAAAGTGGCTAGTTACTGAATGCAACTAGCCACTTTTATCGATTTGTTTAGTGTTGAGATATTTCCGAGCGAGTTTCACTTTCAACATGTCCCATATGAGCTTCAGCTTCAGTGATTTCAGCCGCAGTAGGAGCGGGGATATTGTCACCGTAGAAGAAATGCGAAACCTTAGATTGCAAACGTTTAGCGAGCAGTCCTCGTTGCGCGACACCTTGTGCATCGTGAGTAGCAGGTGCGGCGATTGGTGCGATATCTGTTTTTGACAGAATCTTTGCTTTCTCTACTTCGTTTACTGGTGCATGAATTTCAATAAATTCACCATGCGGCAAGCGAATGATTTGACCAGTCTCACGACCATGCAGCAGTTTGTCGCGATCGCGGCGTTGCAGTGATAAACAAATTCGCTTGGTTGCCCAGAAAGCCATGGCAGGGATTATGAATAAACCAAAACGTAGTGTCCAAGTAATGGCATTAATGGAAAGTCCGAATGTGGTAGCAATTAGATCGTTACCGCCAGAAATCCACAGAAGCATGTAGAAAGTGAGCGCCATTACACCTAGTGCAGTGCGAGTAGGCGCATTGCGCGGACGATCTAGAACGTGATGTTCACCTTTATCTCCACTTGCCCAAGCCTCAATCCACGGATAAAGAATCATTGGCACAATCATTAGTGCTGGCAAAATCATTGCGGGAACAATCAAATTCATAACAATCGTATTGTTGAATACATTCAATTCAAATCCAGGCATAATACGAACCGCGCCATCCAAGAATCCCATATACCAGTCAGGCTGTGACCCAGCGCCAACAGCATTAGGAATATATGGACCGAACATCCAAATCGGGTTTATGGTGGCAAGAGCAGAAATTACGGTGATAATTCCAAATACGATGAAGAAGAATCCACCAGCTTTAGCCATGTAAACCGGCATGAGCGGAT
>JAPLBX010000178.1 GCA_026392535.1 Actinomycetota bacterium
GGTCTGGTCCTTGTAGAGACTCTCGAGCGCGAAAGACACCATGTGCCAGAGCAATTAGAGCGAGTTGCAGATGCCATGGGAGTTGCTCCAGGTGGAGCACCAGATGGTAAACGAGCTGTCGAAGCTGTTAGGAAATTGCTGGTAGATCTTGATTTCCCAGTTTTTGCAAGTCTTGGCGTAACTACTGAACAGATTGACGAACTCACCACGCTGGCTTTGGATGACTACTTCATTACTGAGTCGCCACACCCTTGGACTGATGTTGAGGTCCGTGACGCATTTACTACAGCACTGGAAATTACTAAGCGATGAGTAACGAAAGAAATGATGTAAGTGAGGTACTTGATGCTGTAGTAGTTGGAGCAGGTTTCTCCGGCTTGTACATGCTGATACGTCTTCGTGAATTGGGTCTCAAATGCACTGTCATCGAAAAAGGTGATGACGTCGGTGGAACGTGGTATTGGAATCGCTATCCAGGAGCTCGATGTGACATAGATAGCGTCGATTACTGCTACTCGTTCTCGCCTAAACTTTTAAAAGAGTGGAGATGGTCCGAGCGGTTTGCTACCCAACCCGAAATTCTGCGTTATCTAGAATTCGTCGCCGAGACATTTGATCTAAAGAAAGATATTCGTTTTTCAAATACCGTTTTATCTGCTGAGTTCGATGAGCAATCTGACACTTGGCTAGTTCACACCTCAAATGGTGAGCGGATCAAGGCTAAGTATGTAGTTATGGCAGTTGGGAATCTCTCTGAGCCAAAGCGTCCAGACATTCAAGGTGCCGATCAATTCATGGGCAATGAATTGCACACTTCAAAGTGGCCCAAAGATGGAGTGGATTTCACTGATTGCGAAGTCGGCATCATCGGAACTGGATCTTCTGGGATTCAGGCAATTCCAATCATTGCAAATCAAGCTAAGCATCTTTACGTATTTCAGCGAACACCCAACTACAGCATGCCAGCGCGTAATGCCCCACTAGAGCCAAAGTACGTGGAAGAAGTTCTAGCGGATTTTGAAAAACGTCGCGAAACCAGCAGGCGCTCTGATGCAGGTACCCCATTCCCACCATCAACGAAAGCGACTTTTGAAGTTTCTGACGAAGAACGTAACGCCATGTTTGAAGCGGGTTGGCAGCGCGGAGGCATCAATTCGCTGTCATACGCCTTCAACGACTTCTTTACAGATGAGCGGGCTAATCTAGAGGCGCAAAATTTTGCAAGGAAAAAGATCCAGGAGATCGTGCACGATCCGATTACCGCAACTTCTCTGAGTCCTATGCATCACATCGGCACGAAGCGCACATGTGTTGATACAAACTACTTTCAAACCTATAACAAAGAAAATGTAACCCTTGTTGATCTTCGTTCTGATCCTATTCAGGAGATTACTTCGCATGGTGTGACGACAAAGAACCGAAAAATCAAACTTGATACTCTCGTTTATGCGGTTGGCTTTGATGCAGTCACCGGTGCTCTGAACGCAATCCACATTGTCGGGCGCGATGGTCAGACACTTCGTGATGCTTGGAGTGATGGCCCTGCTACTTATCTAGGTCTGGCAGTTTCCGGTTTCCCAAACATGTTCCTTGTTACTGGACCTGGAAGTCCGGGTGTACTTAGCAATATGGTTGTTTCCATTGAGCAACACATTGACTGGATTGCTGATGCTATCGAACATCTAACTTCGAGAGAACTCACAAGAATTGAAGCAGCAACTGATGCGCAAGATGCA
>JAPLBX010000061.1:0-19130 GCA_026392535.1 Actinomycetota bacterium
AAAGAATGCGGAATTGAGAATCTTTACGAATCTGTAAATACTCCGCTTGTTGGTTTATTAAACAATGCAATTCGCGCCAAGGAACTTTACAAACGAGATCGAGACTACGTCATCATGGACGGCGAAGTCCTAATCGTGGATGAACACACCGGTCGGCTATTAGCCGGGCGTCGTTACGGTGAAGGTATGCACCAAGCAATTGAAGCCAAAGAAGGCGTGAAGGTTCAGGCCGAAAACCAAACTCTTGCCACAATTACTTTGCAGAACTACTTCCGCCTTTACGACAAGTTGGCCGGTATGACTGGTACAGCTATGACTGAAGCTGCTGAATTCAATCAAATCTACAAACTCGGTGTAGTGCCAATTCCAACCAATCGCGAAATGATTCGTATGGATCAAACCGACTTGGTTTATCGAACCGAACAAGCAAAATATTTAGCCGTAATCGAAGACATCGTTGAACGGCACGCAAAAGGACAACCAGTCTTAGTGGGCACAACCAGTGTTGAGAAGAGTGAAATTGTTTCGAGCTTGCTTAAAAAGCGAGGAGTGCCGCATCAAGTTTTGAATGCTAAGTATCATGAGAAAGAAGCCTCAATTGTTGCGATGGCTGGCCGCAAAGGCGCAGTGACTGTTGCAACCAATATGGCTGGTCGCGGTACAGACATCATGCTTGGTGGTAACTCAGAACACATTGCACGTACCGAATTAGCGCAACGCAATTTGTCCGCAATTGAAAATTTAGCTGAATACAACGCTGCTTGGCCAGATGCTTTGGCGCGCGCGGAAGCATCAGTAGCTGCCGAGCACAATGAAGTTGTAAGCCTCGGCGGGCTCTATGTTCTTGGTACTGAACGTCACGAATCGCGTCGCATCGACAATCAGTTGCGCGGTCGTGCTGGTCGTCAAGGTGACCCAGGCGAATCCCGTTTTTACTTATCTCTAGAAGATGACTTAATGCGACTATTCAAGTCGGAAATGGTCAATACCTTCCTAACTCGTTTCAATGTGCCAGACAATGTGCCAATCGAAGCGACGATGGTTACTAAGTCAATTCAAAGTGCTCAAACCCAGGTGGAAGCAAGTAACTTTGAAATTCGCAAGAACGTATTGAAGTATGACGAAGTGCTCAATCGTCAGCGCTTAGTTGTCTATGGCGAGCGTAAAGAAGTTCTTTCTGGAAAAGATATCTCGGATCAAATTCAAGATTTCTTCAAAGACACTGTTTATGGATATGTTGAAGCTGAAACTTCTGGTTCATACGACGAAGACTGGGATATCAATCGATTAACAAATGCATTCAAGGAAATCTATCCAATCGGAGTAGACATCCAGGCGGTTGCGCAGGAATGTGATTTTGATTCGGATGTAGTCGCCGAAACCGTGTTGCAAGACTTGACTGCCAAATACGCGGCCCGTGAAACAGATTTAGGTTCAGATGCGACTCGCGAACTTGAACGTAAAGTAGTTTTGAGTGTGCTTGATCGCAAGTGGCGCGAACATCTTTATGAAATGCAATATCTGCAAGAGGGTATTGGTTTGCGAGCAATGGCGCAGAGAGATCCGCTGATTGAATATCAAAAGTTACCGTTGCCCACGACGAAGACGATGAAGAAATTGAAGTAATTGTTGCTGGTGCAACTGAGCCAGAACAGCGCCAGCTTTCTTATTCTGCGCCAAGTGAGTCTGGTGAAGTGACTCTAGATAAGAGTGCAAGCGGCGGCCCAAGTCGCAACAGCCCATGTCCGTGTGGTTCGGGTAAAAAATACAAGCGATGCCATGGAGCTTCGGGAAACTAAAGGGACTTTTCGTGCCTGAAATAGTTGCAAATAGTGTTTTGCCTGCTAATCGCGAGATAGTGCACTTCCCATCTTTGGACGGCACGATGCTGGTTGGCGAAATTGCCAAGCCTCTCGAGAAAGATCCGACTGCCACCATTATTTGTTTACATCCTTTGCCCACTCACGGTGGTTTTATGGACAGTCATGTTTTTCGAAAGATGGCTTGGCGGCTTCCCGCACTTGCCGAAGTTGCAATTTTTCGATTCAATTTTCGAGGCGTTGAATCTCCCGCTGGAAAAAGCGATGGTGAATTTTCTGCTGGGGTTGGCGAAGGTTTAGATGCGCAAGCCGCAATTGCATATGCAATTACTCGCGGACTTCCAAATATTTATGTGGTCGGCTGGTCTTTTGGGACAGACGTCGCATTGCGTTATGCAAACATTTCAGAGGTCAAAGAAGTTATTTTGCTTTCTCCACCTCTTAGGTGGACAGATGAAAATGATTTGAACTCTTGGAAGGTCTCTGGCAAACCCTTAACTGCATTGGTTCCAGAGTTTGACGACTACCTTAAGCCCGATGCTGCTCGGGAAAGATTTTCAGTAATTCCACACGCAAAAGTAATTGCAGCACCAGAAGCGAAACATCTATGGGTTGGCGAGAAAAGCGTGAAGTTCGCACTGAATGAGATCGTGAAAGTTGTTGCGCCAAGCAAATATCCATTACCGCTTGATTGGGATGGCCCAATGGAGAAGTGGAGCGATTTATGAAAACTGTAGTTTTCTTACACGCTTTCCCACTCGATCACAGAATGTGGGATGGTATTGCAGACGATGTTGCAATAAGTGGCTGGCAAGTCTTTACACCTGACTTACGCGGTTGTGGTAGTTCCGCAGACTGGAAAGAACAAGAACCATCACTGCGAGTATTGGCAGAAGATGTTTTGAGTTTGATGGACAATTACGGAATCTCTAATTTCGTGGTTGCCGGTTGTTCACTCGGTGGTTATGTTGCCATGGAACTCATTCGAATCGCCCCGTCACGGGTGGCAGCAGCGATTTTGATTGACACCAAAGCGAGTGCCGACAATGAAGAGCAAAGAGAAAACCGCTTACGAGTGGCTAGTCAGGTTGAAGAAGCAAAAAATACCGAAGCTTTCTGCCGATTAATGCTGCCGAATTTACTTGGCAAAACAACTACCGAGCAATCTCCTGAAATCGTTGAATACACCAAAGCTTTGCTGCAAGATTCGCGAGTTAATGGCGTTGCTAATTTGCAACGGGCTATGAGCAAAAGGCTTGACTCGCACCAAGTTCTTTCAGATTTCCAAGGTCCAATACTTTCGATCAGAGGCAGCGAAGACACCGTTGCAAGTGCCGCTGATCACTCGAGGATTATGAATGCTGCTCGCGATGGCATCCATGTGGAATTGAGTGAGTGTGGACACCTTGCTCCCATCGAAAAGCCGAAGGAAACTTCTGATGCAGTAATTGATTTTCTCAACAGGGTCTCAAGCCCAACATGTTGAGAATCTGATGAGAAGTGGAACAATAAAACAATGACCACGCAAAAACCGCAGATGCAAAACGGTGTTATTGACCTCTCGACTCTAGGTGCGAAGCCTGCTCCAACATCAAAAGCAGAATCTCTGTTTATTGTTGATGTGACTGAAGAGAATTTTGAATCCGAAGTACTACTCAAATCAAAGCAAGTTCCAGTAGTCGTTGCCATCGGCTCAAAGAAAGACCTGCCAAGTAGTCAAGTGTTTACGATGCTGGAAAAGCTCACAATTGAATACGCAGGCAAAATCTTTTTGGCCAGAGTTGACTCTGATGCAAACCCACAAATTGTCGCGGCTTTCCAAACCCAAACTCTGCCTTCGGTTTACTTACTTCTAAATGGACAAGTTCAACCATTGTTTAATGAAGTTCCTGCCGAAGCTCAAGTAAGAAGTATTTTCGATCAAGTAGTTGAGGTGGCGGCCAAGGCTGACCTAGGTGGGGTTAATGCAGGAATTGACCCGGAAAATCCAACTGGCGAAATGGTCGATAGTGAAAAGCCAATCGACCCCAGATTTGTTAAAGCCTTTGAAGCCATGGAAGCAGGGGATTGGGATGCTGCCGAAGCTGTTTATCGCGATGTGCTAAATAACGCACCAGCAGATGAAGAGGCAAAAGTCGGCGTAATCCAAGTGGGTCTGTTTAGGCGAACCGATGGTGTGGATTTCAATGCTGTGATTGGTAAATCACTAGACAACCTTGAGGCTCACCTAGAAGTTGCGGATTCGCTCATGATGTTGGGTCAGGTTGTACCGGCATTTGATTTGTTGATAGCCGGTGTGAAAATCTTTGTTGCAGATGAGCGAGAACAAATCAAACAAAGACTTCTTGACTTCTTCTTATTAATTGGCGAAGTTGACGAAGTGCGAAGTGCAAGGCGGCAGCTCACCAACGCCTTGTTCTAAAGTTATTGATTTTCGGGAACAAACCAAACTGTTGCAAGCGGTGGAATCACAACATTCGCAGATGCTGGTTTCCCATGCATTGCAACTTCTTCGGCAACTATGTGACCGAGATTTCCTAAACCAGATCCACCAAATTCACTGGCATCGGTGTTAAGCACCTCTTTCCAGTTTCCTGCAAATGGAAGTGGTATTCGATGGGATTCACGTGGCACTGGTGAGAAATTTGTTACACACGCAACAACTTGTCCGTTGTGACCCCAACGCAACCAAGCAAACACATTGTTTTCAGCATCGTCACCGATTAGCCATTCAAACCCAGCAGGTTCGTGATCTCGTTCCCATAATGCGGGTGTGTTTTTATAGACCGAGTTCAACGACTGAACACAATTTCTGACTCCACGATGTTCTGCGAAATCGGTCAGCCACCAGTCCAATGATGAATGGCTATTCCATTCAGAACTTTGGGCAAATTCTGAACCCATAAATAGCAATTGCTTGCCAGGGTGGGCCCACATAAATCCGTAGTAAGTTCGAAGGCCAGCAAGTTGCTGCCAGCGATCTCCTGGCATGCGAGCCACTAGCGAGCCTTTTCCATGCACAACTTCATCATGGGAAAGTGGCAGCATGAATTGTTCGCTCCATGCATACACAAGTGAGAACGTCATTTCATTATGGTGAAATTTTCGATGGATTGGTTCGTGCTTTATGTATTCGAGTGAATCATGCATCCAACCCATGTTCCATTTGAGGTCAAAACCAAGTCCACCCGATTCGACTGGAGTGGTGACTCCTGCCCAAGAAGTTGATTCTTCTGCCATAGTCAAAGCACCTGGAGATCGAAGGTGAACGATGCTATTCATTTCCTTTAAGAATTCAACAGCAGCTAAGTTTTCGCGGCCACCAAATTCGTTTGGCACCCAAAGTCCTGGCTCTCGGGAATAATCCAAATACAACATGGATGCAACAGCATCAACTCGTAATGCATCAACATGGAATTCATTAAGCCAAAAGACAGCGTTTGCAACTAAGAAGTTTTTAACTTCTGGTCGACCAAAGTTGAAAATGTAAGTTCCCCAGTCAGGATGTTCACCCAGTCGAGGGTCTTCATGTTCGTAAAGTGGCGTGCCATCAAATCGTGCAAGTGCCCATGCATCTTTTGGAAAGTGTGCAGGAACCCAATCCATGATTACCCCGATGCCCGCTTGATGGAGCACATCAATCAGGTAGCGCAAATCGTCCGGATCGCCATAACGAGATGCAACTGCGTAATAGCCAGTTACTTGATATCCCCAAGATGGCGAGAAAGGATGTTGGGCAAGTGGCATGAATTCAACGTGTGTGAAACCCTGTTCGAGTATGTAATCGCGAATTTGAAAAGCGGCTTCACGGTAATTCAAGCCTTGGCGCCATGAACCAAAGTGCATTTCATACACGCTCATTGGACCAAATCTGTGATCTGACTTAGGGCGTTCCTCCATCCAAGTTTCGTCTTGCCAAACATACTGAGATTGCCAAACTATTGATGCTGTTAATGGTGGGACTTCACTGTGCTTGGCCATTGGATCAGCTTTATCAGTTTGAATACCTGAGCGATCGGTTATCCGGAACTTGTAGTTATTTCCATGTCCAATGCCGGGAATGAAAATTTCCCAAACTCCACTCGCACCAAGTGAACGCATTGCATGTCCAATTCCATCCCAAGAATTAAAGTCACCAACTACTTGTATGCCTTGCGCGTTTGGGGCCCAAACCGTAAACGCAGTGCCGCTCACTTCACCGAGAATAGATGGGAATGTCAAAACCTTTGCGCCTAATGCATCTCCAAGTTTTTCATGGCGGCCCTCATGGATTAGATGCAGATCTAATTCACCAATGCAGGGCATAAAACGATACGGATCGTCAGTTGTAAAAACCTCTTCGCCGTAGCGAGATTCAATTCGATAATCGGGGATTGCGTCAACTTCCAATGCACCAACCCAAATCCCACGATGTTCATGAGTTAGCGGCAACCGAAAATCAGTTCCAGTAATTACAACGCTGACAGCAAAAGGTTTGACTACGCGAAAAATTACATGCTTGTTGTGAAGGTGCGCTCCCAAAACTGAATGTGGGTTGTGATGACGAGCTTCAACTATCTGCTCAAGTTCATGAAAGGGTACTTCATTTATTGGTGAAGTCCCTTTTGCTGTTTCTGCGGAAATCTCTAACGGCTCAGGATTGGTATCTTCGCTATCTTTCTTGCGTCGGATAATCAAGACTTTCTCCTCAAGGTCACGATGTGAGCGACGCAACGGTAAGGGTCGATATGAACTTTTACATCCTTTTTCCACGTCCAAGTTGTATCTGTGACCAGGTCGTGTCCATAAACAGTGTCATCCCAATCAAATCCAAGTGCCGGCATATCTAGGTGCACCCAGGTTTCCCTGGTCCCTTTTGGATCGAGGGAGCAAATTACGAGCACTGTGTCTTCGCCAGAAGTTTTGCTATATGCAATAACTTCATTGTCATCAACTGGATGAAAAACCACATTCCGCAACTGCTTTAAAGATTTATGGTGGCTGCGTAATTCATTTAACCGTTTTATGTATGGTGCAAGCGAGCGATTTTCGTCCTCGGCTGCTTGCCAGTCGCGCGGGCGCAACTCAAACTTTTCAGAGTTTAGGTATTCCTCGCCACCTTCGTTCAAGACAGCTGATTCATAAATCTCAAATCCAGAATAGATGCCCCAACTCGGACTTAATGTGGCTGCCAGAGTCGCTCGAATAGCAAAACCTGCTGGGCCAGAGGTTTGTAAGAAGGTTGGCAAAATGTCTGGCGTGTTTGTGAAAAAGTTTGGCCGCATATATGCACTTGAATGATTTGCTAATTCATCCATGTATTGAGTCAAGCTATGTTTGTCGTTGCGCCATGTGAAGTAGGTATAAGACTGTTGGAATCCAACCTCGCCCAACACGCGCATCATCGCAGGGGCAGTAAAAGCCTCCGCCAAGAAAATTACATCTGGGTCGGTGGCATTGATTGCATGAATCAATCTTTGCCACATCCATATTGGTTTGGTGTGGGGATTGTCCACGCGGAAGATACGAACTCCATGACTCATCCAAAAACGAACAATTCTTTCGATTTCGTTATATAAACCATCTGGATCGGTGTCAAAAAACATCGGGTAGATGTCCTGATATTTCTTTGGTGGATTTTCCGCATAAGCAATCGAGCCGTCATTACGTTGTTTAAACCACTGTGGATGAGTCTTCACCCAAGGATGATCAGGCGATGCCTGCAATGCCAAATCAAGTGCGATTTCCATGTTTAGTCGTTTGATTTCCGCAACAAACTCATCAAAGTCTTTAAGCGTTCCAAGCTCTGGATTGATTGCATCATGTCCACCGGCTTCAGAACCTATTGCCCATGGAGAACCAACATCTTGAGCATCTGGATTCAACGTGTTGTTTCGACCTTTTCGATTTGTTTTGCCGATTGGGTGAACCGGTGGAACATAAACAACTTGGAATCCCATTTCCGCAATAGCGGGAAGTCTTTTCATCGCAGTCTTGAAAGTTCCTGATTTATACGGTTTAAGTGTTGCCCCTTCGGAACGTGGAAAGAATTCATACCAAGATCCGAATAAGGCACGTTCGCGTTCGACAAGGAGTGGAAATTCTTGTGACGACGTCAATAAATCTCGGATTGGAAAATCGTGCATTGCTTGATCAATTTCTGGATTGAAAGCTGCGGCGAGACGTAAATTTGGATCGACTTTTTTGTCGCGCAAAACTTTTATGGCTTCTTGCAAAAGTTTCTTAGTAGATGGATTTGCATTTTGTGGCGTTTCATTTAGTGCCCGCTCAAAAATCCGAGCGCCATCTTCCAATTCAACTTCGACATCAACTCCGGCAGGAATTTTTAATCCAGCATCGTGATGCCAAGTTCCCCAGATGTCATCCCAAGCTTCGATGCGAAAGTTCCATGAACCAATTTCAGTTGGCGAGAATTCTGCGACGTAAGTGTCATTTGAAGAAAGGTGAGCTCGCAGAGTTGTCTTAGTGCCTTTGGGATCAGTCACTAAAACACTCACGCCAAGAGCATCGTGACCTTCGCGGGTTGCCGTGGCTTTAATCGTGATTGGCTCGTTGACGGCCCCTTTGGCTGGTCGACCTTCGCTGACAACCGGGCTAACGTCCAAAATTGCAAAGCGCCCGATTGGTCCCAAAATGCCGCTCGGTAGAAGTTTGTCCGAGGAGACATTTTGCGGTGGGTTCGCCATGTGCCAACGCTATCGGTCATGCACACTTGTGAACAGGGGGAGTGTGCGCATTTGTGAGTGAGATTGTGGGCAAAAGGGGCTAAATCCAAGGGTCTCTTTGGAGGTGATTTTCCATCGCCTAGCATTTGCCTCACTATGAGAGCAATTAGACGTTTTAACGTTCGCACAGTTCTTCCACAGCAACTTCAGGGCCTCGGTGAATTAGCCGGGAACTTGCGTTGGACGTGGGACAGCGAAACCTTGGAAATATTCCGCGCTATCGATCCAGCAATCTTCGAATCAGTCAACGGCGACCCGATGCGAGTGCTGTCCGATGTTCCTTCATCTCGATTAAATGAATTAGCAGCTAATGCTTCATTCGTTAATCGGGTAGAAGCTGCACGAGCAAGCCTGCATAACTACTTGAATCGCGATTCTTGGTATCGTGGATTAGGCGACATTGCTCCTCGTGCAATTGGTTACTTCTCAGCCGAGTTTGGAATTGCAACTCAGCTTCCACAATATTCTGGCGGTCTTGGCATTCTTGCTGGTGACCACCTAAAAGCAGCATCAGATCTTGGATTACCACTAGTTGGTGTTGGCTTGTTCTATCGTGCTGGTTATTTCCGTCAGTCACTTTCTCGCGACGGATGGCAAGAAGAAACTTATCCAGTAACAGATCCAGATGCGTTGCCACTTTCACTATTGCGTGAACATGATGGCACTCCGGCACGGGTAGTTATTGGTTTACCTGGTGGCAAACGTTTAGTTGCCCACATTTGGGTTGCACATATTGGACGAGTGCCTTTGTTGTTGCTTGATTCAAATGTTGAAGACAATGCGCCAACTGAACGCAACGTAACCGATCGCCTTTATGGTGGCGGACACGACCAACGTTTGTTGCAAGAAGTCTTGTTGGGAATTGGTGGTGTTCGCGCCCTACGTACTTGGTCACGCATCACTGGTGCTCCAGAACCTGAGGTATATCACTGCAACGAAGGCCACGCCGGTTTCCTAGGAATTGAACGTATTTTGGAATTAACTGAAAAGGGAATGGATTTCGATTCAGCTCTTGAAGCAGTTCGCTCTGGAACAGTTTTCACAACTCACACACCAGTTCCTGCAGGCATTGACCGCTTTAGCAAGGATTTGATCACGAATTTCTTCGGTGGCGACAATGCTGCTGACGGAGTTCCAGTCGATCGCATCCTTGCTTTAGGAACCGAAGACTTCGTTGACGGAGATCCACAAATCTTCAACATGGCAGTATTCGGACTTCGCCTCGGTGCCCGTGCAAACGGTGTCAGCCTTTTACATGGTGACGTAAGTCGTGGAATGTTTGGCGGACTTTGGCCAGCATTTGATCAAGACGATGTACCAATCACGTCTGTTACAAATGGTGTTCATGCTGGTACTTGGGTTGCACCAGAAGTTCTAGCCCTTTCAAACGGTGTTAGCACTGAAGGTCCAGAAGGTTGGCAAGCAATTGCTAAAACTTCAGATGCAACTTTCTGGGCAGTAAAGCGCGCCTTGCGAGTTCGCTTAGTAACAAAGGCCCGAAACCGTTTACGTGAATCTTGGATCAACCGTGGAGCAAGCCCAGCCGAACTCGACTGGATTGATACAGTTTTGGATCCAGATGTTTTAACAATTGGCTTCGCACGCCGTGTTCCTTCATACAAGCGTTTAACTTTGATGTTGAGCGATCCAGAACGACTCAAGAAAATCTTGTTGGACCCACAACGTCCTGTTCAGCTAGTTATCGCAGGTAAATCACACCCTGCAGATGAAGGCGGCAAGAAGTTAATTCAGACTTTGGTCAAGTTCACTGACGATCCAGAAGTTCGCCATCGCATTGTTTTCTTACCGGACTACGACATGGGATTGGCTTCATGGCTGTATCCAGGTTGCGACGTTTGGTTGAACAATCCACTTCGTCCGTTAGAGGCATGTGGAACATCAGGAATGAAAGCAGCTTTAAATGGTGCGCTTAACCTGTCGATTCTTGATGGTTGGTGGGATGAATGGTTCGACGGAAAGAATGGTTGGGCGATTCCTACTGCAGATGGCGTAATGGATGCAGATCGTCGAGATGACATCGAAGCTAATGCGCTTTACAACTTACTTGAAAAGAATGTAAAGCCAGTCTTTTATGATGTTGATGCAAACAACTTACCAACTCGTTGGTTGGAACTGGTTAAACACACACTTGCAACTCTTGGACCAAAAGTTCTGGCAACACGAATGGTGCAAGATTATGTGAATAATCTCTACACACCAGCTGCTGTTGCAAGCCGCCAAGTCAATGCAGATGATGCACGATTGGCAAAGGAACTTGCAGCCTGGAAAGCACGCATCAGAACTATTTGGTCAGGTGTAAATGTTGAGCACATTGAAGCTGAAAACATTCCAGATTCACCACAACGCGGTGATGTAATCACGCTAAACGCATTTGTAAATCTTGCCGGATTAAATCCGCAAGAAGTTGCAGTTGAATGGGTGCATGGTCGCGCGGATAGCAATGACCGAATTGCAGATCCAGCAGTTGTAGAACTCACAGCTGCTGATCAATTCGACGGATCGCGTGGCTTGCAAGCATCACTTAAGTAAAAACCTTTACGCGTGAGCAGCGCGTAGTACCAGGGCAGATCGAGCGAACACTCGCATGGTCTGCCCTGGTTGCATTTTTAGGTCTGGTGATTTTGCACCTGGCAAAGTTGTATCGAGTTCGATATGCCACTGCGTTGCCCAAGATGCATCAGGCAGAGTGAATTCAATGCTTTCACCACCTGAATGCATGATCACCAAGAATGAACAACTTGAAGATTCATTTTCAACTTCAGTTTGTGCAATTTGATTTATGAACATTCCAAGAGTTTTAATTTCTGTATCAAGCCATTCTTCTGCATCAAGTTCAAGACCTGTCCGGCTAAACCAAGCGATATCTTTTGGCCCACCAATCAAGGTTGGTGATCCCCAGCGGTAATCGCGGTGGTGAAAAGCAGGATGCTCTTTACGAAGTTGCATCAAATTTCTAAAGCTATTCAAAATCTCAGCTCGGTCGCCCTCGATATTCCAATCCACCCAAGAAATAGGGGTGTCTTGGCAATATGCATTGTTGTTGCCACCTTGGGTGCGTCCATGTTCGTCACCAGCAGTAATCATCGGCACACCACTTGCAAGCAGCAGCATCAACGTCATGTTTCGTTGTTGCTGAAGGCGCAGTTGGTTTATGACAGCATCAGTGGTTTCACCTTCAACACCGTGGTTCCAAGAGTTATTGTGATCGTTGCCATCTCGGTTGCCTTCACGATTGGCCTCGTTATGTTTTTGGTTGAAGGAAACTAAGTCCCGCATTGTGAAGCCATCATGTGCAGTTACGAAATTGATAGAAGCTCGTGGTCGGCGATCTTCATCAACAAAAAGATCTGAAGAGCCAGACATGCGGGATGCAAGTTCGGAAATACCTGGCGCAACACCACGCCAAAAATCGCGTGCCGTATCTCTAAAGCGATCGTTCCATTCGCTCCAGATTCTTGGATAGTTACCAACCTGATAGCCACCAGTACCAAGATCCCACGGTTCAGCAATTAGCTTCGTGGTTCGAAGCACAGGATCTTGGGCAATTGCTTGCATCAGTGGTCCAGCTAAATCAACATCATGATTTATTCGAGCCAGACTAGGTGCGAGATCGAAACGAAATCCATCCACGTGCATTTCACTAACCCAGTAACGAAGTGAATCTAGAACCAACTGCATTACTTGCGGGTGGTAAGTGTTTAGGGTGTTGCTGCAGCCAGTCGTGTCGAAATAGTGTTGTGGATCATCATCAACTAGCCGGTAGTAGGAAGCGTTATCAATACCTTTGAAACTCATCATCGGCCCCAGCGGCCCACCTTCACATGTGTGGTTGTAAACCACATCAAGTAGAACTTCAATTCCATTTTGGTGGAAGGTTTTAACCATCTGCTTGAACTCATTGATTTGTTCGCCGCGATGCCCACTTGATGAGTAAGCGTGATGAGGTGCAAAAAACCCGAGAGTGTTGTAGCCCCAGTAGTTAGTCATTCCCATTCGGACTAAATGCTCTTCGTGTCCAATTTGGTGAATCGGTAAAAGTTCTATTGCAGTAACACCAATTGAATGCAAGTGATTAATGATTGATTCATGGGCAAGACCAGCGTAAGTGCCACGCAAATGTTCAGGCACATCTGGATGTTGCATCGTCATACCTTTTACATGTGCTTCGTAAATTACGGTTTTATGCCAGCGAACATCTGGCTTAACATCGCCAGTCCAGTCAAAATCATCTTTAACCACAATCCCACATGGCATAAATGGTGCAGAGTCCCGAGTATCCATAATTAATTCGTCTGCTGGTTTGGTCATATCTTGCTTGTAACCAAAAACTGCCTCATGTAAAACCCAATTACCATCAATCGCTTTTGCATAAGGGTCTATCAAGAATTTATTTGGATTGTGGCGATGCCCTTCAAGTGGATTCCATTCGCCATGAACCCGAAAGCCATAGCGAGAGCCAACTTCGACACCTGGGACAAACCCGTGCCAAATACCTCGGGCCTTGTCGGGTAGCCGCCAACGAGTTTCAGAGCCATCAGCATTTCGGATACAGAAATCGACTGCAGTTGAATTTTCGGCGAATATTGCAACATTCACGCCACCATCAACAATGGTCACGCCAAGCGGATCTGGCCGGTTATTGACTTGGGCATAGTTTTGACTCGGCAGAGCGGTCATAATCTCTCGAGCCCCTTAGCGTGAGTGTTTACATTCAAAATCAGACGGCAATTTACCTGCCTAGGGTGAGTGTGGCGCATAAGGGCAGACCGCGGGGTGAGCCTTTGTGCTAAATCGCTGAGAGAATACTCACAGTGTCCGAGTGAACTAACTCAAGCTAGATGAGGTGAATAGTGAAAATTGCAGTCTTGGTAAAGCAGGTACCAAGTGCAGATTCGCGGCTAACCCTCAATTCTGCGAACTTGCGTTTAGAGCGATCCCTCACCGACCCAGTTTTGAACCCGTCTGACCTGCACGCAGTAGAAGCGGCACTTCAAATATCGGATGCTTCCGATAACCAGACTGTTTCAATCTCGATGGGACCAGTAGGTGTTGAGCAGTCAACCAAACGCGCATTGGCAATGGGAATTGATGAATCTGTTCATGTGACGGATGAGAACCTCCACGGAGCAGATATTTGGGTAACTGCAAACGTATTGGCAAAAGCCATATTGCATTGCGGTGCAGATTTAGTTTTCGCCGGTACCAAATCCTCAGATGGGCAAAGTGAAGTGGTTCCAGCTTATGTAGCCCGATTGCTTGATTGGAATTATGTTGTAGTTAGTAGTGAATCTGAGCTGGATGTGATTTTGAATCTAAAGCAGCCAAGCGTCGTTGTGGTGACTAAAGATTTCAATACTCCGCGATTACCCAACTTCAAAGGCATCGCAGCCGCCAAGAACAAACCAGTTTCAACATTGAATCTTGCAGATCTGGATTTAGCAGACATCGCGCCCAAGACAAAAATAATTTCACAGACTTCAATTCTGAAGGAAAACAATCCTGAGAAAAAGAGTGGCACACCAAAAGAACTTGCAGTTTTGCTTTTAGAGCAAATTTCAAAGTGGTCAAATGTTGATGATACTCAAACCCACAAACCAGAAATAAATCCTGCTAGCGAAGTTAAAGTATTTACGGCAAATCAGAAAGTTGAAGCTGCTAGTTTTGCAGCCGAAAATAAATTAGCGCTAATAACAGATGTCGGCGCTGCAGAAAATGATCAATTCACCAAAGAAATTTTTGATGGATCGGTCAAAGTCGTAATTGAATGCAAAGGGCCATCCGTAATCACAATTGCCGAAGTGCCAAGCAGCAAGGGAATTTATGTCTGTGTTGGTGGTGGAGTTACATCAATTGATGACTTGAGAATCGTTGCAAAATCAATGGAAGCGGAAGTGGTTGGCACTTCTGCAGCCTTTGATAAAGGTCATATTGGCGTGGAAAGTTTGGTCGGAGCGTCTGGCCGCACGATCAGCCCAAATATTTACGTAGGTTTTGGCGTAAGTGGTGCTCACTACCATTTTGCAGGTGTTAGAAAACCAAACTACATTGCAGCGGTGAATAAAGACCCTGAAGCTGAGATTTTTGCTTTTGCAGACCTAGCAATAGTTGGTGACGCTGACGAAGTATTAGCGGCCCTATTGCAAGAGTTAGGTAAATAATGGTTTACCTAGATCATGCGGCCACAACAGTGGTGTTCCCAGAAGTTATTGAAATAATGACAAAGCATCTTTCCGAAGTTGGAAATCCATCAAGTTTGCATACCTCAGGTCGCGCTGCCCGAAAGACTGTTGAGATAGCGCGGGAAAAGATATCGACTGCACTTAACTGTCTGCCAGGTGAAGTTGTTTTCACTTCAGGTGGAACTGAAGCCAACAACTTGGCAATCAAAGGACTTTATTGGTTGCGAAATGCTCAAGATCCACGTCGAAAGAAAATAGTTATTTCATCAATCGAACACCATGCTGTGCTTGACCCAGCTCAGTGGATGGAACAGATGGAGAATGCTGAAGTTGTATTCGGTCCGGTTGATGAATTAGGCGGAATTGATTTAGAAGCCCTTCGGAACATTATTGAAAATGATGCAGATGAGATTGCTTTGATTTCAATTATGTTTGCAAATAATGAAGTTGGCACAGTTCAACCAATTGAAGAAATTGTGGCGCTGGCAAAGAAATCATCTATTCCAGTGCACACTGATGCCGTACAGGCGGTTGGTGCAATTGAGATTGATTTCAAGAAACTTGGAGTTGATGCTTTGACTTTAAGTGGGCACAAAATTGGCGGGCCGATGGGTATTGGTGCTTTGATCTTGCGAAGAGAATTTAAGCCAGTGCCAGTACTACATGGTGGCGGCCAAGAACGAGAAGTTCGTTCCGGAACCATTCCTACACACTTAATAGCTGCACTGGGTGAAGCCGTAAAGATTTCCACTGGTCGGATTGCCGAACATAGAGAACATTTAATTCAATTGCGAGATCGCATGATTTCAGGAATTGAAAGCATTATTCCTGATGCAGTCCTAAATGGTGATCGCACAAATAGGCTTCCAGGAAATGTGCATTTCACATTTATTGGTTGCGAAGGTGACGCCTTGCTGATGTTGTTAGATGCCGCACAGGTTGAATGTTCAACTGGTTCGGCCTGCACAGCCGGAATTCCACAACCGTCACATGTCTTAATGAATATGGGAATTAGTGAAGAAGTAGCCGTTGGCGCTCTCAGATTCTCTCTCGGTAGAACTTCAAGCTTGGGAGATATCGAATTGTTAGAAAGAATACTGCCCGAAACTGTTGAACGTGCCCGTCGGGCAGGTAAGACTAGGCAGCGACTTTGATGAGAGACGACAAATGAAAATTCTGGCGGCGCTTTCAGGCGGAGTTGATTCAGCGGTTGCAGCAGCTCGCGTAGTTGCAGCAGGGCACGAGGTCACAGGGGTACATCTTGCCCTTTCGGCGAACCCTCAATCCTTTAGATCTGGTGCACGCGGATGTTGCTCACTTGAAGATTCACGCGACGCTAGACGTGCCTCTGATGTTTTAGGAATTCCATTTTATGTCTGGGATATGGCTGAGGAATTCAAAGCTGGCGTCGTAGACGATTTCCTAGCCGAATATTCTGAAGGTCGAACCCCAAACCCATGTTTACGTTGTAATGAAAAAATTAAGTTTTCAGCTTTACTAGATCGAGCAATAGCCCTTGGTTTTGATGCGGTTGCTACCGGTCACTATGCGCAATTAGTTAATGGCTCTAACGGTGTTGAATTGCATAGAGCTGTTGATCCGCTTAAAGACCAGTCATATGTTTTAGGCGTTTTAGAACAATGGCAATTAGAGCGTGCTCTATTTCCTATTGGCGACACTACAAAACCCGAGATTCGCAAAGAAGCTGAGAATTTAGATCTATTGGTTGCAAAGAAACCAGATAGTCATGACATCTGTTTCATTCCAGATGGTGACACTGCAGGTTTCTTGCAATCACGTCTTGGACCTCAGCCAGGCAAAATCGTTGATGCGGTAAGTGGTGACGTAGTTGGGGCACATCAAGGTGCGCATACCTTCACTATTGGTCAACGTCGCGGTTTGGCTTTGGGAACACCAGCTGATGACGGCACCGCTAGATATGTGACAAGTATTGATGTGAAGACTAAAACAGTTTTTGTTGGGCCACCACGTTTGCTTGAGGTGAACGAAGTGAATGGCATAAAGCCAACTGTTACCACTACCGGTTTTGAGTCGGGTCAAAAACTAGGTGTGCAATGGCGGGCACATGGCACCGAGGTGCCTTCAGAAATTGTTTCGGTTACAGACAATGATTTAACTTTTCGTACTGATGAATTCTTACGTGGTGTAGCACCTGGCCAACAGGCAGTTTTTTACGATGGGGACCGAGTAGCGGGATCTGTGATGATTGATTCAGCACGTCGGTTGGGCGAGAGATAATTCGCAAATGGGCAAAGGCGATAAAGCTTTAATTGATGCTCGATTGCGGCACAAAGAATTGTGTGAATTAGTCGAGGAATATCGCTATAGCTACTACGTATTAGATGCACCAGTTGTATCCGATGGACAATACGACGACTACGAACGCGAACTAATCCAAATCGAAAATGAATATCCTGAATTAAGAACTCCAGACTCACCTACCCAAAAAGTTGGTGGGGAATACACCACAGACTTTGCTGCTATTTCACATAGATCTCGAATGATGAGTTTGGACAACGTGTTTAGTGAAGAAGAATTCTTGGACTGGGTTTTGCGAGTCGAAAAAGGTGTTGGCTCCTGTGAATTCCTCTGTGAATTAAAAATTGACGGCCTCGCAATCAACTTGACCTATGAAAATGGCAAGTTGATTTCAGCGGCTACCCGTGGCGACGGCTCAAATGGCGAAGATGTCACTGCAAATGTAAGGTCAATTGTCGGGGTGCCCGATAGGTTGGTTGCGACTGGAAAAATAGCTGTACCTGAAATTGTTGAAGTTCGCGGAGAAATTTATTTTCCAAATGCCGAGTTCGACAAATTGAATGCCGGATTAGTGGCAGCAGGGAAACCACCGTTTGCAAACCCTAGAAATGCTGCTGCTGGATCTTTGCGACAAAAAGATCCACGAGTAACCGCAAGTAGGCCATTGCGGATGACCGTACACGGAGTTGGCGAATCTGCAGCATTGGGATTTGGAAATCAGTCTGATGCTTACGAAATCTTGGAGTCCTGGGGATTGCCAATCAGCAAACACTTTAAAGTACTGAATAAAACTGAAGAAGTAATAAAGTTTATTAAGTTCCATGGAGATAATCGTCACGCTGTAGAACATGACATTGATGGCATAGTTGTAAAAGTCAATGCACTAAATCTGCAAGAGCAACTTGGTTTCACTTCGCGGGCACCGCGTTGGGCAATTGCCTATAAATATCCGCCTGAAGAAGTTAATACGAAACTTTTGGACATCCGGGTATCGGTTGGTCGCACAGGCCGCGCAACTCCTTTTGGTCACATGGCGGCAGTCAAAGTCGCAGGCAGTGTGGTTGAAATGGCCACGTTGCACAATCAGGAAGAAGTTGAACGCAAAGGTGTATTAATAGGTGACACGGTGGTTTTGCGCAAAGCAGGCGACGTGATTCCTGAGATTGTCGGTCCTGTTGTTGCGCTGCGGGATGGTTCTGAGAAGAAATTTGTGATGCCAACTAGATGCCCTGAATGTGGATCGCCTCTGGGTGCTCAAAAAGAAGGCGATGTGGATTTACGTTGTCCAAATTCGCAATCTTGCCCAGCTCAACTTCGAGAAAGAATTATCTATTTAGCAAGCAGGGCAATCTTGGACATAGAAAATCTAGGTGCTCAAGCTGCAGGAGCATTGTTGGCCGATGGAGTGCTAATCAATGAAGCCAAATTATTTGCCCTAAAAGAAAAAGATTTGTTAACCAGTGAATTTTTCACAAAGAAAGATAAAAATGGTCAGATAGAGCTGACAGCAAACGCAAACAAAATGCTGGCCAGCCTTGAAAAAGCCAAGGCCAAACAACTTTGGCGATTTATTTGTGCACTTTCAATGCGACATGTTGGACCAATCGCTGCGAAATCTCTTGCTAAGGAATTCCGTTCCATAGACGCCATTGAGCAAGCGCCACTTGATGTCTTATCACAAGTTGAAGGTGTTGGACCAGTTATCGCCGAATCAGTAAAAGACTGGTTCAGTATTAAGTGGCATCGAGAAGTTATTTCCAATTGGCAAAAAGCTGGAGTTACTTTTCAAGACGAAGAAGTTGAATTAGGTGAGCAGACTCTTGCTGGGCTGACAATTGTTATTACTGGTTCTCTTGATGGTTTTACTCGTGAGTCAGCGGCCGAGGCGGTCACGTCACGAGGTGCAAAGAGCGCAGCGACAGTTTCAAAGAACACAGATTTTGTTGTGATTGGCGTAAATGCTGGATCAAAGGCCTCGAAAGCTGAAGAACTTGGCCGTCCTATATTGGATTTAGCGGGATTCATAGTTTTGCTAGAAAAAGGGCCAGAAGCCGCATCAAAAGTCGCACGCTAATTTGAGCCTGGCTGTGGGCTCTTAGTATTGC
>JAPLBX010000061.1:19135-29660 GCA_026392535.1 Actinomycetota bacterium
CCTCGATCTGACCGACCAGGAACTTCACCACTACGCTGGACAGCTCGATGTAATTCTCGGCGCAGTTGCTCGCGTAAGTGAAGTAGTCAATGACGATATTCCACCGACCTCGCATGCAGTTCCAGTTGTCAATGTGTTTCGCGAAGATGTTGTTCAACCAGGATTAAGTGCTGAACAAGCCCTGAGTGGCGCACCAGCTTCGGAAGATTCACGTTTTAGAGTGCCAAGAATTTTGGACGAATCATGACCAATGAGATCATCAAGCTAAACGCTAAAGATATTGCAACCAAAATTGCAACTGGGGAATTATCAAGCGTTGAAGTTACACAAGCTCACTTTGATCGAATCGAAAAAGTTGACGAGCGTGTGCACGCATTTTTGCATTTAACAAAAGAGAGCGCATTAAGTGATGCAGCCAAAGTTGATGCGAAGATCAAGGGTGGCGAAAAGCTAGGCCCACTTGCCGGAGTTCCACTTGCTTTGAAAGATATTTTGGCAATGGAAGGTGTTCCAACAACCGCTGGTTCAAAAATCTTAGAAAACTGGCGACCACCATACGATGCAACAGTTGTGAAGAAACTTCGCGAAAATGACATCATCATTTTGGGCAAAACAAATATGGACGAATTCGCTATGGGTTCTTCAACTGAATATTCTGCTTATGGTCCAACCAAAAATCCTTGGGACTTGGAAAGAATTCCTGGTGGTTCTGGCGGTGGATCTTCAGCAGCTCTCGCGGCTTATGAAGCGCCACTTGCAATTGGTTCCGACACTGGTGGATCTATTCGCCAACCGGCAGCTGTCACTGGAACCGTGGGAGTTAAGCCAACATACGGTGCGGTTTCACGTTATGGCGTAATCGCACTTGCATCATCCCTTGATCAAGTTGGCCCATGTGCTCGAAACGTGCTTGACACAGCACTTTTGCATAAAGCGATCGCAGGTCATGATCCACGAGATTCGACTTCTATTAATCAATCGGTGCCAGATGTTGTCGGTGCAGCATTAAAAGCAGATGTAAAAGGCGTAAAGATTGGTTTAGTTAAGCAACTCGGTGGCGAGGGTTACCAAGCTGGAGTTCAACAACGATTTAGAGAAGCCGTTGATATTTTGACTTCACTAGGTGCAGAAGTCCATGAAGTTTCTTGTCCGTCTTTCGAATACGCACTCGGTGCTTACTACTTGATTTTGCCATCAGAATGTTCATCGAATTTAGCAAAATTTGATGGCATGCGTTATGGCTTGCGGGTTGGCGACAATGTTGAGAATGCAGTTGAACAAGTTATGTCTATGACCCGTGAGGCTGGCTTTGGCCCAGAAGTTAAACGCCGGATCATGCTCGGAACTTATGCGCTTTCTAGTGGTTACTACGATGCTTACTACGGTTCAGCACAAAAAGTCCGCACATTGATTTCACGAGATTTCGCAGCTGCTTTTGAAAAGGTAGATGTTTTGATTTCGCCTACTGCGCCAACCACAGCATTCAAAATTGGTGACAAAGTAGATGATCCACTTGCAATGTATCTAAACGATGTGGCAACCATCCCGGTAAACCTTGCGGGCAACTCGGCAATGTCTTTGCCAATTGGTCTAGCACCTGAAGATGGGCTTCCAGTTGGTTTGCAAATTATGGCTCCAGTAATGGGTGATGATCGTTTATATAACGTCGGTGCTGCGCTTGAAAATGCTTTGAAAGAAAAATGGGGCCATTTGCTGATTGAGGAGGTGCAAGCTTTATGAGTTCAAAAGTTGAAGACGTATTTGAATTTGATGAAGCTATCGCCGCTTTTGATCCAGTAATGGGCCTAGAGGTACACGTTGAACTAAATACCAATTCCAAAATGTTTTGTGGATGCCCAACTGAATTTGGTGGAGATCCAAATACTCACGTATGCCCTGTGTGTTTGGGATTACCAGGCGCATTACCTGTGGTCAATGGCAAGGCAGTTGAATCTGCGATTCGTATTGGCCTGGCATTAAATTGTGAAATCGCTGAGTGGTGCCGATTTGCGCGTAAGAATTATTTTTATCCAGACATGCCAAAGAATTTCCAAACTTCTCAATATGACGAACCAATTTGTTTTAATGGCTATTTAGATGTTGATGTTGAAACAGAAGAAGGAATGAAGAAGTTCCGAGTTGAAATCGAACGCGCACATATGGAAGAAGACACCGGAAAAGCATCACATCAAGGTGGAGCGACCGGCAGAATTCATGGTGCGGATTACTCATTACTCGATTACAACCGCGCTGGAATCCCACTTATTGAAATTGTGACAAAGCCGATTGTTGGTGCTGGAAAATTTGCTCCAGAAGTTGCGCGCGCCTATGTGAGTGCATTACGCGACTTATTGCGCGCGCTTGGCGTCAGTGACGTCCGCATGGAACAGGGTTCTTTGCGTTGTGACGTAAACCTTTCTTTGCGTAAAACTCCAAAGGATAAGTTCGGAACTCGCACTGAAACCAAGAATGTGAACTCTTTGCGATCCGTTGAACGCGCAGTTCGTTATGAAATTACTCGACAAGCTTCAGCTATCGATGCTGGTAAAACTATTATTCAAGAAACCCGTCACTGGCACGAAGACACTGGTGTCACAACTTCAGGTCGCGTAAAAGAAGAAGCTGAGGATTACCGTTATTTCCCAGAGCCAGATTTAGTTCCGATTGCGCCTAGTCGCGAATGGGTAGAGGAACTTCGAAAGACCTTGCCTGAAAACCCATCTCTTCGTAAGAACCGTTTGCAAGCTGAGTGGGGAATTACTGATCATGACATGGCCTCAGTGATTAACGCGGGCGCATTGGATTTGGTTCTTGCGACTATTGATGCAGGTGTTGATCAAAATGGTGCGCGTAAGTGGTGGCTAGGTGAATTAGCTAGATTGGCGAAAGAAATGTCTATTGAGTTAATAGACCTACCAATCACTGCCCAACACTTATCCCAAGTTGAGAAGTTAATCGCTGATGGCAAACTGAACGACAAATTAGCCCGCGTAGTAATCGAAGCGGTTATCAACGGTGAAGGTGATGTTGATTCAATTATCGAAAAGCGCGGCCTTGCTGTTGTTTCTGACGACTCTTCTTTGCTTAACGCAATCGATGAAGCACTTGCTGCATCCCCAGACATTGCTGCAAAAATCAAAGAAGGCAAACTTCAGGCCGCTGGCGCAATCGTTGGAGCCGTTATGAAAACCACAAAGGGGCAAGCAGACGCTGCCAAAGTGCGCGCACTGCTTTTTGAGAAACTTGGTGTAACTGAAGACTTGGCGTAACCGAAGATTTGGCGTAACCGAAGAATCGGAATAACTGAAGAATTGGCGTAATCGAAGCCAACGTAATCGTAGTCAACGTAATCGAAGCCAATTGGCCCCCGCTAAATGTGCCCGAGCAGAACGAATCCCGAGCAATACAATTCACCAATGACCGACATGAAGCCCCGCAGTAAAGATGTAACCGACGGACTCGAAAGAGCCGCAGCCCGAGGCATGCTCCGGGCTGTTGGTATGGGTGATGCAGACTGGGTTAAACCGCAAATCGGTATCGCCTCATCATGGAATGAAATCACTCCGTGCAATCTTTCACTAGCTCGCCTTGCCCTTGCTGCAAAAGAAGGTGTCCACAAAGCTGGCGGCTTCCCAATGCAATTTGGAACCATTTCGGTTTCTGATGGTATTTCAATGGGCCACGAAGGCATGCACTTTTCATTAGTAAGCCGCGAAATTATTGCTGACTCCGTTGAAGCAGTCATGCAAGCTGAACGACTTGACGGAATGGTCAACTTTGCTGGTTGTGACAAATCACTTCCTGGAATGTTGATGGCCGCTGCGCGATTAGACGTCGCATCAGTATTTGTATACGCAGGATCGATTTTGCCTGGCAATGTAACGCTAAGCGATGGTTCAAATCGAGATGTCACAATCATTGATGCATTCGAAGCAGTTGGTGCATGTGCTCGCGGACTAATGTCCCGCGAAGATGTTGATGCAATTGAACGAGCAATCTGTCCAGGTGAAGGTGCATGTGGCGGTATGTACACCGCTAACACAATGGCCTCTGCAGCCGAAGCAATGGGAATGTCACTTCCAGGTTCTGCAGCTCCACCAGCAGTAGATCGTCGTCGTGATGGATATTCCATTGCATCTGGTGAAGCAGTAGTAGAACTGATTCGACAAGGAATCACAACTCGCGACATCATCACCAAACAATCTCTTGAAAATGCAATTGCTGTTGTGATGGCATTTGGAGGTTCAACAAACGCGGTTCTTCATCTTCTTGCAATTGCACATGAAGCAAAAGTTGATCTTGAACTTGAAGATTTCCATCGCATTGGTTCCAAAGTTCCGTTGCTCGCTGACGTAAAACCATTCGGTCGTTATGTAATGAGTGACGTAGACAAAGTCGGAGGCGTTCCAGTAATTATGAAAGCGCTGCTCGACGCCAAACTTCTAAATGGCGATTGCTTAACTGTGACTGGTAAAACTCTTGCCGAAAATCTTGCAGAAATTGATTCACCAGATCCAGATGGCCAAATCTTGCATGCAATCGACAAAGCAGTTGGTGGAACCGGTGGCATCACAATTCTTCGAGGTTCACTCGCAACTGAAGGTGCAGTAGTTAAAAGTGCCGGTATCCCAGTTGATGTCTTTGAAGGGCCTGCAAAAGTTTTCGAACGCGAACGTGCAGCTATGGATGCCCTTGAAAGTGGCGACATCCAAAAAGGTGATGTTGTAATCATTCGCTATGAAGGACCTAAAGGTGGCCCTGGTATGCGCGAAATGTTGATGATCACTGCCGCCATCAAAGGCGCTGGACTTGGCAAGGACGTGTTACTAATCACAGATGGCCGATTCTCAGGTGGCACTACCGGCCTATGTGTTGGACACGTTGCTCCTGAAGCAGTGGACGGAGGGGTCATTGCATTCGCTAAAACTGGCGACAAAGTACGCATCGATATCCCGAATCGCACTCTGGATTTGCTCGTAGATGATGCCGAGCTTGCCAAGCGCAAGGTCGATTGGCAGCCACTTTCACATCGCTACACCAGTGGCGTTTTGCATAAATATGCCAAATTGGTCGGCTCAGCAGCCAAAGGCGCGGTCTGCGACTAACAGGTCCTGTCTGATTAGCGCAAATTAACTAGTGACAAATCTGTAAGTCCTAAGTATCCTTAGCCCATGAGAATTTCTATTGTGGTGGTTATTTAGCGCGGTTCGCATCAGCAGAAGCGTCAACCGCGCGCACCCTCCGAAGCCGAAAGGCCGGGGGGTTTTCGCTTGTAAGGCGAAAAAACACCCACAAAGTTACGAAGAAGACAACGAAAGAAGATGAGATGACTGAGCAAATAACCGGTGCAGCCAGTTTGGTTCGCTCGCTAGAGCACGCTGGAGTAACCGACATGTTCGGTATTCCTGGTGGTGCAATTTTGCCGGCATACGACCCGCTGATGGATAGCAAGCAAATCCGTCACATCTTGGTCCGCCACGAACAAGGTGCTGGTCACGCGGCTCAGGGTTATGCCTTGGCAAGTGGCCGAGTTGGAGTTTGCATGGCAACTTCCGGACCAGGTGCTACAAATCTCGTTACCCCAATCGCAGATGCTTACATGGATTCGGTTGCAATGGTTGCAATAACTGGCCAGGTTCCTTCAGCTGCAATTGGTACAGATGCATTTCAAGAGGCAGATATTCGTGGCATCACGATGCCAATCACCAAACACAATTACCTTGTAACAGATCCAAGAGAAATCCCACGCGCAATTGCTGAGGCTTTTCACATTGCAGGAACTGGTCGACCAGGTCCAGTTTTGGTCGATATCGCAAAAGATGCATTGCAAGCAATGACCACTTTCGATTGGCCAACAAACATAGATTTACCTGGCTATCGCCCAGTTACTAAGCCACATAACAAACAAGTTCGCGAAGCATCAAAGCTGATTCTTGAATCTCGCAAACCAGTTCTTTATGTTGGTGGCGGTGTCATTAAGGCCAATGGCTCTAAAGAGTTATTCAAACTTGCAGAACTTTTGAATATTCCAGTTGTTACCACCTTGATGGCGCGCGGAGCATTTCCAGATAGCCACAAACTTCACATGGGTATGCCTGGAATGCACGGAACAGTTGCTGCTGTTGGGGCTTTGCAAAAGAGCGATTTGCTAATCACACTTGGTGCAAGGTTTGACGACCGGGTTACTGGAAAACTTTCATCTTTCGCACCTGAGGCAAAAGTTATCCATGCGGATATTGATCCAGCTGAAATTGGAAAGAATCGCGAAGTCGATGTTCCAATTGTTGGAGATGTCCGCGAAGTGATGCTTGATCTAATTGAAGCTTTGAAAGAAGATATCAAAGCCGGAGCTAAGCCAAATTTCAATGAATGGCGTGAGAACTGCCTTAGCTGGAAAGAAAAATACCCACTTGGTTATGAAACAGTTGCTGGCTCGTTAGCGCCACAATATGTAATTCAACAACTTGGTGAAATTGCTGGAAAAGAATCCATCTTCACCGCAGGTGTTGGCCAACATCAAATGTGGGCCGCACAATTTATCAATTACGAAGAGCCAGGCACTTGGTTGAACTCTGGCGGTCTTGGCACGATGGGCTTTGCTGTTCCAGCAGCCATGGGAGCCAAAGTTGGCGCACCACATAAATCGGTTTGGGCAGTTGACGGCGATGGTTGTTTCCAAATGACTAATCAAGAGCTAGCCACTTGCGCAATCAACGACATTCCAATCAAAGTAGCAATTATCAACAACAATGTTTTAGGAATGGTTCGCCAATGGCAAACCTTGTTCTATAACGAGCGATACTCAAACACCAGTTTGCATTCTGATCGCATTCCTGATTTCGTAAAGCTTGCTGACGCTTATGGTTGCCACGGATTGCGTTGCGAAAAACCTGAAGATGTTGCAAAGACTATTGAAAAGGCGATGTCACTTAATGATGCGCCGGTTGTAGTTGATTTCCAGGTGCATAAAGACGCAATGGTTTGGCCGATGGTTGCAGCTGGCACGTCAAACGACGACATCAAGATTGCTCGCGATTTAGCGCCGCAATGGGAACGCGGAGAGGACTAATCATGAGCCGTCACACACTTTCAGTACTTGTTGAAGATAAGCCAGGTGTGCTTGCACGCGTTGCAAGTTTGTTTTCACGCCGAAGCTTCAATATTGAGTCACTAGCCGTTGGACCAACCGAAATGCCAGATATTTCGAGAATGACAATAGTTGTCAACGTTGAAGAATTGCCTCTAGAACAAGTAACTAAGCAGCTGAACAAACTCATCAATGTCTTGAAGATTGTTGAACTTGAAGATGGCGCATCTGTACAGCGGGAATTGTTGCTAGTTAAAGTCAAAGCTGATCCAGAAACACGCTCGCAAATTCTGGAACTGATTCAAATGTTTCGCGCCAAAGTTGTTGACGTCGTAAATGACGCAATTACAGTCGAAGCGACTGGTTCAAGCGAAAAACTAACCGCACTCCTGCGTGTTCTTGAGCCATACGGCATTAAGGAACTCGTCCAATCTGGTGTTGTTGCGATGGGACGTGGTGGCAAAGCCATTTCTGACCGCTCACTTAAGAGCACCGACAAAACCAACTAAACTCCGACCACCCACTACACAAAAGGATTAATCGTGGCTGAACTTTTTTATGACAAAGATGCAGATCTATCAATCATCCAAAACCGCGTTGTTGCAGTAATTGGATATGGTTCCCAAGGTCACGCACATGCACTTTCACTTCGCGACTCAGGCGTTGATATTCGGGTGGGTCTTGCACCAAACTCAACTTCACGCGCTAAGGCTGAGGCCGAAGGTTTGCGTGTTGTGGATCCAGCAACCGCAGTAGCTGAAGCAGACCTAACTATGGTTTTGGTTCCAGACCCATCACAGCGCGGACTTTATGCTGAAGCTATCGAACCAAATCTTCAAGATGGTGATGCACTGTTCTTCGCCCATGGGTTCAACATTCGTTATGGTTACATCAAACCAAAAGCCACCGTTGATGTTTGCATGGTTGCACCAAAAGGACCAGGTCACTTGGTTCGCCGCGAATACGCAGCTGGCCGAGGCGTTCCTGCGATTGTTGCTGTTGAACAAGATGCAACTGGAAAAGCTTGGGATCTAGCCCTTTCATACGCAAAGGGAATTGGTTCACTTCGCGCTGGTGGCATCAAGACCACATTCACCGAAGAAACTGAAACCGATTTGTTCGGTGAACAAGCAGTTCTTTGTGGTGGCGCATCTGCACTAGTTATGGCTGGCTTTGAAACTTTGGTTGAAGCTGGTTACCAACCAGAAGTTGCGTACTTCGAATGCTTGCATGAACTGAAGCTAATTGTTGACTTGATGTATGAAGGCGGAATCGCAAAGCAACGCTGGTCAGTGTCCTCAACAGCCGAATACGGTGACTATGTTTCTGGTCCACGCATCATCGATGCCCGCGTCAAAGAAAACATGAAGGCAGTTCTTAAAGAAGTTCAAGATGGTTCATTCGCAAAGCGTTTCATCGACGATCAAGATGCTGGTGCTCCAGACTTTAAGAGACTTCGTGCAGCAGGTGAAGCGCATCCAATCGAAAAGACCGGTCGCGAACTTCGCAAACTTATGTCTTGGGTTCAATCAGGTGACTCGGACTACCAAGAAGGCACTGCAGCTCGCTAATAGGTAAAGATAAAACGTAAAAGCTAATCGCCATTCACCAAACAGGTGAGTGGCGATTTGCTTATCTGTAAAAATACTAATTTATTGAATAACCGCAATTGTTACGGCAATAAAATGCACAGCAAATGCGGCAACTGTGAACGAATGAAAAAGTTCATGGAATCCAAACCATTTCAAACTGATGTTTGGTTTCTTCAATCCATAGACAACTGCGCCAAGTGAATAAAGCAAACCACCGATTGCAATCAAGATAACCGGCACAAGTCCATTACCCTGAGCCATTTCGGGAACATAAAAAATTGATACCCAACCCATTGCTAAATAAAGTGGAACTGAGATCCATCTTGGTGCGTGTGGCCAGATCAAACTAATTGCAACACCGAGTGCAGCAGCTACCCAAATAATTATCAAAAGGGTTTTTGCAGAATCCCAAGCTAGAAGTGCAATTGAGAGTGGGGTGTAGGTACCAGCAATGATTAGAAAAATGTTTGAGTGGTCTACTCGTCGAAGTGTTGTTTTCACAGGAACTGACCAGCGGCCAATGTGGTACGTCGCTGAAACTGTGAAGAGGTTGACAGCAGTGAACAGATAAACAATGCAGGCTATTCGCATGGCCATTGAGTCCGCCTGGAAGACCACAACTAGACCGGCGATTAGAGCGATTGGGGCCGAGACCAAGTGCAGTATTCCGCGCAATTTAGGGCGTGGAGCACTTGGATCTAGGTGATTGGCTCTCATTGAACCCCTTAATGCTGATTTGGAGCGGTGTTATTCCCAGCTTGTTTCTGCTCAGTGAGCGTAACCTACGCTTGCGTAGGTTAGCAACCTGTGCGGTTCTGCTAACAAATCTCGCACGGGTAAACTTGGCTCATCGCAAACAATGTTGTTCGCACCCACACCCCAATATCTGGAAGGTTCATTCGTGACCAAGCCCATTGTCTTAATTGCTGAAGAACTTTCGCCTGCCACTGTTGCGGCGCTCGGACCTGACTTTGAGATTCGCAACTGTGATGGTTCAAACCGTGAAGAACTCCTTAAAGCAATTGTTGATGTTGACGCAATCTTGATTCGCTCTGCAACCAAAGTTGATGAAGAAGCATTAGCTGTTGCAAAGAAATTGAAAGTTGTTGCACGTGCTGGTGTTGGCTTGGACAACGTTGATGTTAAAGCTGCGACTCAAGCCGGTGTGATGGTCGTAAATGCACCAACATCAAATATTGTTTCAGCAGCTGAACTTGCCGTTGCTCTTTTACTTGCATCTGCTCGCCATATTGCGCCAGCAAATGCTGCTTTAAAGCAAGGTCAATGGAAACGCTCAAAGTACACCGGTGTTGAGCTAACCGACAAGGTAGTTGGCATTGTGGGATTGGGCCGCATTGGTATTTTGGTTGCCCAACGTTTATCTGCTTTTGGTGTGCAACTAATTGCATACGATCCATATGTTCAACCAGCTCGCGCAGCCCAACTTGGGATTCGCCTGGTAACTTTGGATGAATTGCTTAAAGAATCAGACTTCATCACCATCCATTTGCCAAAGACCGCTGAAACTGTCGGTTTAATTGGCGCTGAACAACTAAATCTAGTCAAGCCATCAGTTCGCATCATCAATGCTGCCCGCGGTGGCATCATTGACGAACAAGCTTTAGCTGATGCAATTCGTGCTGGCAAGGTCGCCGGTGCTGGCATCGACGTATTTGCAAAAGAACCTTGCACCGATTCACCACTATTTGAATTTGAACAAGTTGTTGCAACTCCACACCTTGGAGCTTCAACAGATGAAGCACAAGAAAAAGCTGGCATTGCAGTTGCGAAATCAGTTCGCCTAGCACTTGCTGGTGAACTTGTGCCAGACGCTGTAAACGTTCAA
>JAPLBX010000061.1:29684-32352 GCA_026392535.1 Actinomycetota bacterium
AGCCACGCTAACCGATGCACCGCTTACCCGCATCGATGTTGAGGTTCTAGGTGAACTTTCAACCGAAGATGTTCGGGTGCTTGAACTTAGTGCGCTTAAAGGCGCATTCCAACACTTAGTTGAAGAACCAGTTTCTTATGTGAACGCACCTTTGTTCGCAAAAGAACGTGGAGTCGAAACTGGACTAACCACTTCAACTGACAGTGAAGATCACCGTTCAATGGTTCGAGTTATTGCATCAACTACTGAAGGTCACCGCATAAACGTTGCAGGCACAATCTCTGGGGTTAAAGATATTGAAAAGCTTGTCGAAATTGATGGCGTTGAACTAGACCTTGCAATCTCAGATCACTTAGCGATTTACCGTTACCACGATCGACCAGGTGTGGTTGGTGTTGTCGGACGTTTGTTTGGTGAAGCGAAACTAAATATTGCTTCAATGCAGGTGGGCCGAGAGATACATGGAGAACACGCGTTAATCGTGCTCACTGTTGATCAATCAATTCCGACTAAGACCGTTGACGCTATCTCGAAAGAGATTGGCGCTCACCTAGGTCGCAAGGTTGATCTCGTTTAATTCCGCATTTCGCTAACTAGGAATATGTGTAATTAATTAGAAACCTGTGTAATTGGAAATGTGTGTGATTAACTAGAAATGGGTCGCTGGGATTTGTCCCATGCGACCTTTCTGGTAATCCTCCATTGCAACCAATATTTCTTCACGCGTATTCATCACAAACGGTCCGTAATGAGAAATTGGTTCGCGAATAGGTAATCCACCAAGCACCAGCACATCTAGATTTTTTGCCTTGCTGTTGACAATTGCATCGCCGTAATCAAGGATTGCTAATTCATTTTCACCAAGTGGTGCGCGATCGCCACCAACAAAGCCAGTGCCATCAAGTGAATAAACCATTGCGGAGAAATCTGTTCGCCATGGCAAAACCATTTGTGCACCTGGCATCAACGTTGCATGCAAGTAGGTGATTGGTGTGAAAGTAACGCCCGGACCTTTATGTTCACCAAGATTGCCGGCGATCAATCTAATAATTGCATCGCCATCACGGTTAGTTAGAATCTTTACTGAATCGGGAGTGATGTCTTGATACTTTGCAGCAGTCATTTTTTCTTTAGCTGGCAGGTTCACCCATAGTTGAACTCCGTGAAGAATTCCGCCATTCATAACCAGTTTCTCGTCAGGCTGTTCGATGTGCAAGTTCGAGAGTGCCATCCATAATGTAAGTGACAGTTTCGAAGCCACGGTGCGGATGCCAAGGAGTGCCTTTGGCCTCACCAGGGGCTAGTTCTTTGCCGCCCATCTGATCCAAGAGCAGAAATGGGTCTACATCGCGTAGTGAGAGCCGCCCAGGAAATGGCCTGCGCACTTCAAAACCTTCACCCTCAAGGGTGCGAACAGCCTGCACGATGCGCTTGGTGAGCCTATGAGAGGCGATTGGGTCGGTCACGTGAACTCTTGGAAGAACTAGAGGGTTCTCGGGAGTGATTGCTGGCATTTTGGCCTCCTACAGCGAGTCAATGCAAGGGCAAGACCAACTTGAGTGTAGAGTAGTTGAAGTTTCAACTACTTGCAACTCAACACGGGGCTGCAAAGAAGACAAGGAGAAACATGAACGCATTGTTCGTTATTGGAGCGTCTTGTTCGCATTCCTATTCATCGGCGCAGGTATCGGCCACTTCAAGGCAACCGAAGCTATGACCGGTTATGCAAAATACAAAGGTCTTCCAGCTCCAAAAGCAGGCGTTCTAGTTTCAGGCGCATTGTTCCTAGTCGGAGCAGTTGCAGTTGCAGTTGCAGCAATCGCACAAGGTGACTTTGCTGTTTACGGAGTCTATGGTGCACTTGCAATCGCACTAGTTATGTTCCCAACAGCAATCATCTTCCACAACTTCTGGAAAGAAACCGATCCACAAGCAAAGCAAACTGAAATGATGAGCTTCAACAAAGACATCGCACTAGCTGGCGCAGCTTTGGTTTTGGCATTTGTTTTCTCAGTAATCAACGACCCAAGCATTCTTGGTTAATTTGTACAAATAAAAAAGACTCGGGAGAAATTCCGAGTCTTTTTTGTATTTAAATATCTATCGAGCAGCACGCTTGTTCTTAGTGCGTGGTTTTCCCTTACGGCCACGACCTGAAGTAGCTGATGCTGAAAGTTGAAGATGTGCACGACGGGCAGCACGGTTGCTTCCAGAAGTTGCAGTCTTGGTGTCTCCACCGCGACGTTCGCCACTTCTTTCACTTCCTCTATCACTGCTTCTTCCACCACGGTTGTCATCACGACGATCTCCACCGCTGCGATTGTTGTCGCGACCAAAGTCACGTCCACCTCCACGATTGTCATCACGTCGGTCTCCACCGCGTCGGTCATCGCGACCGAAGTCACGGCCACCACGGCTATCGCCTCCACGGTTGTCATCGCGACGGAAGTCACTGCCACCGCTGCGATTGTTGTCGCGGCCAAAGTCACGTCCACCACGGCTATCGCCACTGCGGTTGTCATCACGTCGGAAGTCACTGCCACCGCTGCGGTTGTTGTCGCGACCGAAGTCACGTCCACCGCGGCTATCTCCACCACGATTGTCACTGCTGCGATTGTCGTTGCTCCGAAATGAGTCCCCAGTTGAGCGACGATCATCACGACGTTCA
>JAPLBX010000036.1 GCA_026392535.1 Actinomycetota bacterium
TATTCTCTTTGCTTGGTTCTTCAGTACAACGGATGCTTCAAATGGTCTGAAAGTTTCAGCAACTAATACTGATTTCAAAACAATTGTGGAGAATTCCAACTCTAATTTCTTCAAAGCCTTTACATAAGGCGATGTACAGTCGAACGCAGTTGTGTACCTGGATGAATCAATAACAGCTGCAGAAGCAATTCGCCTTCACGAAAACATTGATTTAGCTATGCAATTTCTACACGAACCTTTAAGCACAAAGACTTTTGATATCCGGATATTTGATGATTACGAGTCCCTCAAAGCAGATATGCTCGATATGACTCCGCAATATATGGTTTCATCGGTTAATTATGATCTTTCCGAAGAAGGAGTTTTTGGGGCGGATCCTGAGTGCGAAATTGGTGGATCGGTTGGAGTTACATATGGTGAAGGCTGGATTCGACCACGAATCTTCATCCTTACGGAGTGTGGCTGGGCAAAAGATTCAGATGGAATTTACCAATTAACTGATCCAGATGTGATCGCACATGAAATTACTCATGTAGCGCAAGATTCTTGGTTTGGTACGAGCTATTACACGTGGTCATGTTTTGTACCTAAGTGGTTCACAGAAGGACAGGCGCAATTCGTATCTGCTCAAATTGCAACGCTTGATAATAATTTCGACCATAGGCTTTTCAGATCATATTGGATTTACTGGGGTCCAGATTCGAAACTTGAGCCTGACGAAGATTATGAATCAATGTATGGTCCATACAGCGATGGGGCTTTCGCAATTGAGTATTTGGTTGGGAAATATGGTTGGGAATCGTTTGACAGACTTGTCACAAAATTGCAAGTTATCCCTGTCTATGAATGTGGCGACTCTGACGTGCACGAACGTTTTGCCGAAGCATTCAAAATCACCTATGGAATTTCTCTGGCTTCCTTTTATAAGCAAATCGAAGGCTACATAGACTGGAATTTGTCTGAGCTAGAAGACACAGACAACTGAGCGACTGTGCATTGGACGTCAGTGCAACAATGCCCCCATGACAAATCATCGTTCAGATATCTTCGCGCTGGCTGACTCGTATATTGACGAATCAGCTGCTTTTAGCCCAATCAATTCAACCTTTCTAGGTATTCCTGGAAGAGATCATGAATTGGACGACTTCTCGGTAGCGGGGGCTGCCAAAGCGGCAGACCACACTCGCTCAACGCTTGCCAAGTTGGCCACCTTGACGCCAATTGATGAGATTGATCGCATTGCTCGAGATGTCATGGTGGAAAGACTTGAAGCCGGATTAAAACTGCACGATAGTTTTGAAAGTCATGTGCTTTGGGGTGTGATTAGTTCGCCACCATCAGGCATCCGGCAAGTTTTCGAGATGATGCCGCATGAAACAGAAGAACACTTTAAGAATATTGAACTGCGTTTGCTGGCAGTTGATAAGTCATTGAAGTCATGGATTTCGGCAATTGATGAAGTCGCCAAAAAAGGCAAGAACACGGCCCAGCGTCAAGTTAAAGGTGTGGCCACTCAACTTAATCAGTTTGCTGATGGCGGATATGAAAGTTTTGTTAAAGGAGCTACCGAGAAAGATGCAGTTGGACACGATCGCTACATCCAATGGGCCCGCTATTTCACAGGTGCAGAACTTGACCTAGAAGAAATTTACAACTGGGGAGTCAAAGATCTTGCATACATAAATGAAAGAATGTGGAAAGTCGCTGCTCAGATTAAACCAGATGCAAAGAGCCTTCGTGAAGTTGCAGATTATTTAGAAACCGCCCCAGAGTATGAGATCCATGGCGTTGAAGCACTCTTGAAGAAGTTGCGCGATTTCACTGATGCTGCAGTTAAGCAGATGGACGGCGTTCATTTCGACATAGACGACTCCATCAAATTCTGTGATGCTCGCATCGCACCAGATGGAAGTGCAGCCGCTCCTTATTACATGCCGCCAAGTGAAGATTTGTCTCGACCTGGCACAACTTGGTTTCCAACTTTAGGCAAAGACACATTTAGTTGGTGGCACATCGCATCAACTTGGTACCACGAAGCAATCCCAGGACATCATCTTCAGTGTGCAACTGTGATTATTGAACGAGATCGCTTGAGTCGCTATCAACGCACAGATGCTTGGACAAGTGGGTATGGCGAAGGTTGGGCTTTGTATGCGGAACGTTTGATGGATGAACTTGGTGGATTCGATGAGCCGGGTATTGAAATGGGATACCTTGCAGGCCAAGCACTTCGTGCTGCTCGCATTGTCGTAGACATTGGAATGCACCTGCAACTGAAAGACCAAAATGGCGTAGTTTGGAATGCAGAAACAGCTTTCGACTTACTACTAAATAGTGCATTGATGGATGAAGATTTTGCGCGTAGTGAAGTTGACCGTTACCTAGGTTGGCCAGGACAAGCTATTTCCTACAAGGTGGGCGAACGTTTTTGGATGCAAGCCCGCGAGGATGCAAAAACTCGACTGGGATCTGCGTTTGAGTTGAAGAAATTCCATTCATTTGCCCTGAAACTAGGACCTATGGGTTTAGATCCGTTTGCTAAAGAACTTGCTACTTGGGATGGAAAGTAGAAAGTCTTTCCCATTCACCCTATTTTGCGCTAGTAGGGGTACCGTTTTACTCATAAAATCACGGCATGAGCATTCACATTTCGGCAAAACCAGGTGAAATCGCAAAAACGGTTTTAATGCCAGGGGACCCATTGCGGGCAAAGTGGATTGCTGACAATTTTTTAGATAACGCAGTTATGTATTCCTCTGTTCGAAACATGTATGGATTCACTGGCACTTACAAGGGCAAAACCTTGTCGGTGCAGGGGCACGGTATGGGAATGCCATCCATGTCCATTTATACGCACGAACTCTTCAACGATTATGGGGTTGAGACTGCAATCCGTGTTGGCACTTGTGGCGGGCTCAAAGGGGTGAAGATTCGTGACGTCATTATCGCTATGACGGCTTCGACAGACTCCAATATAAATCGTAAAGCTACTGGAATAGATTTTGCACCACATGCTGATTTCACATTGTTGGAAAAAGCAGTACAGGTTGCTCGCCATAAGGGAATTGCACATCAGGTTGGTGGAGTTGCAACGGTAGATAGTTTTTATGAAGAAGCAAACATGGCAACTATGCTCGAAAGCTATGGTGTGATTGCTGTTGAAATGGAGACAAGTGCTCTATACACACTGGCAGCACGTTTCAACCGCCGAGCGCTGTCGCTATTAACAGTTAGCGACATGTTGGCCGGAGGGGAAATCGCAACTAGCGATGAAAGGGAATCAGGATTTAAATCTATGATTGAAATAGCACTGGAAGTAGCTGGTGATTAGTGCGTAAGGTTCTTATTACTTTAATTACTCTTGTACTTAGTTCCTACACTCTGACTACTTCCGCAGCCACAGCTTCAAGCTCTTTAATAAAGCTAAGTGAAGTTGATTGCAATAACGAATGGTTCGAAATCACGAATACAAGTTCATTGACTATAAATGTCAAAAACTTCAAAGCGGTAGTCGTTGCAACTGACGGCACGGTAATTCAAGATACTTTTTCATTTCCGGCCGCAAAAATCAAACCAGGTAACTTCAAGGTATACACAGATGTTGAGATGGGTTTTGGCCTAGCCTGCGGAGATGAATCAATCATTTTGCAAGATCCAAGTGCAAAAGAGATTGATCGAATAGCGATTCCAAATCTCGCAGAGGCCGTCACTTGGAGTCGATTCGCAAGTGGCTGGGCGGGAAGTTCATCTACAGCAGGGCTAGCCAATATTGCGCTGCCTGCTGGACAAGCTATTGACCAAGCCGCATGGATTTTTGATCCAATGCAGTCGTTTCGAATTAACTTAGCAATTTCGCAAGCAAATCTTGATGCGCTTGTTGCTTCTCCAAAAGAATATGTCCCTGCAACTTTCAGATTCAAAGATTCTGCGAATAACTCACTACCAGCCGAAGGTGTTTTACAAATTGGTGTCAGAACCAAAGGATCAGTTGGTTCTACTGGTGGTGGCTCTGTAAATATTCAAAATGGCAAAATTGGATTGAAAATAAAATTCAATTGGAGTGTGCCAGGTCAACAATTCCTCGGTCTTAAACGTATGACTCTCAACAATATGATGCAAGATCCAGCGATGGTGCGAGATGTTTTGTCTTACAAACTATTTACTGACATGGGAATTGTTGCTCCGCGAACCGGATTCGCACGCGTTTACATAAATTCAGGAAGCGGCCTTCAATACAAAGGTCTATTTCTAAATCTTGAGGCTTATGACGAAATCATGATGGCCCGTTGGCGAACATCAATGCAACATATGTATGACGCCACTTGGGCACAAGGATGGAATAGTGGTTCCCAAGCCTGTGTTGGCAATTGGTATGCCCCAGAAATTACTCTTGAAAACTACAGATGTAATTTTGAAGTGGACCGCGGAGACCCAACCAATATGAGTGACATTGGTAATTTGGCACAGGCTATGCACAGTCAGGATAG
>JAPLBX010000069.1 GCA_026392535.1 Actinomycetota bacterium
CCAGCGGCAAGACCTAACTTCTTAGAAACTGCTTCTTGCAACGTTGCCAAGATCTTTGGTTGCAGAACAACGTTTCCTGGCTTGTAAACACCGTGGACGTTTCCAAATGTTGCAGCCACTAAGTAGCGGGCATTTGCATCTGTTCCAAGAGTTTCAATAGTCAGAAGAGCGTCTTCAGGAGTTGAGAAGAGTTTCGCATCATGACTTGCTTCGATGCCATCTTCTTCGCCACCAACAACACCAATTTCAATTTCCAAAATGATATTTGCTGCAGCACATTTATCAAGTAATTCATTTGCAATGTCAAGGTTTTGATTCATTGGAACTGCAGATCCATCCCACATATGTGATTGGAAAAGTGGGAGTTGACCATTCTTAACGCGAGCTGCACTTACATCAATCAATGGTCGCATGTAGCCATCAAGTTTTTCTAGCGGGCAATGATCAGTATGAAGTGCAATTTGCACGTCATACTTTTCGGCAACAACGTATGCGAATTCGGCCAGAGCACGTGCACCAAGCACCATGTCTTTTACGCGTTGACCTGAAGCGAACTCAGCGCCGCCCCAAGAAAATTGGACGATGCCATCTGATTCAGCTTCTGCAAAACCGCGGATTGCAGCAACAATGCTGTTTGATGAAGTGACGTTGATTGCTGGATATGCAAATTTGCCGGCTTTCGCGCGGTCCAACATTTCACGATAAATCTCGGGGGTAGCAATAGGCACGAAATGCTCCTCAGCGGTAGATGTGTTTCGCCCGCAGGTCGCGGACACTTGCACATTCTCCCACTCCACTTTTAGAGCTACAAAGCCCCCTAGGCGTTAAAGCCTGCACCGCGAAGGTTGCGCACATCCTTGCTCAAGAAACTCAAAGTAACCATCAAAATAACTAGCGAACCAGCGCCAATCAGTACTGGACGAGGCCCAAAAGACTCGGCCAATGGTCCAGCAAGAGCCAAACCAATTGGACCGAAAAGTGTTGATCCAAAAGCATCGTAGGCGGCAACCCGGCCAATTGATTCCTTCGGGATATTCGATTGCAATGCAGTCGACCACCAAATCCACATTAACTCAAGGCCGATACCCATAAAGAAAACGATTCCTAAAAGTGTTGTCAATGATGTGGGCACAGATAAAAACAACATGTAGATTCCAATTGGATAGGTAGCAAACATGCTCATCACAATTGGTCGCGAAGGTCGCCATTTAGTTGCGATTACTGCGCCAACTAGAAGTCCAATTCCTTCCATGCTAATTATTTGCGCCCAAGTTATTGCGCCATCAAATTCATCTTTCGCAACCAGTGGCCCAAGCACACCATCTGTTGCGCGCATTGCCATCACTACCAATGAGAAACATGCAACAACTACAACTACCCATTTATAGGACCAGAAGACTTTCCAGCCATCATGCAATTCCTTGATAACCGATTCTGATTCGGTTGCGCGTGATGATGTGTGGCGCAATTTCCAAACCAATAAACCAGCTATCAGGAAAGTTAAACCATCGACGGCAATGGCAAAAGCACCTGAAACTTGTGAGACCAAGAAGCCACCAGCTGCGGCACCAAAAATTATTGATGCATTACTTCCGAAAGAAATATATGAGTTTGCAGTTTGTAAATATTCGTCATCTAGAAGATCAGCCGGCAAACCTGGATATGCGGGATACCAAAGTGCATTTAGCACTCCTGAAATTGCCGAAAGTATTACCAGCAAAATGATTGGTGGATTTCCATCAAATGCATTTTGATTCCAGAACAAATATGCTTCTGCGAAAACCACAATACTTAAAATCGTGTCCATTATGGCAATCATGCGAGCACGACCGATTCGATCGGCAAGTACTCCACCTAGCGGAAGCATGATTACTAGTGGAATTGCTTGTGCCGTTAAAACCAAACTCAAAGAGGTTGCGTCACCATCTGGCAAAGCAAAAATTGAAAACGCAAGTGCTGTTGGTGCCATGCCGTTGCCGAAATTAGAAATTGTGCGCGCAAGAAGTAGCCGGCGGAAATTCGCCTGGCTTAGCACTACTTTGTGCTGACTTTTCATCTAGCTTCTTTCAGTTAATTTCTTGCTCAAAAACATGGCGTCGAATCCACGCATGCATCGCAATTGCAGCAGCTGCGCCTGCATTTATTGAGCGAGTAGAGCCGAATTGTGCAATAGAAAGGCAGGAAGTGACTAATTCCCCCGCTTCGGGTGAGAGCCCACGGCCTTCTTGGCCAAATAGCAATACACATTCACGAGGTAAATCAAAGGTTTCAATCGGCACAGATCCAGGCAAGTTATCGATGCCTATTACTTCTAAATTATTGGCTTTTGCCCACTGTCCAAAAGTTGCAATATCCTCATGATGATTTACATGTTGGTAGCGATCTGTAACCATGGCACCACGACGATTCCATCGCCTTTTGCCAATAATGTGAACTTCTTTAGCCATGAACGCATTTGCAGAGCGAACAATCGAACCGATATTCATGTCGTGTTCTAGATTTTCAATTGCAATGTGAAATGGGTGTCGCTTCTTATCGAGGTCAGCAATGATTGCGTTCATATTCCAATAACGATAATCATCTACAACATTTCTTCGATCACCATCTCGAAGAAGCTCGGGATCAAAATGCGATTCGGTGGGCACTTCACCTTGCCAAGGGCCAACACCAACGACGTTATCCACTTCATCGTGCTGATTTAGTGGCTCATCTGCAGCATTCATGTGCACAGCCTAGGCTTCGTGAGTGCACTTAATCGCAGCCGCTCTAGATGGGCCACTTCAAGATTTCCTAAACACATCAGGGCCATTTCTTTTCTACTTAGTTGTCTGGTCACTAATTTTCGCTGGCACTGGACTTTTAATCGGCGTTTTTGTGCCATTCATAACTGGCGACTCTCTTCTGTTTGCCGCAGGACTAATAGCTGCATCAACCGACAATATAAATATTGCGATTCTGGCAGTCGGGGTTGGCATCTCAGCTTTTCTAGGTGATCAAGTTGGTTTTGTACTAGGCAGGCACTACGGCAGACCATATTTAGACAAACGCAAAAGTCCAAGTATCGCCAAATGGGTGGCACGAAGTGAAAAGTTTTATCACACCTGGGGCTGGAGTGCAGTGGTGATTGCGAGATTTATGCCGTGGATGCGTTCACTGATTCCACCAGTTGCCGGCGTTGCAAGAATGAACTACTACAAGTTTTTATCGGCGAATTTTGTTGGTGCAGTGGTTTGGGGAACAGGCATGTCCTTCGTCGGATATTTCGCTGCTCAGAATGACTCGATTAAATCTGTCGCATATGTAATCGGATTTGGCTTTATATCGGCCTCTATTGTGGTTGGCTTGGTAACTTGGAAACGAGATCGGGAAGCTAAATGAATTTGATTGCACTTTTACCATCATGGCTTAGCGCCGAAGGTTTATTCGATGCACTTGGTTCTTGGGCCCTCGTAGGATTCACTATCGTTATCTTCTTAGAGTGCGCCATTTTCGTTGGCATGTTCTTCCCAGGTGATTCACTTTTGTTTTTAACAGGACTACTTGTTACTTCCGGGAAAATGACTGAACCACTTTGGTTAGTGATTGCACTTCTTTATGTAGCCGCTGTTGCTGGAAATATTGTTGGATATCAATTGGGTTATGCAATTGGTCCAAAACTCTTCAATCGCCCAAATTCAAGAATTCTTAAACCTGTATATATTGAAAAAACTGAAGCGTTTTTTGACAAGTACGGTCCGCGCGCAATTATCTTGGCTCGCTTTGTTCCAATCATTCGCACACTTATTACAGCGATGGCTGGAATGGGGCGAATGAACCGCAAAACCTTTATTGTTAATTCAGCAATTGGTGCAATTTTCTGGGTGATCGGAATTACCTTGTTAGGAGCAGCTCTTGGTAATAATGATTTTGTCCGAGCAAATTTAGAAATAATTTTGTTGAGCTTTGTGGCACTTAGCACAGTGCCAATTGCCGTGGAGATTTATCGCCACCGCAAAAATTCAAATTAGATTTACAAACCTAAATCTTGCAGGCTGTAAGCGGCAAGGTACTTGTAACCTGCTTCTTCAATCTTGGCGCCCGCACCACGATCAACAATCACTGCCACACCAACAACAATGGCGCCTTCAGCTTCTAGCGCTTCAACTGCGGTAAGAACAGAACCACCAGTAGTTGAAGTGTCTTCTACAGCCAAAACTCTGCGACCCTTCACATCTGGTCCTTCAACTCGGCGTTGAAGTCCGTGAGCTTTTTCGCTCTTGCGAACTACGAATGCATCGAGTTTGCGACCACGGCGACTTGCAGCATGCAACATTGCGGTTGCGACTGGATCTGCTCCAAGGGTCAAACCACCTACAGCTTCAAAATCAAATTCTGCGCAAGCATCAAGCATCACTTCGCCAACAAGTGGTGCGGCAACCGCGTCGAGGGTTACGCGCCGAAGGTCAACGTAGTAATCCGCTTCCTTACCACTAGACAAAATAACTTTGCCGTGGACAACAGCCTTCTTGATAATTTCTTCGCGGAGAGCGCTTTTTGAATCAGTCATGCGGCAAGCCTACTAACGAGATGACTTCTAGAGTGGGGCTGTGGGAATCTTGGCTCTAACAACTCAAGCGGATGATATTCAATGGGCTCAGCGTATTAATCTGGATACGCAAGCCGCGGATTACGTGCAAGTGGCCGCGATTTGTAAATCAATCTCGATTGGCGATTCTCGCGGGAGCCATGTTGTGGCGTTCAAAGGAATCGCAAAGCACTTCCCAGCTTTGCAAGTGTTTTTCAAAGCTAACCATTTCCGGGTTTTGTCATATGTTTGTGTAGACGAATTGCCCGAAGGAAAATTAGTCGAGTGGCCTGATTCGCCAGTGATCTATGTTGATACAACTAACAACTTGGAGAATCTAAATATTGCAAGACTTAGAAACTGGGATGTTGTTAATTCCACAGATACTAATTTGCAATTAGATATTACTTCTTGCGTTGCACTTTACGAATAAGGCTGCTTGGCGTTATTTTCATCATCACCACAAAGAACTTGTATCGCAAACTCGGAATTGAAATCACTTTGCCCTGTTTATGATCTTTCCAGCCTTTTCTTACAACATAATCTGCATCTAGCCACATCCAATTGGGAACTTCGGATTTGTCGAAGTTTGCGCGGGCATGAAATTCTGTATGAGTGAAACCTGGACAAAGCGCTGAAACGTTGACACCATATTTGTTTACTTCACTTGCTAAAGATTCAGCAAAATTTGTCGCCCAAGCTTTAGCAGATGAATAAGTGCCACCAGTCATAAAAGATGCAACAGAGGAAACAATCAGAATGTCTCCACCGCCATTAACGCGCATTTGTGCTGCGGCGGCGTGCGAAAGACGAAGCACTGCCGTGACTAGAACATCAAGCATTGATTTTTCTGCTTGGTAATCGCCATTAGAAATACTTTGGTTAACGCTGAATCCAGCATTGTTTATTAGCACTTCAATACGTTTTCCTGATTTGCTAATTCGTGTTGCAACTTCTTCTAAAGACTTCTTTTTGGTTAGGTCGGCTACTAAAACCTCACATTTGATTCCGTATTGAGACTTTAAGTCCTTTGCAATACTTTTGAGACGAGTTTTGTCACGAGCTACCAAAACCAAATTGTGATTTTCACTAGCGAGGAGTTTTGCAAACTCATATCCAATACCAGCTGTTGCACCTGTAACCAATGCCCACTTACCCATTACTAACTCCGCTTTCTTTGTGGTCGCCAAACTACCACTGCAGTTGAAGAGACCTGACGAGTGACCTCATCTAGCCGCTGCCGCAAGCGCAAGTTGTCTTCTTCAAGTTGCATGATGCGCTGAATTCCAGCGAGGTTTACCCCAGCTGTTGTCAGTTCAGAAATCTCTTTCAGCCGAGCAATGTCGCGAAGTGAATAGAGCCGAGTTCGGCCATCCGTTCTACCTGGACTTACTAGTCCTAGGCGGTCATACTGACGCAAAGTTTGTGGATGCAAATTCGCAATCTGTGCTGCCACAGTAATTCCATAAACGGCAGCATCGACATCAATGTCTGGGAATCCAAATTCTCTACCGGCCATCACTCACCATCCGGATTGATACGTGGTGCACTTGCAGCTTTGGTGAGAAGTTCTTCGCGTGGATCGTCGCCTTCAGTTTCCTTAGCGAAAGTTTCCAATGCAGATTTCGCCTGCTTCGATAGTTTCAATGGGATTGCAAGTTCTACTGTTACTAGCAAATCACCTTGCTTGGATTTGCTATTTGTTACTCCGCGGCCCTTTACGCGAAAAGTTTTTCCCGATGTTGTTCCGGCTGGGATTTTCAATGTCACATTTCCACCAGTAGCAACTGGCACTGAAATTTGCGCACCGAAAGTTGCTTCGGCAAAAGTTATTGGGACTGTGACAGTCAAGTTATCTTCTTTGCGCCCAAATACTGGGTGGTTTGTCACTGAGATCCGAACAATTAAATCTCCAGCTGGTCCACCGTTTGGTCCAGCAGCGCCGCGACCTGATAAACGAATAGCAGCGCCATCTTTTACTCCGCGCGGGATTTTTATTTGTACAGTTTTGGTGTCGCGAACAATTCCAGTTGCGTGACAGTTGCGGCAAGGCTTTTCAATTTTCTGGCCTGTGCCTTGGCATGCACTGCAAGTTTGGGGAATACCAAATCCACCAACATTTCTAGCTACTTGTCCACTTCCGCGACAAGTCCCACAAGTAGAAACCTTTGAGCCAGCTTCAGCACGAGATCCGCGGCAACTTGCACAAACCACATCACCGGTGATCCGAAGTGGCGTGGTCACGCCTTGCAAAGCATCTGCGAACGAAATTGTCACACGGGTCTCTAAATCGTTTCCCCGACTTACTCGGCTAGAGCGACCGCCAAACATTCCACCCATATCGCCAAAGATGTCGTCAAGGTTGATATTCGAATTTTGATATTGGCCACCTGCATTTCGGCCGCCACCCATGAATGCGCCACTTGAAACAGCTTCGCGATATTCGTCATATTCCTTACGAGACGAATCGCTGCCGACTACATCATAAGCTTCAGAAACTTCTTTGAATTTTGCTTCAGCTTTCGCGTTATCAGGATTAGTGTCGGGGTGAAATTCCTTCGCGAGCTTTCGATATTTCTTTTTGATTTCATCTGGCGTGGCACTTTTGCTTACCCCAAGAATTTTGTAGAAATCTTTTTCTGCCCAATCTGGATTCATTTTCACCCCTTTCGCGAATAGAAATCGAGTTGATTATTTACACTGAACGGACAATGTCCTCTACAGCAACTCGAGCTGGTCGTAGCACGCGGCCTGCGAAACGAAATCCGGATTGGTAAACATCAGTAACCACAGTTACTACTTCACCATTGGCGTCAGAAGTCTGATGAGTAACAGCCTCATGAATGGATGGATCAAAATCTTCACCTGCTGCACCAAAAGTTTCAAGGCCATACTTCTTCATAATGCCGTCTACTGAATCACTCACGCTTTTGAATGCGCCGTTGAGCTCACCATGTTCATTTGCTCTAGCAAAATCATCAAGGACAGGCAAAAACGCGTTAAGTACATCTGCAATCGCAGTTTCCCTCGCAAGCGAACGATCTCGCTCTACGCGTTTGCGGTAGTTTGAGTATTCAGCTTGCAAGCGTTGAATATCGCCAGTTAGTTCAGATAGTTTCTCTGAAACATCTTTCTCGGCAGCATCTTCAGCGGCATTAGCCGCTTCGAGGTTTTCCTCGAAGCTGGCCATACCGTTGTCGTTTTCGGATTCAGACATTATTTGTCCTCATCGATTACTTCACCTTCAACAATGTCTTCATCTTCTGAAGATTGTTCCTGAGGTTCGGCAGATGTGTTCGCGTACATTGCAGCTCCAACTTGTTGTGACAGAGTTGCAACGCGTTCGCTAGCAGATTTGATTGGTTCAATCTCTGTACCAGCAAGTGCAGACTTCAAGTCAGCTAATGCACTTTCTAGATCAGTTTTTTGTTCAGCCGAGATCTTTTCTTCGTTTTCCTTGACGAATTTCTCAGTTTGGTAAACCAAACTTTCACCTAGGTTGCGAGTTTCTGCTTCTTCTTTACGTTGAGCATCTTCAGAAGCGTGAGATTCAGCATCTTTCATCATGCGATCGATTTCTTCTTTAGAAAGACCCGATCCGCCAGTGATGGTGATTGATTGAACTGTTCCGGTTCCTAAGTCTTTAGCACTTACATGCACGATGCCGTTGGCATCAATGTCGAAGGTGACCTCAACTTGCGGCACTCCGCGTGGAGCTGGTGGAAGTCCAACAAGTTCGAAAGTTCCGAGCTTCTTGTTGTACTGAGTCATTTCACGTTCACCTTGGTAAACCTGAATGCTTACAGATGGCTGGTTGTCATCAGCAGTGGTGAAGATCTGTGAACGCTTTGTTGGAATTGTGGTGTTGCGTTCGATGATTTTCGCCATGATGCCACCCTTGGTTTCGATACCAAGTGTCAAAGGTGTTACGTCTAGCAACAAAACATCTTTAACTTCGCCCTTAAGCACACCAGCCTGTAGTGCTGCACCAACGGCAACAACTTCATCTGGGTTAACGCCCTTATTAGGTTCGCGACCGCCTGTTAGCTTCTTAACAAGTTCAACAATCATTGGCATACGGGTCGAACCGCCGACCATAACAATGTGATCAATCTTGTCGACTGAAACACCAGCATCCTTGATTACTTGCTCAAATGGCTTACGAGCGCGATCAACTAAATCAGCAGTCAACTGTTCAAATTGGGCGCGAGTAAGCGTCTCATCCAAGTGAAGTGGTCCATCTGCAGATGCAGTGATGTATGGGAGGTTGATTGATGTTTGCATTGATTGTGAAAGTTCAATCTTTGCCTTTTCAGCAGATTCCTGCAAACGTTGCATTGCCATTTTGTCTTTCGACAAATCAACATTGGTTGCGTTCTTAAATTGTGCAACTAGGTGATTGATGATCTTTGAATCCCAGTCGTCACCACCAAGGTGGTTATCACCATTGGTTGCTTTAACTTCAACAACACCGTCACCGATGTCTAGAAGTGAAACGTCAAAAGTTCCACCACCTAAGTCGAATACCAAAATTGTTTGTTCATGGTTTGCTTTATCCAAACCATATGCAAGTGCTGCTGCGGTTGGTTCGTTAATGATTCGCAATACATTCAAGCCAGCAATTTCGCCAGCTTCTTTTGTTGCTTGACGTTGCGCGTCATCAAAGTAAGCCGGAACAGTGATTACTGCGTCGGTGATGGTTTCACCTAAGTAGGCCTCGGCATCACGCTTTAGCTTCATCAATGTTCGGGCACTGATTTCCTGGGCGCGATATTTCTTTCCATCAATATCAACATTCCAGTTGGTACCCATATGACGCTTTACCGAACGAATTGTTCGATCAGTATTTGTTACTGCTTGTCGCTTTGCGACTTCACCAACCAAGACTTCGCCATTTTTAGCGAAGGCCACGATTGATGGAGTAGTTCGAGCACCTTCAGCGTTGGCGATAACTGTTGGTTCGCCACCTTCTAGTACGCAAACCACTGAGTTTGTGGTTCCTAGGTCGATTCCGACTGCACGGGCCATGTTTTCCTCCAATATAGATGAGTTATGAGCCGATGGTACGACTTAATCCTGAATCTGTCATATCGAGCATCACCCAATGTGAGCCCCATAGGCTCACATCTTGCTCATTTGTATTGGCAACCCTCAATGGGATGCCCCTTTAGGCTTGGATTTATGGAAATTCGCACGGCCACAGCTCAGGATGCTCTGGCCATTGCTCAGATCTCCCGAGCTGCTAGAGCCCAGGCCATGCCTTATCTACCTCATCTTCACACCCCGGCCGAGGATCTAGCTTTCTTCACCTCTGAGGTGAGTTCATCTGACTGCCAGGTGGCAGTCGTTGGCGGACAGGTTGTGGGGTTCGGTTGCGTAAGAGACGGTTGGCTCAACCATCTTTATGTCTCTCCCAAGTTCCAAGGGCAAGGCATCGGCTCTGCCCTACTGGCTCAATTTGAGGATTCAATCGAACAGTTCTGGGTGTTTCAAAAGAACACCCGCGCCCGCAGCTTTTATGAAGGTCACGGATTTGTTGAAGTTGAACTAACCGCTGGTTCGTCAAATGAAGAGCGCGAACCTGATGTTCGATTTGTTCCGCAAGGGTCAGGTTTGTAGCCCAAAATTCCACCAAACAATTTTTCGGGGGATAAATGGGAAAGCTCATTGGGATTCAATCTGAATCTGGACCTGCAAACAAACTGGTGTACGAAGGTGTTGACGAATCTCAAAGGTGTTTCATCGACTGCGAATGTGGTGCACGAATTGAAATGATTTGCATTTGTGGTGCCCAGATTGAAATCGAATCTTTTCGCCACTCCTGGTCCATCATCGAGACCAGAGTTAGATGGGAAAGGCATCTCGAAGATGCCCATAAACCTGCATGAATTGGAATTCGCTTCTAGTCTTGCCCCATGGCAACTGCAGCGTTTTTCGACTTAGACAAGACCATTCTTGGTACTTCGTCGACGCTAGCTTTCACCCGACCACTTTATGAACAAGGTTTGATAAAACGAGCTGATGTTGTGCAAAGCGCATATCGCCAATTTATCTTCACTATTGCTGGTGCCGACCATGATCAAACTGAAAGTATGCGGCAATACCTTTCAACATTGGTTGCTGGTTGGGATGTAAAAACTCTTCATAAAATTGTCAACGATTCTCTTTCTGAGCAAATTACACCTACTGTGCATGCTGAAGCACTTGAACTAATTTCATTTCACAAAGCACAAGGTCATACAGTTGTAATTGTTTCGGCATCTGGTTCGGAAATTGTTGAACCTGTGGCGCAACTACTTGGCGCTGATTTCACAATCGCAACCGAACTAGAAGTTTTTAACGGAAAGTACACCGGCCAAATTAGTTTCTACGCATATGGTCAAAACAAAGCTAGTGCAATAACAGATTTTGCCCAAGACCGTGGTTATGAGCTTTCCGATTGCTTTGCTTACAGCGATTCCATAACCGATTTACCAATGCTCGAAGTTGTTGGCCACCCAACAGCAGTGAACCCAGATACGGAATTGAAAGATGTTGCGATAGACCGTAGTTGGCCAATTTTGCGATTTGAAAAACCAGCTGCTTTGAAAAAACCAATCATCGACCACCCTGAGCAACAAAAAGCATTGTTGGCCATTGGCATTGTTGCAATCTTTATGACCTGGATGGTTAAACGCCGGCGCGCGAAACGAGCAACATTATGAGTTTGCGTTGTATGGCCTTGGACTCTGAGAAATCAGTGTTAGCTGAACTTTCATATCTCCTTGACCACGATCCGAGGGTTGGACAAGTAATTGCAATCACAGATGTTCAACAAGCATCTGCTGCTTTGAAGCAAGAGGAAATTGATGCCGTGTTTGTGTGTTTGGCCCACCACACAGTTGAGCAGGTAATTCAGTTGCTTACTCCGTATGCCGGTCACACAAAATTTGTTGCACTATCTCGGCGACCAGAAGATGCAATGAATGCTTTTGAGTTTGGCGCAATTGATTACATTCTCAAACCCCTAACCAAGTCCAACATTGAACGCGCCACAACACGTTTAGAAAACCATTTTGTGCCAGTAACTAACACTGCGAATGGTCGAATTAAAGTCGAACAAGGTGGGAACTCCTACTTTTTGCAAAGTAGTGAAGTTTTTTACATTCAAGCAAATGGTGACTTCTCAATCGTTACAACAGCGCGCGGAGAGTTTGTTGCAAAAAGTTCTTTGACCAAACTTTCTGATTTATTGGCCGAGGCTGGGTTCGAAAGAGTCCACCGCCAATGGCTAGTGCAGTTAACCCACGTTGATGCTGTGACGAACGATTGTGGATGTATAAACCTTCAAGTTGGCGGCAAACTCATCCCAGTTTCTAGACGCTGTGCGCGAAATGTCCGTCAAAAATTGATTTAACTTTGTAAATACTCTAGATGCGAGCGGGGCTTGACCCTTATTCTTTGCGCCGAACAATGCCCAAGACAAGGAAACCTCGTGAGCGACGAAACACTTTCAAACCTACTTCATGAAAATCGTACCTTCGAACCCCCAGCTACTTTGGCGAAAAATGCAAATGCGCAGCCAGATATGTATGAAGATGCCAAAAAGGATCGGCTTGGGTTTTGGGATAAGCAGGCCGACCGCCTCACCTGGGACACCCGTTGGACTCAAACATTAGATTGGTCAAAAGCTCCTTTCGCAAAGTGGTTTGTTGGTGGCAAATTGAATGTTGCCTATAACTGTGTTGACCGCCATGTTGAAAACGGCCTTGGCAGCCGCGTCGCATTCCACTTTGAAGGCGAGCCTGGAGACACCCAAACCATTACTTACGCACAATTACAAGACCGGGTAAAGAAAGCAGCGAATGCACTCATCTCATTGAATGTTGGCAAAGGAGATCGCGTTGCGATTTACATGCCGATGATTCCTGAAGCTGTTGTGGCAATGTTGGCATGTGCCCGAGTTGGCGCTATTCACTCTGTTGTGTTTGGTGGGTTTTCAGCAGAAGCACTCCGTTCCCGCATTGATGATGCGCAGGCAAAACTTGTTATTACCGCAGACGGCCAAAATCGCCGTGGAAGCGCTATGCCGCTAAAGCCTGCAGTAGACGAAGCAGTTGCGCAAACACCAAGTGTCGAAAAAGTTTTGGTTGTGAAACGAACTGGTGGTGAGGTTTCTTGGGGTGATAAAGATGTGTGGTGGCATGAACTTGTTGACGGTCAATCAACATCTCACAAACCAGAAGCTTTCGATGCAGAACAACCACTATTTATTCTTTACACATCTGGTACCACTGGACAACCAAAAGGTATTTTGCATACAAGCGGTGGTTATCTAACACAAGCAGCTTTCACACACTTCAATGTGTTTGATCTAAAACCAGAAAATGACATTTACTGGTGCACAGCAGATATTGGTTGGGTAACTGGGCACTCATACATTGTTTATGGGCCACTTGCTAATGGTGCAACTCAAGTAATTTACGAAGGAACGCCAGATACTCCACATAAGGGAAGATTTTGGGAGATCATTGAAAAGTATGGTGTAACAATTTTCTACACTGCACCAACCGCAATTCGTACTTTTATGAAATGGGGCAAAGAGTTCCCAGATAAACACAATCTAAAGACACTTCGAGTTCTAGGTTCGGTTGGCGAACCGATTAATCCTGAAGCTTGGATGTGGTACCGCGAAGTTATTGGTGGAAACAACTGCCCAATCGTTGACACTTGGTGGCAGACCGAAACCGGCGCAATCATGATCTCACCACTACCTGGTGTAACGGCTTGTAAACCAGGTTCAGCAATGAGACCACTTCCAGGTATTGGCGCAGAGATTTTTGACGAAGAAGCAAATGCAGTTGGAAATGGGCACGGTGGTTATTTAGTTCTAACCGAACCTTGGCCAGCAATGTTGCGCGGCATTTGGGGCGACGAAGAAAGATTTAGAGAAACCTATTGGTCACGTTTCGCCGGCAAATACTTTGCTGGCGATGGCGCAAAGTGGGATGAAGACGGAGCAATCTGGTTGCTTGGCCGAGTTGATGACGTAATGAATATTTCTGGCCATCGAATCTCAACTACTGAAGTTGAATCAGCCTTGGTTTCACATCCTGCAATTGCCGAAGCTGCTGTGGTTGGCGCTAGTGATGAAACTACTGGTCAAGGAATTGTTGCTTTCGTAATTTTGCGAAGTGGTAGTGAAGATGGTGAAGGACTTGTGAAACAACTTCGCGATCACGTAGCCAAAGAAATTGGACCAATTGCCAAGCCTCGCCAAATCATGGTCGTGCCCGAACTTCCAAAGACTCGTTCTGGAAAAATCATGCGCCGTTTGCTCAGAGATGTTGCTGAAAACCGTTCAATGGGTGACGCCACAACTTTGGCTGACCCGACTGTCATGAACCTAATTTCGCAGGGTCTTGCAAGTGGCAAGAGCGAAGATTAGAAAAAATCAGTTTCGGACTAACCTTGCCTTGTAGGAGGCATTATGACCAGCCCAATTGACGACCAGAACGATCAAACGCCAAAGCGCTTTGGCGAACTTGTCGCCCAATCAATTGCCGATATTCAAACATTGGTTCGAAATCAGATTGATTTAGCTGTAGCGGAACTAAAAGAGTCCGGTCGACGTGCACTTCGCTCTTCCATCTTTTTGGTGACCGCACTTGGATTCTTTTCAATATCAGGCTTGCTGCTAGTCATTGCACTTGCTTTCGGTTTGGCGGAATTTGGAATTCCAACCTGGTTGGCATTCGTCATTGACGCTGGAATCTTTATGTTGATTGCAATTGTCTTGCTCTTCCTTGCTAAAGGAAATGCCAAGAAAGTCAAAGCTCCAACGAAATCGGCTGACAGCATTGAAAAATCAATCAATAGCATCACTGCAGCTGTGACTCGCACCGATTTGGATCAGAATTCTTGATACTCCCCGCAACAGACGCAGTAATCCGTGCAGACGGACCTTGGGAGCATAGAGACATAGCTGCCAACACTGCACGCTTTCATATTGTTGAAGCTGGTGAAGGACCGCTTGTAATTTTGTTACACGGCTTTCCAATGTTTTGGTGGACATGGCGAAAAATCATTCCGCAATTTAGTGAAAATGGTTTTCGAGTAGTCGCAATGGATTTACGCGGCTATGGTGGAAGTGATCACACTCCGCATGGCTATGACCCAATGACTATTGCAGCAGATATTCGCGGATTGATTTATTCCCTCGGTGAAACCAAAGCAATTTTGGTTGGTCACGACTGGGGTGCAATTAGCGCATGGTCAGTTGCCGCGATCTATCCGGACGTAGTAGCAGGTTTAGTTTCAGTATCTATGCCGCACCCTAAAAGATTGCGCCGCCAAATCTTGATGGATACTGTGCAGCGAAATGCGCTTTCATATATTTATGCTTTTCAACTTCCCTTCTACGCAGAATACAAATTGACAAAAAATAACGGCGAGGAAGTAGAAAAGATTTTGCGCAAGTGGTCTGGTTCAAGTTGGCCCGACCAGCAGACTGCTGCGGTTTACCGCGCGGCACTACTCGGCCAAGCCAGTGCACACTGTGCCTTGGAATATCACCGTTGGGCATTGCGTTCTATCCCTAGAAAAGATGGTCGGGTTTATCAATCCAAAATGGAAAACCTAATAAAAGTTCCAGTCTTACAAATTCATGGTGAACTCGATGGTGCAATAACTCCTCGCACCGCCGAGCGAGACAATGAATTTATCCAAGGACCATACGATTACTACCTAATGCCAAACGTTGGACATTTCCCACATGAGGAAAATCCTGATGAATTCGCAAACATAATTTTCGAATGGATTAAAACGGTTCCAGGATGGACTGGGTTAACTCACGAATAGCGGGGATCTAAATCCACGATTGCTTTTTTGTCCCATGCACTTTCAAATTCATAAACAGCTAACAATCGATCTAGCAAACCACCGGTGAATCCCCAGATGACTAAATCTCGGACATTGAACGCTGGTCCGACGAATCCGGAACTGTGACGGACGTTCACCCGGTTGTCTGGATTAGTAAGTTCGCTAAGCGGAATTCTTTCCACTCTTTCAACCTCTAAGACATCGTTTGGGAAAACATTATGCGGGGAATGCCAGTGTGCCAACACTGGAGTAACTTGAATCTGACTGACTGGCACGAATAAGTTTGGCAGGGTTCCCAAAATTCTTACTGTTGTTTCATCTAGTGCTATTTCCTCTTCAGCTTCACGCAAAGCTGTAGCAATTTCATCTGCGTCTGACTCTTCCATCATGCCACCTGGAAACGCGACTTGTCCTGGGTGATGTCGTAGGCCAGCCGAACGTTGAATCAATGTTAGGTCAAGCCCGCTGTCTGACTCGCCAAACAATAGAAGAATTGCGCCTTTGCGCGCTACCAAATCTTTTGGTGGCTGATACTGGCTTAAATCGGAAGCAGAAAGCTGATTTGATTTGCTTACTATGTGTTCAATTAGTGAACTCATGCGCGACCTTCAGTCTTAACAAGTTTCAGTGCAGTTTCAGAATCAATAGGACCTTCGCCGAAAGCTGGACATAACTTTGCAATCGGACATGCGCCACATGCAGGTTTGCGGGCATGGCAATAACGCCGACCATGCCAAATCAACATGTGTGAAAGGTCAGTCCACTCTTTAGCCTTAAAGATTTCCATGATTTCAAATTCCACTTTGACTGGGTCAGTCGCAATCGTCCAACCAAATCTGCGAGATAAGCGACCGAAATGCGTGTCAACGGTGATGCCTGGCACATCAAATGCATTTCCTAAAACTACATTCGCAGTTTTTCGACCAACTCCCGGTAATTTCACTAAATCTTCTAAAGTGTTTGGCACCTCGCCACCAAATTCGTCACACACTTTTGCAGCCATACCAAGAATCGAATTGGCCTTTGCGCGAAAGAACCCCGTTGACATAATTATGTTTTCAAGTTCAGCTCGATCTGCAGCCGCTAATGCTTTCGCAGTCGGATACTTTTTAAATAGTGCGGGAGTTACCGCGTTAACCCGGCGATCTGTGCATTGTGCTGACAAAATTGTGGCGACGGTTAACTCAAGTGGATTGCGAAAATCTAATTCGCATTTCGCATCGGGATAGGTCTTTTTGAGTATCCGCAAAATGGCGGCGGAATTACTTGTGTCAACCTTTGATTTCTTAGCCGCCATAAGGGCTACTTAACTAGAGCGTCGCTGAATTCGCTCAAGGTCAACAATTGTGACAGAGCGTTGTTCGACCCGCATCCACCCGCGATTAACAAACTCAGCTAAAGCTTTGTTCACAGTTTCGCGAGATGCGCCAACAAGTTGCGCTAACTCCTCTTGAGTCATATCGTGTTCGATAAACAACTCACCGTCTTTAAACACACCGAACTTGTCGGAGAGCGAAAGCAGTGCTTTTGCAACCCGACCAGGAACGTCAGAGAAAACTAAATCCGCCATTGCATCTTCTGTGCGACGAAGGCGTTGAGCTAAAGCTTGCAATAGTTTCAAAGATACTTCAGGACGGCCAGTTAGCCAAGGTCGAAGCGAATCACTTGAAAGCCCAAGCAGTTTCACGTCGGTCAAAGCAACTGCCGTCGCAGTTCGAGTACCTGGATCGAACAAACTTAGTTCGCCAAACATTTCGCCAGGTCCAAGAACACCAAGCAAAGTTTCACGGCCATCTTTAGCTTTGTGGCCAAGGGTCACCTTGCCAGTTGTGATTACATAAAGTCGATCCCCTGGTTCACCTTCTTCGAAGATGACTGCGCCCTTTTTGGCTTTAACTTCCACCATTGATGACCGAAGTGCCGCAGCTGCTTCAGCGTCTAGTGCAGCAAAGAGCGGTGCACTATTTACAGGGGTGTTCATTTCTTCTCCTTGTATTCATTTCTGCAGTATTCATTTTGTAGCGTATTCACTTTTGTAGCGTCAGACTAGGTGAGACTAACCGACTTCCAAGAGAGGCGTTATGCCCGAACCTGGACAACTAATTCGACTTCAGTAGGAGCGCCAAGCGGAAGCGCTGACATTCCAACCGATGAGCGTGCGTGGACACCTGCATCGCCGAAAATTTCTTGGAATAACTCACTCGCACCATTCATGATGGCTGAGTGATTTGTGAAATCTGAGCGGCAAGCGATAAAACCAGTAACTTTCACAATTCGAACAACGTTGTCGAGCGTGCCAATCACACTTTTGACCGCAGCTAAAGCATTAATGCCGCTTTGGGCAGCACATTTCTTCGCGGTTTCAACGTCAATATCCCCGGCAAGGTCTCCCACTATTCCCTGAGCAAGCAATTTGCCATCAACCATTGGGAGTTGACCTGAGGTGAAGACAAATTCGCCTACTTTTACTGCAGGAACGTAGGCGGCAATCGGGGCTGGCACAGTTGGAATAACTAAACCCATTTGTGAGATTTTGACTTCAAACATTGCTCTCCTTTTAAGGGTCTAAGCCTAAGTTAACTGACGCCTTACTAATAACCTGACAAAGATTTAGGCTGAACCCGTGCGCGAGGTATATATGAGGGTGATCGCAGTCATCACAATTATGAGTATCACTATGGGCATAATGGTTTCTGGCGCGCTTTTGCCGGTTCTCGCAGCGGTTGGTGTGATTGCAAACGGTTCATTCAATGGCTACAACGGCATCCCTTCCACTCTAACTAAACCGCCACTGCCACAGCGAACGGTGGTTTTGGCTTCAGATGGAACAAAACTTGCAACGCTTTTTTACCAAGACCGAATTGAAGTCCCAATATCTGAAATCTCAGAAGTAATGCAAGATGCAATTGTTGCGATTGAAGATTCTCGATTTTATTCTCATCACGGTTTTGATTTGCGCGGCACACTTCGTGCACTTGTCAGCAATGCAACCAGTGGAAACGTGCAAGGCGGTTCGACAATCACCCAACAGTATGTAAAGAATATTCTTTTAGGTTCAGCGAAGTCAGATCAAGCAATAGCGGCGGCAACTGAACGCTCTTACGCTCGTAAACTTCAAGAACTTCGCTATGCCCTCGCAATTGAAAAGCAAATGACTAAGAAGCAAATTCTTGAAGGTTACTTAAACATCGCATACTTTGGTAGCGGCGCTTACGGAGTGGAAGCTGCGGCCCGACGTTATTTCTCTAAGTCTGCATCTCGACTAACTTTGGCCGAAAGTTCCTTGTTAGCTGGTCTGGTTCAACAGCCTTATGGCTATGACCCAATCCGTCATCCTGAAGCTGCATTAACTCGACGAGGCATTGTTTTAAATCGTATGGCCGAGCTCGGATACATAACCCAGGAGCAAGCAGACGTTACAAAAAAACGGCCACTATCTGACATTTTGAATCCGACAACTAATTCAAACGGTTGCACATCTTCAATTGCGCCATTTTTCTGTGACTACGTACTAAAGGTTGTTAGAAGCAGTCCAGCATTCGGTGCTACTTTGGCTGAACGTGATGCCTTGCTCAGAAAAGGCGGCTTGACCATCACCACCACCCTTGATGTGAATGCGCAGGCTGGGGCCCAAAAAGCAGTAAACAAATACATTCCACCAAAAGACAAGAGCAACAAAGCTGCCGCCATCTCAATGATTCGCCCAGGAACCGGCGATGTTGTGGCAATGGCACAAAACCGTTTATGGGGAACAACCGGCCGTGGAAAAACTACCTACAACTACAACACTGACCGTGGCATGGGTGGAACCATCGGTATGCAGGCAGGTTCAACATTTAAAATCTTTGTACTTGCTGCCGCAATTGAAATGGGATTTAGCGCTTTTGAAGAAATCAAAGCGCCAAAAGAAAGTACATACGAAAACTTTTATAACTGTGCAGGCACAGATCTATTCCCTCCATACACCGCAAAGAACTTCCGCGGTGGTGGTTTTTACAACATGTTTACCGGAACCGCATATTCAGTAAACAACTACTACGTGGCACTAGAAGAAAAAACTGGAATTTGCCGACCTGCCGAAATTGCCGAATCAATGGGAGTTAGAACTGGAAGTGGCGCATCTCTAGCTCGCGTTCCATCCTTCGTGCTTGGTGCAAACGAAGTAACGCCACTATCGGTTGCAACTGCCTACGCAGCTTTTGCTGCACATGGTTTGTATTGCAAGCCAAGAGTGATTTTGTCGGTAGTTGATCGCGACGGAAAGGTCCTGCCAATTGGCACAAGCCAGTGCACACAAGTCATTGATCCAGAAGTTGCCGATGGTGTGACCAAAATTTTGCGTGGTGTGATTTCCGGATATCCAGGTAGCACAGGTGCTGGCTTAGCTATTGGGCGTGATGCCGCCGGCAAAACTGGCACAACAAACGATTCGGCAGCTGTTTGGTTCAGTGGCTACACACCAGACTTGGAAGCAACGGTTTGGGTTGGCGATCCACGTGGTGGTTACCGATTCCCGATGCAAAACATTGAAATCAATGGCCGTTTTTATGAAGACGTATTTGGTTCAACATTGCCAGGACCAATCTGGCGGCAATCGATGACCAATGCATTGAAAGATGTTCCGCGACATAGATTTAAACTGAAACTACCAGCAAATGTTGTTGGCGATGAAATTGTTGAACCCACTGCCACACCAACCGAAACTGAAACTGAAACTGAAACGCCTTAAAGAATTTTGATCGAGGAAAACTTTAATTAAGAAACGTCTGTGATGTGGAAGTTTTGGTAAGAACGGCTTGGAGTTGGTCCGCGCTGATTTTGGTAACGTGAACCATAAACACTTGCACCGTATGGATGTTCAGACGGGCTTGACATCTTGATGTAGCAAAGTTGACCAATCTTCATCCCTGGCCAAAGTGTTACTGGCAGATTAGATACGTTGCTCAATTCCAAAGTGATGTGGCCGGAAAAACCTGGATCTACGAAACCTGCTGTTGCGTGAGTTAGCAGGCCGAGACGACCAAGTGAAGACTTACCTTCAACGCGAGCGGCGATGTCATCTGGAAGTGTGACCACTTCGAATGTGCTACCAAGGACGAATTCGCCAGGATGTAGAACAAAAGCTTCATCTGGTGATACTTCAACGCTGCGAGTCATATCTTCTTGATTTTGACGTGGATCGATGAATTGGTAGCGATGGTTTTCAAAAGTACGGAAGAAGCGGTCTAGCCGAATGTCAACGCTGGCTGGCTGAACCATTGATTCGTCATATGGTTCTAATTTGATACGGCCAGCAGCTACTTCGGCCTTGATGTCGCGGTCAGATAAAAGCATGCGCGAAGGTTACTGAAGGCGAAAGTCAGTCCCGCAAGAGCCGCACTGGGTTTCGCCATTTCGTACCCGAACTCCGCATACTGGGCACGGACGACTGTTCAAACGGCTGGTTGCCCAAGCACTGGCACGAAACGGAATGCCGATTAGCCAGAAGAATCCAAAAACAATCAAGCCTGACAGTCCATTTCCGGTGCTACCCCAGATTGAAAGTGAAAGCATTGTGGCGACAAATATGTAAATGTCATAGAACGTAATTTTGCGTCTCATTTATCCCCCTAGTCTTAATAACTTGTCAGCAAAGTATCGGCTGGTTCTGACAACCCTAGCCCTCGTGTAGGGCTCTTTGAATAGCTTGGACGAAGAGTTCGGTGGATTCTGCTCCTGCGACCGCAACTCTTTGATTAAACACAAAGAATGGCACACCACGAATTTCTAGAGAATCTGCGAGTTCCTTATCTGATTGCAAGATATCTTTATATAAATCCGAAGATGCAAGATTCTGTAATTCTTCAATTTTGATACCCACAGATTCGGCAAAGGGACGTAGATCTTCGACTGAGAAAATCTTTTCGGCTTTTTCAAAGTATGCATTGAATAGTTTAAATAAAAGGTCGTGGTGCACACCGCGTTCAGCGGCCATCATCAATAAACGGTGAGCGAGCTGGGTGTTTGCGCCATAAGTTTTGTCGAGTTGGTAATGCAAACCCTCAGATTCAGCAATAGAAGAGACGTTGCCCATCATTTCAATTGCCCCTTCAACTGGAATTCCGTATTTTTCCGCCAAGTTCTCCACCGCGAGATACGGCTCTTCGGTTGCTTCTTTATCTAGTTGGTAGGCATGAAGATATAACTCAACTTCGACATCAAGTTGATCAATGGCCTTTTCTAAGCGGACAAAACCGATGTAACACCAGGGGCAAACCACATCGGACCAAACATCAATACGCATGCGAGAAACTTAACTCACTTCTTTATTTGCTGCCGTCAGTGTTAGCAGGGTTGCTTCTGGTCGGCAAGCAAATCGGACTGGGGTGTATGGATTGGTGCCAAGTCCTGCAGAGATATGCATCCAAGATTCGTTGTATCTGTGTAATCCTTTTGCGCGACGAGTATCAAGATCGCAATTTGTTACAAGTGCGCCAAAGAAAGGCAAACATAGTTGGCCGCCATGGGTGTGGCCCGCAAGAATTAGTGGAACCTCATCTGCCGACATTGCATCAAGGATTCGAAAGTAAGGAGCATGCGTAACTCCGATTGCAAATGAGTTTCCATCTGGCCGTCCAGCTACTGTTGAATAGTCGTCATAACCGAGATGCGGATCGTCTACGCCACGAAATTCAATTCGAGTATTGGCAATTGTTAGTTCTGCGCGACGGTGTGTTAAATCAACCCAACCCATTTCTTCGAGTCCGGTTTTCAAGTCCTGCCAAGGAAGTTCAACTCCGCCAATTAACTTTCCATCCGGTTTGAACAAATACCTTGCAGGATTTCTCAGACTTGGGGCGAAGTAGTCATTCGAACCAAAGACAAAAACTCCAGGAATATCTGCAAACGCACTGAATGCGCCAAGCACAGATGGGACTGAATTCATATGAGCGAGAAAATCACCAGTGACAACCACTAAATCTGGTTTCAATCCAGCTAGCTTAGAAATCCACTCTTGTTTTTTGAATTGTCTTGGCGTCATATGTAGATCGCTTAGATGCAAAATCTTGAAGCTTTGTGACCCAGTAGGTAGGACGGGAACGGTTTTTTCGCGCAGTGTGTAGGCGCGCACTTCATAGCCGGCGCTGTACGCGAGCCCTGCGCCAGCAGTTATTCCAGCTCCCGTGAGCCAGGAGGAAATCGGTTCCATGTGCCTATCGTGGCAGGATGTCCTTATGAGCCAACTAAAAGCCACACTTCAAGCCGATTTAACCATTGCAACCAAGGCCGTCAACAAGGTGACTTTGGGAACTCTTCGCATGGCACTCGCAGCCATCACCAATGAAGAAGTTTCTGGCAAAGAGGCCCGCGAACTTAGCGATAGTGATGTTATTTCAGTGCTTAGCAAGGAAGCGAAAAAGCGTCGCGAATCAATTGAGGCTTATCAACAAGCTAATCGCCAAGATCTTGCAGACATTGAAGCTGCTGAATTGGTAGTCCTCGAAAAATACTTACCTGCACAATTATCTGATGCAGAAGTTGCCGACATTATTGCAAAAGCAGTTGCTGAAGTAGCAGCTACTGGTGCAGAAGGTATGAAAGCCATGGGTGGAGTTATGAAGATTGTTACTCCACAAGTTACTGGTCGCGCTGATGGCGGACAGGTTGCGGCAGCTGTAAAGAAAGTGTTAGGCGCATAAGCAATGTCTACCGAGCCGATTTGGCGTGGGAGTATTGAAAACAAGTTACTGCGCTACGGAATCACACCACTCATTGCAATAATTTTTGCATTTGCATATGTTTTAAATGATTCGGCTTCTGTTGAGAAACAAATAGTCGTTTGGGGATGGTTTTATTTCGGATCTGTAATGTTGTTTGCTTACGTCGCCGTAATCACATTTAGCAAACTTAACGTTGAGGTACGCGATAGCGGATTCTTTATTCGATATGGGTATTGGATTTACCCAGTGCAAAAGATTGACTGGAATAACGTTGCAAGTGTTCGTTTGCTACAAGTTGAGCCAACCGAATGGGGATGATGCAGATAAGGCACTGGCGGCAATCCGATCAGTTCTTGATCGAATGCCGCCAGCCTGATTCAGGGACTTACAAGCTTTTTGCTACTAACTCTGCGATTTGGACTGCGTTTAATGCCGCACCTTTGCGAAGGTTGTCGCTACTGATGAACATCACAAGTCCGTGACCTTCTTTAACTGAAAGATCTGGTCGCAAACGGCCAACGAAGGATTCATCTTTCCCAGCGGCAATCAGCGGAGTTGGAACCTCAACCACTTCAACGCCAGGTGCACTCTTTAACAGTGCAGTTGCCTCTGCTACTGAAATTGGATTTTCAAATTCTGCGTTTATTGAAAGGGAATGACCTGAGAAAACCGGCACCCGAACACAAGTACCAGAAACTGGAAGCTCAGGAATATTAAGAATCTTGCGAGTTTCAAACCGTAATTTTTTCTCTTCATCCGTTTCATTCAAACCATCATCAACAATCGAACCAGCTAATGGCAACACATTGAAAGCGATGGGTGCAATGTATTTAGCAGGAGCTGGAAGCTTCACCGCATCGCCATTTAATGCAAGACCTGCGATGTTTTGTTCAACACCTGCACGAATCTGACCCTCTAGTTCTTCAACTCCAGCAAGACCAGATCCAGACACGGCTTGATAGGAAGAAACTACCAAACGTTTAAGTCCAGCTTTGTCGTGAAGTGGTTTAAGTACTGGCATAGCTGCCATCGTGGTGCAGTTTGGATTTGCGATGATGCCGATTTTTGCATCTTTAATCGCTTCTGGATTGACTTCACTCACAATCAATGGCACATCTGGGTTCATGCGCCAGGCAGACGAGTTATCAATCACGATTGCACCTGCTGCTGCGAATTTTGGCGCAAGTGCTTTTGAAGTTGCGCCACCAGCCGAAAAGATTGCAATGTCGATGCCACTCAAATCTGCGGTTGCTGCATCCTCAATCAAAATTTCTTGCCCGCGCCAAGGCAATGTTTTTCCAGCTGATCGAGCGGATGCGAGAAAACGGATTTTGGTCAACGGGAATTTACGTTGATCTAAAAGTTCGCGCATTACGTTGCCCACCTGACCGGTGGCGCCAACTACTGCAACAGTGATTTCGCGGGACATATCTATCGACCAGTTCCGCCGTAAACAACAGCTTCGTTGTTTGAGTCGTCTAAGCCGAATGCGGTGTGAATGGAACGAACCGCATTGTCTAAGTCTTTTTCTCGGACAACGACACTGAGTCTGATTTCTGAAGTGGTAATCATTTCAATATTTACGTTTGCTTCTGCAAGAGCTGCGAAAAAGGTTGCAGAAACTCCTGGGTGGGAGCGCATGCCAGCACCAACTAGAGAAACCTTGCCGATGGTGTCGTCAAACAATAGGCTCTGGAATCCAATTTCCTTTTGCACACGTTGCAAGGCATTGGTTGCGTCTTTACCTTCGGCTTTTGGCAAAGTAAATGAGATGTCTGTTAAACCAGTGGCAGCTGCAGATACGTTTTGCACAATCATGTCGATGTTGATTTGTGCATCTGCAATTGTTTGGAAGATTGCAGCAGCAACACCTGGTCGGTCAGGCACGCCTACGACTGTGATTTTTGCTTCGCTGCGATCGTGTGCAACGCCTGCGATGATTGCTTGTTCCATATCGTCTCCTACGGGACGTTCCTTGATTACCCAAGTACCTTGATTATTTGAAAATGATGACCGGACGTGAATTGGTAAATCGAATCTGCGCGCATATTCCACGCAACGAAGATGTAAAACTTTTGCACCGCTTGCAGCCATCTCCAACATTTCTTCATAAGAGATTGCAGCGAGTTTGCGCGCACTTGGAACAATGCGTGGGTCTGCAGAAAACACTCCATCAACATCTGTATAGATTTCACAAACATCAGCTTCAAGTGCTGCGGCTAACGCAACTGCAGTTGTGTCAGATCCACCACGACCTAAAGTTGTAATGTCTTTTGAGTTTTGGCTTACTCCTTGAAAACCTGCGACGATTGCGATTGCACCTTCGTCGATTGCAGATTTAATTCGGCCAGGAGTTACGTCGATGATTCGCGCTTTTCCGTGAACCGAGTCGGTAATCACTCCTGCTTGTGAACCAGTAAATGATCGAGCTTCAAATCCAAGTTGGCCAACAGCCATTGCTACTAGTGCCATTGAGATGCGTTCGCCTGCAGTTAACAACATATCCAATTCGCGTGGCGCTGGAAGTGGTGAAACTTGGTTGGCTAGATCAATCAGTTCATCGGTGGTGTCGCCCATTGCAGATACGACCACAACCACTTGATTGCCAGCCTTCTTGGTCTCAACAATCCGCTGCGCCACCCGCTTGATAGAGGCGGCATCAGCGACTGAGGAGCCGCCATATTTCTGGACTACTAATCCCATTTGAACCCTTTAAACTCAAAAACGAATTGGTTAGGGAGCAAGTTTGGCAGTACAGATGGCGAAAAGGTAGATTATTCCAAATACTGAGACGCTTAAAAATCTCAGATTATGAGATTCCACCCTGACTGATGATTCTTCGACCTGAAAGTGCCCGTCCAATGGTCACTTCGTCGGCATATTCAAGGTCGCCACCCATCTGCAGACCGGTAGCAATTCGAGACACAGTCACGCCTAACGGACCTAGGTGGCGCGCTAGGTATGTGGAGGTGGCTTCACCTTCCATATCGGGATCAGTGGCAATGATGACTTCCTGCACTGCCCCATCTTGAAGCCTGGTGATTAGTTCTTTAATTCTTAGCTGACCTGGTCCGATGTCCTGTGATGGATTAATCGAGCCACCGAGCACGTGATAACGACCATTGAATTCGCGACTTCGTTCAATCGCAATGACATCTTTTGACTCTTCAACTACACAGATTTGTGAAACATCGCGACGCGGGTCGCGGCAAATACGACATTGAGCTTCTTCAGAAACTGTTCCGCACATCTCACAGAAATTAACCCGGTCTTGCAAAATTAATAACAGTTCCGCAAGCTTCTTTGGCGTTTCTGGATCGGATTGCAAAATATGAACCGCAATTCGTTGAGCCATCTTTGGACCAACCCCAGGAAGTTTTCCAAGTTCATCAATTAGATCTTGAAGAATACCTTCGTACATCAGCGCTTTTTCTTTTCGTCATATTCATCAATGACTTTTCCACCGAACATTTTTTGCACAAGTTCAGTGCCAGTTGCCAAATCTAAAACTGGATCATCATCTGATTCTTCAGGTGATTCAGCTGCGCCAACTGGTTTTGGTTCTACTTCAACAGGTTGTGCTTTAGCAACTGGTTTTGGCGAAATATCTGGTGCGCTGGTTTTTGGTTCAGGTGCTGCAAAGCCTTCAACGTGTTCAAGCACAATTGAAACTTTTGCACTGAAAACTTGTTGAATTGCAGTGGCTAGCAACTTGTCTACACCACGCTTATTTGCAATATCGATTGGACCCACGTTGCCGAAAGTTATGGTTACTTGATTTCCAGCAACCGCGGTTGGGAAACCTGCAACTGCAACTGACCAAGCAACCCGGCCACCACCTTCCATGTCCCGAAGCGTGTTTAGGACTGTTGTCCAAAGACCTTTGAGTGATTCGAGGGAAACATCTCCAGCAGCAGCTGGTGCTGTCTCAGGAGTTGCTTGCAATTCTTCTTTCGCTGCTTTTTGTTTTGTTTCTTTGGCTGATTCTTGTTTTGCAACTTCTTTTACTTTTCCCGCTGCTACCTCTGCCTCTGCAGAATCTTGCACAGCTGAATCAGCTGATAAGGATTCAGTTGATGCTGATTCAGCCAATTCGGATTCCTGAACTACTGGATCTTGTGGTGAATTTTTCTTCGCAATTGCTTTTGTGGCTGGAGCAACTTCAGAGAGTTTTGGTGGTGGAGAAGCTTTAGGTGCAGGCGCTGGCGTGACACTAGGTGCATTTGAAGCAGCAACAGCAATTCCTTGTGAAACTTTGCGTTCTAGTCCATCGAGTCGAGCCAAGATTGCAGCGCTATCTGATTCACGTGAATTAACTAGCAATCTAGATGCAAGTAATTCCAAATGCAATCTCGGAGTTGTTGCACCTCTTAAAGCGGTGATGCCATTTGAAACAATCTCGGCAGCCCGAGTTAAAGCTGGTCCGCCAAGTGAATTGGCTTGTTGCTTCAAAGTTTCGATTCGGTCAGCTGCTTGGTGAATTAATCCATGTTCGGCAGCTTCTGGGGCAGCATTCAAAATAATTAGGTCTCGCAAGCGCTCAAGTAAATCTGTCGCGAATCGGCGTGGATCGTGGCCGCTTGAGACCACGTTATCGATTACTTTAAAAAGAGTAGCCCCATCTTCATTTAAAAGGGCATTGAAAACATCATCAATTAATGCATCAGATGTGAAACCAAGTTGAGTAACAGCGTCCTCATACGTGATGCCATCTTTTCCGGCACCACCAACTAATTGCCCGAGCACGCTCAATGCATCGCGAACCGAACCAGCTCCCGCTTTTGCGGCCAAAGCCAATGCATTCGGATCTGCCGCAACATTTTCTGCTGCACAAACTTTTGCAAGATGTTCCTGCAAAATTGATGTTGGCACAAGTCGGAATGGATAGTGGTGGGTGCGCGAACGAATTGTCGCTAGAAGTTTTTCTGGTTCTGTAGTTGCAAAAATAAAACGCAAATGTGCCGGTGGTTCTTCAACAAGTTTCAAAAGTGCATTTGCAGCTTCAGTTGTTAATTGGTGTGCTTCGTCAATGATGTAAATACGGAAACGAGAACCAGCTGGTGCATACATAGCTTGTTCGCGTAATTCGCGAGCTTGGTCAATACCGCGATTTGAAGCCGCATCCAATTCGATTACGTCAAGAGAACCATTTCCGTTGGGCGCGAGATCAATGCAAGATGGGCAGGTTTCACAAGGCTCAGCAGTTGGTCCGTTTGCACAGTTCAAAGAACGCGCAAGAATGCGAGCACTAGAAGTCTTGCCACAACCGCGTGGTCCTGAGAACAAATACGCGTGGTGAGTTCGGTCACTGGCCAGTGCACGTTTCAAAGGTTCAGTTACGTGATCTTGACCAATAACGTCAGCAAATTTGCCTGGTCTGTATGTTCTATAAAGCGCTAATGACACGTGGTGAACCTAATCCTGTTTAGTGACTCGTACTGTGCGAATTTGGGACCCCCCGCACACCCAACAGAGCTTGCTTGCCCTTGCTGCCTTCCGGCCCTGGGGGAGTTGGGCGAGGTGTCGTCGCACGAGGGGTCTAGGTCAAGTCTAAGAACTCTTCGCCCGCTTTGATAGTCCGCATCTAGCGTGGAAATCGCCTCTCAGTTGCGTCACTATCCTTCGCCACGGAGGTTTCGCCTAGTGGCCTATGGCGCACGCTTGGAAAGCGTGTTGGGTTAACGCCCTCGCGGGTTCGAATCCCGCATCCTCCGCCACCGGAAAGTAGGGTGAAAATGCAAGAGATAAGTTTTCGCGGCAAACGCCTCGAACGACGTAAGCGCATTGCGCAAGTGTCTGCAGTTGTGCTCGGCGTTTTTATCATTGGTTTCGGCACTGGTTGGTTTAGCCATGTGCCAAAAGCAGTTTTGGTAGATGGCGAAGAACCGGTTGCTTGCATCACCTTGGCCGTTTTCCCCAAGGATTACGTACCAGCCAAAAAATCTTTCACAATAAATGTTTATAACGCATCACGAAGAGTTGGAATGGCTGGAATAACGGCTGAAGTTTTAGGCGTGAGAGGATTCAAAATCGCAGAAGTTGGAAACTATGACCAACGCGAGATTTCAATTACCGCTGAGATCCACTACGGTAACAATGGAAAGAATGCTGCTGCTTTCATCGCGGCATACATCAACAACTCAAAACTGGTCATGGATGACAGATCCGATGGCTCTGTAGATGTTTTGGTCGGTCAAGGATTTGAAGAAATCCGCACCAATCGTGATGCAAACGAAGAACTTGCCCGTCCAGAAGCTTCTCCAAGTGGACCGGGTTGTTAATTCCGGTTACCTAATACCCTGGCCACGATGGCTGACCAGTATTAAAATTAGTTATGACTACAAATGGAAAAATAGCAATCGCAGTATCAGTAATTGCAGTATTGCTATTTTCCTCCTTTAGCCCAGTTGTCGCTGCTGACGATACGATTCCAAGTTTGCCTTTAAATGTGCAAATTGCTGAGAATAAAACCACAGTAAAAGTTATGTGGTCTTTGCCCCTATCTGATGGTGGCTTCCCGATTACCAGTTACACCGTGGCTACAAATATTGGTGGGTTTAGCTGTTCAACAACCACCGAGCTTGAATGCGTTATCAAAAATCTCGAACCAACTGTTACCTATGTTTTTATGGTCTTAGCCAACAATCAATTAGGCCAAAGCGAGCCAGGCCTTTCTGAACCAACCAAAATTAATTCCACACAGTATGAACTTGTCCACTTTGGATACCGGTCATCCAACTTGAATGATCATGCAAAAGTAGTTTTGCGAAAACTTGCTCGAACAATTCACGATGGCGAAATCGTTCGACTTTTGGGCTTTACTCAAACTGCAGCATCATGGAACAACTACATTTTCAATAACAACATGATTTTGGCTCGACATCGTGCTGAAGCTGTCAGAGCCTTCCTAAAGAAGCGTGGGGTGGTTGCAGATTTTCATTTGCGAATCTTCGGCCCAACCCGGCACATCAGCTGGACGCATCAAGAACTGAATAGACGCGTAGTTATTTTTGTGAAACACGTCCCACAAAGTTAATGTTTGAAAACTTTGGCGGTTGATCGGTGGGAGCCGTAAGTTGCTTCGCAACTTCCTCCCAAATCCCGGGCACTTTCTCTACCAATAAATAAACCCCACAAGGGGGTTTCTTCATTTGGCGGTGACGGTGGGATTTGAACCCACGGTAGGGATGAACCTACACACGCTTTCGAGACGCGCACCTTCGGCCACTCGGACACGTCACCGTGTAGAACTTTAGTCGTTTCGTTTATCTGCGAAAAAGCTGCGTAGAAGTTCTGCTGATTCTTCAGCAAGGACGCCCGCGATTACTTCGGGTTGATGAGTAAGCCTGCGATCTCGAATCACGTCGAACAATGAACCGACGGCACCTGTCTTTGGTTCATCTGCTCCGAAGACAACTTGCTTTATTCGCGAGTTAACAATTGCGCCGGCACACATAGTGCAAGGTTCAAGCGTCACAACAAGTGTGCAACTATCAAGTCGCCAGTTTCCAAGATTTTCTGCAGCATTTTGCAATGCCTGAATTTCCGCATGCGCCAAGGGATTATTTAGTTCTTCACGTTGATTTCGGCCAACCCCGACGGTTTTCCCATTCTCATCCACAACAATCGCGCCAACTGGAACATCGTTAGTAGCTAAACATTTTGACGCTTGCTCAAGTGCCTGAGCCATCCATTCAATTTGCTTCTCAGTTGGGTTCATAGGGCTAGTTTGCCCAATAGAGTTGATTTATGAAGAATTTGAATCGTGCAGGTTTAGGAATGGGGATATTTCTAACATTCACAGGTATTGGCCATTTCATTTTTCCAAATGCCCTTGATGAAATCGTTCCTAGCTTCATTCCGGGCGATCCACGCTTTTGGACCTATTTGAGTGGAGTGGCCGAGCTTTCAATTGCTCTTGGACTGTTACTACCTCCTTCGATTAAATTCTTAAGCAGATCAGT